>JALZDN010000061.1 GCA_030862525.1 Actinomycetota bacterium | reverse complement strand
CCCCGGCGACCACACAGCGAAGGTCGGTTTCCTTGAGGTAACCCACCGTGTGCACCCGAGACGAGGTCACCGGCGCCGGGCCCCAGCCTGCCGGCCCGGTGAGCACGAGCGGCGCGAGGCCGGATTGTGACGCGTGCGCCTCGAGCAGTACGTCGAGGCCCTTGCGCGGCTGGGCGGCACCGACGAACAGCAAGTACCGGGGCGGCAACCCCAGCGTCGTGCGTAGCGCTTTGGTGGGCGCGGCAGCGCCGAACCATGATCGGTCCACGCCCAACGGGGTGACCACGATCCGCTGCGCGGGGATGTCGAGCCGGCTGGTCACTTGCTGTGCCACCGCGCTGCTGGGAGTGCATACCACAACCGCCCGAGCCACCGAGTTTCTGACCAGGTCGGGCAGGCCGCGCTGTTGCGGGTCCAGGTGCTCCGGGCGGTCCAGGAACGCCAGGTCGTGCACAGTGACGACGCCGTGGGCGCGCTTCGACGGCGGCAGCACGAAGTTGGTGGCGTGCAGCACGTCGGCGTTGGCGGCGAGCAGTTCCGTCGGTGGCCAGCTGAAGCGCTGCCACAACGCGCGCAACGCCCGGGCCGGCACCGGGCCACCGCGCACCGCCACCCCGGGGGGTACCGCACCGCGCAGCGCAACCTGGCCGCGGGCCGTGAACGCGGTGACGATGACGTCGACATCGGCGCGGGTCGCGAGTTCGCGCAGCAGCGCGGCGGTGTAGCGACCGATCCCGGTGCGCTGCCCGAGCAGCGGCGTGCCATCAACCAGCACCTGGGTGGCGTCGCCTGGTGAGCGGCATTGAGTGCTATAACGCTGTTTGCCACTCACCAGGGCTTCGTCCACCTGCGCAACCGTCCTGCGGCTTTTCGGGCTACCTCGCCGGGTCCACCAGCGGCGAGGTAGCAGCGGATCAGGGCGGCATCGCGACGCAGCACGCCGGCCATCCCGTTGCGACGTGCGGCCGCAACCGGCGGGGCGCCGCGCAGTCGATCAGGCGCAGGTCGTGGGTGTTGGCAGAACTCGACCAGCGGCGCCAGCACCGCCTCCCAGGTGAAGTGCTGTGCCACCGCCGCGATCCGCTCCCGGCAGCCGGCAGCGAAGGCGTCGTCGTAAAGCACCCGCTGCAGCGCCGCGGCCAGCGCAGCCGGATCCTCAGCGGGTACCACCACGCCGAGGTCCTCGGTAGCCACCAGCTCGGCGAAGGTGTCGCCGTCGGTGGTGACGATGGGCAACCCCGCCCACAGGTAGTCCAATACCCGGGTGCGGAAGGCGAAGGTGGTCTCGACGTGCTCGAAATGCGTGGTGACGCCGGCGTCGGCGTCGAGCAGCCAGTTCTGCCGGTCGGCGTAGGGCACCCAGGTCTCGTTGAAGAACACCTTTTCGCCGGTGAGCCCGAGGGTCTGGGCGAGCTGGCGGGTCTGCCCGGCCATGCCCATCTCCGGCACGTCCGGGTTCGGGTGGCGCATCCCGAGGAACACCAGACGTAGGTCGTCGTGGTCGGCGCGCAGCGCGTGCACGGCATGCAGCAAAGTCAATGGGTCGAACCAGGAGTAGACACCCCCGGCCCACAGCACGACCTTCTCCCGCGACCCGAATCCCAGCGCGTCGCGCAAGCCCGGTCCGGTGCGCTGCGGTGGTTTGCCGGACAGCCCGAACGGGGCCACCGCGAGCAACGAACGCGTCGTCGGGTCGGCGTCGTAGACGGTGGGGGTCAACCGCCCGATCGCCGCCAGGTGCCCGAGCCAAAAATGCCGCTGCCGTTCCGACGCACACAGGAAGAAATCGCCGCGGCGTAACTGGGTCGACAGCACCGAAGTGACCGCCTCGACGACCTGCGCGCGCTGACCGTCTCCCAGATCACGACCCTGCTCGAGTTGCTCGAGGTGCATCGGGTCGTAGATGTCGACGATGACGATGTGGTTGGACGTCTTTAGTGACGGAACCTGCTCGAGCACGTGGCCTTGAAGGACCACCAACTGTGCCCAGTCCAGCTCGGGGCCGATCGATCGGCGGGTTCCTTGTCGCACGTCGAAGGCCGGGGGCTGGCCCAAAAAAGAAGGTGCCGAGCAGCGCTGGTTGAGGCTGATCAGCCGCACGTCGTGCTCGCCGGACAGCAACTCGGCCATGTTCCAGGCCCGGATCGCCGGCCCGGCCATCCGTTCCGATACCGCATCCGCGGTGATGACGAGGATCCGCCGGCGAGCCCCGTATACCCGCGCGACACCGAGTGCCTCGACGATCGCGTCGTGCGCGAGCAGGTAGTTGACCTCGGGGGAGACACGCTCCAAGGCGTTGCGCATCAGCGGGAGCAGGTCGGCGTCGGTGCGGACCCGAACGGCCTGCTCAGCCCGTCGCGACGCGGCCAGCGAGGGCAGCATCTCGACGAACCGGTCGATGGCGTAAATCCCGGCCATGGTCACCGCAGGTACGGCCATCGGGCCAGCAGTGTCTGGACTCGGGCGGCGGCGGGTCAGCTCCAGCTCAGTCGGGTCGCACTCGCCCCGGGCGGTGGCGCGCCGCACCGCCAACGCGAGCGCGGCGGGCAGCACGGTGCTCAGGGTCTCGTCGGAGACGTTCTTGTACAGCGCGGCGAGCGCGTTGCGTTCCAGCAGGTACGTCTCGCGGGCCGGATCGACACCATGCAGCGAGGCGTGGTGGCGGTGGTAGGCGATCGACCGGGGCTCGTAGCGCACCCGATATCCGCGCAAGTTGAGCCGCCAGCCGAGGTCAACGTCCTCGCAGAACATGAAGAATCGCTCGTCGAACCCGCCGAGTTGGGTGAAGAGATCGCGCCGCACCAGCAACGCGGCGCCGGTGCCGAACAGCACGTCGCGGGCGGTGTCATGGGCACCGTCGTCGGATTCGCCGATATGCGGCTTGTAGCCCATCCCGTACCAGGTCAGACCGCCGTCGACGTAGTCGATTCGCTCGCCCTCCCAGTCCAGCACCTTGCTGGCCACCGCGGCAACGCCGCGATCGGCACGCAGCACCTCAACCGCGGCGCGCAGCCAGTCGCGGTGTGGCCGCGCGTCACTGTTGAGAAAGCCGACGATCGAGCCGGTGGCTTTGGCGACCCCGAGATTGCAGCCGCCGGCGAACCCGGTGTTGATGGCCGAGCGGATCAGTCGGGCCTGTGGTACAGCGGCGGAAATCCGCTGCACGCTGTCGTCGCCCGAGGCGTTGTCCACGCAGATCAGCTCGAGCGCCTCGGTGGGCCAGTCCAGCTCGTCGCGCAACGCTCGCAGGCAGGTGACGGTGTGCTCGGCGCCGCGGTAGTTGACCACGATCACCGACACCCTCGGCAACGCATGCTCGCCCACGCCAGACGTCCCTCCTTCAGCGGCCGCTCAGCGTGCCCCATCCCGCATTCAGTGGGCTCAGCGGGGTTTGGGAGCGCCGAATAACTCCGCTCAGGCCGCTGAATGCGCCCGTGCGGCTGGCGGCGGTTCAGGGTCGGCCGGCCCAGGTGGACCACACGGCTGCGCGGGCAACCGTGGCACGCCGGCCGACCTGGTGGCGCGCGAGCAGGGTTGTGGGCAGCCGAGCTGTCACCTCCGCGAGCACCTGGAGCCGCAGCCGCAGCGCGAAGTTGGGCGCCGCGGGACGGTTGCGGCGAAACGGCAGTGCCAGGGTCAGACCGGCGAAGCGGGCCAGCTCCCGAGTAGCCACCCCGGCCGGTGCGCACCGCAGCAGTACCAGCAACCGATTGCGCTCATTCCAGCGGTGAAAGGCTGCCGTGCCGTGCCGCGCCGAGGCGCCGCCGACATGCCGGACCCCGGCGCTGGGCACCGCAAGCACCCGGTAGCCCGACAGCCGCAACCGCCATGATGTGTCGGTGTCTTCGTAGTAGCAGAACAGTGAGTCCGGGACGCCGCCCGCGGCACGCAGTGCATCCGTACGCAGCAGCGCCGCCCCACCGCAGAACCCGAACGGCAGCGCTGCGATGGTGTCCCGGCCGTACCCGATGCGGGTGAGCGCCACGCCCGTCGAGGACACGGTGCCATCCCCGGCATACAGCACCGAGGCCGCGGCGGCGGCCATGTCATCGCCGTCCAGTGCCTTCTCCAGGGCCGCGAGCCACCCCGGCTCGGGCTCGGCGTCGTCGTTGAGCCACGCCATCAATGGCGTGCTGACCTGCGGCAGCGCTGCCGCCAGTGCGCCGGCGTAGCCGGTATTTCGCGTCATCCGCAGCACCCGGGGGTGCAGCGGATGCCCAGCGATCTCGTCGGCGGTTCCGTCAGTCGAGGCGTTGTCAACCACCAGCACGTGGTGCAACCGGGTCTGGGCGGCCAGTGCGTCCAGGCAGCGCCCGACGAGCCCACGGCCTCTCCAGGTGACCACCACTACCGTGGTTCGGGCGTCTGCTGACAGCGCTACCACGGCGCGTGACGGTACCCGTGCCACACTCCCGGGCGTGCCGAAGCTGGTGGTGCTGCTGGAGCAGTTGCTCGCGCCGGTGCCGGGCGGCACCGGGCGGTACTCTCGCGAGCTCACTGCGGCGCTCGCGGCGACCGCGCCGGTCGGCTGGACGGTGGGCGGTGTGGTGGCGCGCCACGCCGATCCGACCCCGGCCATGATCCCCGGGGTGGAAGGGCCGCAGGTGTTGCCGCTGCCCCACCGGGCGCTCGTCACCGCCTGGGATGCCGGCGTCCCGCTGTGGCCGGCTGGTGACGCCCTGCATGCCCCGACACCCTTGGCCCCGCCTGCGCCCCGCCGCGGCTGCGACCTGGTGGTCACGGTGCATGACACGGTGCCCTGGACCCATCCTGATGGGCTGACCCGGCGCGGGGTCGGCTGGCACCGCCGGATGATCGGGCGGGCGGCCCGCCGGGCGAGCGCCCTGGTGGTGCCCACCGCTGCGGTCGCCGACGACTTGCCGCTCCGGGTGCCCTGCCAGGCTCGGGTGCACGTGGTCGGCGAAGGAGTCACCGGGGCGGTGATACGCCTGCCGGAAGACGCCGCCGGCATCGCCAACCGCTTGGGCCTACCGCCCCGCTACGTGTTGGCGGTCGGCACTGTTGAACCGCGCAAGGGGATCGACACGCTGCTTGCCGCGTTGGCCGCGCCACATGCCCCGGACCTGCCCGTGGTACTGGCCGGTCAGCCCGGTTGGGGGCGGGTTGACCCGGCTGCGCTTGCCAGACGGTCCGGGTTGGATCCGGGGCGGGTGTATGTGTTGGGCAGGATCAGCGACCCTGAACTGGCCGTCGCCCTGCACGGCGCAGCGGTGCTCGCAGCACCCAGCCTCGCGGAGGGATTCGGCCTGCCGGTGCTGGAAGCGATGGCGGCCGGGGTGCCGGTAGTGCATTCCGACGATCCCGCGTTGGTCGAGGTTGCCGGTGGCGCCGGCGTGACGGTCCAGCGCAACGACCCGGCCGCGCTGGCCACCGCTCTGCGTACGGTGCTGTCCGACTCCACCCGCGCGCAGGGCATGGTCGCTTCAGGTCGGCGTCGGGCGCAGCGGTTCACCTGGGAGTGCACTGCTCGCCGGGTCTGGGCAGTACACGTTGAGCTACGCCGAAGGCCGTCACCGACAGTACCGTCGTAAGCTCCCTGCGTGTCCGAGCCTCGGGTGCTCATCGATGCGACGGCGGTGCCGGCCGATCGTGGTGGCGTCGGGCGGTACGTGGATTGCCTAGTTGCCGCGCTGGAGGCCGACGGTGCGGCTCCGATGGTGCTGTGCCAGCCACGCGACGCCGAGCTCTATGCCGGGCTGGCCCCGCACGCTGACGTGCTGCCCGCTGCCGACCCGGTCGCCACCCGGACCGGGCGGCTGACCTGGGAGCAGACCACGCTGCCCTGGCTGGCCGGCCGGGTGCGGGCCGACGTGTTGCACTGCCCGCACTACACGATGCCGCTGGCGGGCCGGGTTGCCACAGTGGTGACGTTGCACGACGCCACCTTCTTCACCGATCCGGAGCTGCACTCGCCGGTCAAGGCCCGTTTCTTCCGAGGCTGGACGCGAACTTCGCTGCGCCGCGCCGCTGCCTGCGTCGTTCCCAGTGAATCGGCAGCCCGGGAGCTGGGGCGGGTCGCAGGGGTCGAGCACCGCGCTCTGCACGTGATACACCACGGGGTAGATGCCGACCGCTTCCACCCACCCTCGCCGGAGGAGGTGCGTGCGGTGCGGAATCGGTTGCGGCTGAGCGAAACGCAGTACGTGGCGTTCCTCGGAGCGCTCGAGCCGCGCAAGAACGTGCCCGCCCTGATCCGTGGGTTCGCCCGAGCGCACCGTGCCCTCGGGAGCAGGCCCGACCCACCTGCCCTGGTGCTGGCCGGACAACCGGGCTGGGACAGCCACGTGGAGCGCGCACTGCAGGCCGTGCCGCACCGGGTGCGGGTGATCCGAGCCGGTTACCTCCCGTTGGCCGAGCTTTCCGGATTCCTCGGTGGCGCGGCGGTGGTGGCCTACCCGTCGTTGGGGGAGGGGTTCGGGCTACCGGTGCTGGAGGCGATGGCAGCCGGGGCGGCGGTACTCACCACGCGCCGGTTGGCGATCCCCGAGGTGGGCGCGGACGCAGTGGCCTACTGCGGCATCGAAGCCGAGGACATCGCCGCGGGGATTTTGGAGCTGATCGATGACCCGGCCCGCCGGGCCGAGCTCTCGGCCGCCGCACAGCGGCGCGCGAAGGAATTCTCCTGGGCAAGCAGCGCGGCGCTCCACCGGAGGGTCTACGACAACGCCGTAGTGACGCATCGGCGGTCCCGCTAGCTACGCCGAGCGGTCCCGGGTGCAGAATCGGACGCCGTGACCCCCCGCTATTCCTACGGCCAGGAACTCGCCGTCGTCACGGTGACTTACTCGCCTGGCGACACGCTCGAGACATTCCTGGATTCGATCGGTAAGGCAACCAGCAGGCCGCTGCGGGTGTTGCTGGCCGACAATGGATCTACCGACGGAGCCCCGGAGCGCGCGATGTGCCGCGACGGTGTGCAATTGCTGCACATCGGGGAGAACGTCGGATACGGCAGCGCCGCCAACCGTGGGATCGCCGAGTTCGGACCGGAAGTGGGCTGGGTGGTGGTGGCCAATCCGGACATCGAGTGGCACCCCGGTAGCCTCGACGAGCTGCTCGCGGCTGGGGATCGGTGGCCAAGGGCGGGTGCACTGGGGCCGCTGATCCGCCAACCCGACGAGACGGTGTACCCATCGGCGCGGCTGCTGCCCGCACTGGGTCGCGGTATCGGACACGCAGTGCTCGGTCAGGTCTGGCCGGGCAATCCCTGGACCACGACCTATCGGCAGTCCGACACCGCCTTAGGTGAGCGGACCGCGGAATGGTTGTCCGGGTCTTGTTTGCTGTTGCGCCGGGCCGCATTCGAGTCCGTCGGCGGCTTCGACTCTCGCTACTTCATGTACTTGGAGGACGTCGACCTGGGCGATCGGTTGGTTCAAGCGGGATGGCTCAATGTCTACGTGCCGACCGCGGAGGTAACCCACCTCGGGGGACACGCCACCAGCCGAGTCTCCGAGCTGATGCTCGCCGAGCACCATCGCAGCATGTACCGCTACCTCGCCGACCGGCACGTCGGTCCGCTGCGTGCTCCGCTGCGGCTGGCGCTGCGAGCCGGATTGGCCGGCCGGTCTCAACTGGTGCGTCGCGGCGCACGGCGAGGGTAGCTCGACCTTTTCTCTGACCGTGGACCCGGCTGGGTGCGCTGATCGTCAGCGGTGTGGACGGGTCGAACCGACGTCGCGGCGCGCAGGCACTTCCCGGCCGAAGACAGCGTTCGGGACGATGATCGTGTCGTCGGGTTCGGCAGCTCGGGGATCCGCAGCGGCCACCATCGTCAGCGGAATCTGCACAGTGTTGGCCTGGTCCATCGGCGAGGTCGCCGAATCAGGAGTGACAATGTCGGCCCGGCGGGCCCTTGCGCGAGCCAACACCTGCTCAGCGCGCTGTAGAGCGTCCACGGGATACGCCTCCTGTCGCTCCTGCGTCGCCACGGGGCACCCGCCTGGGTGGCCCGCCGCCCGCATTGAAGCATTCAGCGGCCACACTAGTCGCCACCCGCGATAGGTGGTAAAGCGTCGAGGAGACAGTGCCATGGTGTTGCGTTCGGCCGCGCCGACACCGCTGCCCGGTGTCGAGGCCGTGGTGCTGGTTGGAGGTCTGGGCACCCGGATGAGGCCACTCACCCTGTCCGCGCCCAAACCGATGCTGCCCACCGCGGGTGTGCCATTCCTTACCCACCTGCTGGGCCGGATCCGCGCCGCTGGGGTGCGGCATGTGATCCTGGGCACCTCGTATCGCGCCGAGGTATTCGCGGCCTACTTCGGTGATGGGTCCGCACTGGGCCTGAAACTGGACTACATCGTCGAGGACGAGCCGTTGGGCACCGGAGGCGGGATCCGCAACGTTGCGTCTGCGTTGAGCGAGCCCACTGTGCTGGTGTTCAACGGTGACGTGCTTTCCGGTTTAGACCCGGCCGAGGTGGTGCGAACCCATCGCGCCGCGCGGGCGGACGTGACGCTGCACCTGGTGCGGGTACCGGATCCTCGGGCTTTCGGCTGCGTGCCGACCAGTCCGGACGGTCAGGTCCTCGGATTCGTGGAGAAGACCGACGTTCCCTTGACCGATCAGATCAACGCCGGCTGCTACGTGTTTCGTCGGGAGGTGATCGACTCGATCCCGGTCGGGCGTCCGGTGTCGGTGGAGCGCGAGACCTTCCCGGGGCTGTTAGCGGCCGGGGCTCGCCTGCACGCTCACGTGGACGCTTCCTACTGGCTGGACCTGGGCACGCCAGCGGCGTTTGTGCAAGGCTCCGCGGACCTCGTACGCGGCTTCGCGCCGTCGCCTGAGCTGCCCGGGCCGGTGGGGGAGGCGCTGTTGTTGCCCGACGCTACCGTGCATGCGCATGCGCGGGTGGGAGGTGGTTCGGTGGTGGGTGCGGGTGCCGTGGTGGAGAGCGGGGCGCACGTGTTCGGCTCGGTGCTGATGGACCGCGCGCGGGTCGCTAGCGGCGCAGATCTGCAGCGCAGCGTGCTGGGCGCAGGCGCACAGGTGGGTGCGGGCGCCGTGCTCCACGACGTGGTGGTCGGCGACGGCGCGGTGGTCGGAGCGGGCTGTGAGTTGCGCCATGGCCTGCGGGTCTGGCCGGGGGTCGTGCTGCCCGACGGTGGCGTGCGCTTCTCCGCCGATGTCTGAGACCTGCTCGCAGGGTCGAAGCATTGACCCTGAGACCTGCTCGCAGGGTCGAAGCATTGACCCTGAGACCTGCTCGCAGGGTCGAAGCATTGACCCTGGGTTGCATCACCGGTCCTGGACGCCCGAGCGTCCGCTGGACCTCGGCGCGGTGCTGGCTCCGCTGCGCCGTGGCCGGGGCGACCCCACCATGCGGGTGGACGCCGACGCCACCGTGTGGCGCGCAAGCACCACGCCGGCAGGCGCCGCCACCCTGGCGTTGCGCCGTGACAACGGCACCGTGCAGGCGACCGCATGGGGACCGGGCGCGATCTGGGCGCTGGACGGCGTGCCCGCGCTGCTCGGTGCCGACGATGACGATAGTGCTTTCGTCTCGCACCACCCGCTGATCGCGCAAGCTCGACGGAGGATGCCGGGCCTGCGCTTGGGCGCCACCCGCCGGGTGTGGGACGTGCTGATGCCCGCCGTGCTGGAGCAGAAGGTCACCGGTATCGAAGCCCGGCGCTCATGGCGCGAGCTGTGCTGGCGGTTCGGAGAACGGGCGCCGGGCCCCGGTGGGCTGCGAGTGCCGCCCAGCCCGGCGGCGGTGCGCGCAATCCCCGACTGGGAGTGGCACCGTGCCGGGGTGGACTGCGCCCGGCGCCGGGCACTGCTGGCGGCGGCTGCGGTGGCGCACCGGCTGGAGGGCGCGGTGGTACTGGGCGGTAAGGCCGGTCGTGACCTGCTATGCAAGGTCCCGGGAATCGGGATCTGGACGGCCGCCGAGGTAGCCCAAAGGGCCTGGGGGGACGCCGATGCGGTGAGTGTCGGCGACTTCCACATCCCCTCCGTCGTCGGTTACGCGCTGCTGGGCAGGCCACTGGATGACGAAGGCATGCTTGAAGTCCTCGCGCCCTACCTGCCGCAGCGGCACCGGGCGGTGCGCTACGTTGAGGCCTCCGGGTTCCGCCGCCCCCGCTTCGGTCCCCGGTTCAGCCCCCGCGATTACCGCGCGCTCTAAGTTCCGCTCTGCCCGTGTGCGGCCCGCCCGGCGGTGCGCATCGCCGCGAAGACGTCGATCTCCCGGCAGCTGGCCAACGGATCGCATGGGGCTTGCTGATACCAGCGCACCGGCCCGTGCGGGGTGCGGCTGGGTGGCAGCGCCAGCATCCCGGTGACCACCTGCACCGTTTCGGGCCAGGGCAGCGGCACGCCGTAGGGCTCACCTGCGATGACTACGCCACACCCCGGAGCGTCCGGGTGAAGCAGGACCGGCACCGGGCGATCAAGCGCGGCCAAGATCGGCGTGATTGCCGCGGCCAGATCCACCGGCAGGATCTGTGCCGTGGCGCAGTGTCCCAGCGGTAGCACTAGTTGATCACCATGCACGTGCACCGGCCAGCCCAGCGAGCTGTAGTTGGTGCGCGGAGCCTGCGTCGTGGTGGCAGCGTGCTGTAGCACACACATCGAGCACGGCACGCCCTGGCCGGGCTCGACGGTCTCCAGCTTCGGCAGGGACAGCAATGCCCCGCAGAACGCACCGACCGCGCCGACCTCGGTCCGAACCGGTAGCGGGGGGACCAGGTGCACCGGGTGCGTCGCCTGGGCGTCCACCCCGGGCCGGTAGCGGGCGGTCAGCGCGGCAGCGCAGCTCACGCTTGCCTCCTCGCCTGGGTGAAGATCGCAGGCCTGGGACAGTGGGGCGGAGCCTGGCCATCCGGTACAACGGTGGGGTACTGCGAAGCCGGGGGCGTTCGTGGTGCTCCCCGGCCCCGCCTTGGCTGGAGCCGGTCGTTGGGCCAGTGGGCTCCACCGGGCCGGCGACGGAAGCTCATTAGCACGGAAAACGACCTCGCCAAGTCATAGGTCCGTTGTGTCGTCGCGGTGCTGGCCACGCTCGAGATAGCGGGCGAGAACCCCGACCTTGCGAGGCAGCGACTCGCGGTCAAGCCGCTGCACGATGGCCTCGCACGACGGGCAACGACGACCCGGTGGACTCATTAATGATGAGACACACACCGTGGTACCACAGAGAGCCGCATATCGGCCGGCGCCAAACGAAAACCCGATTGCCATGTTGTCGTCGCTGATCGCATGATCGGTGCGGTCGAATTTGCAGGTGAACCAAGTCATTAACTTCGCTCGGGTCCTCGATTCGTGCATCTCCCCGCGTCCTGGCGCTCGAAACCCTCGATGGACTGTGGTGTGACCGCCGCGCTGGTCGGCTCAGCTGGCGAGGTCGTCGAATTCGCCATCCTTGGCGCCGGCCAAGAAGGCGGCCATCTCATCACGGGTGAAGACCAGCGCCGGGCCACTCGGATAGCGCGAGTTGCGCAATGCGATTTCCCCACCGTCCAGTGCTGCCGTCTCCACGCAGTTGCCGATCTGACCGCTGTGCCTGCTCTTTCGCCAGGTCACTCCAGCCAGTCGGGTGGCGGACGTACCATTGCGAATCGGCTTCGACATAGTTGCCTCCGTTCTGGTGGTGCATGCACGTGCATTGAGCCCCGAAGCTAGCACGTGCTGGCGCACGCCTCAAATGCACGTGCACGTACGGGTGAGCGCGTTCATGGCCAGCAAGAGGCGTGGTTTGGCGGGGGCCAGGCTATCGAACGGGTGTGCGGCGAGGCGCGGCTCAGCCGCTCAGATCTGAGCGCGCACCTTCGCCAGTAGTTGCCTGGTGTGGTCTGGAGTCCTGGCGTCGACCGTCAGCCGGTCGAAGACCCTGGCGTACAGCTCAGTCTCCGATCGTTTGTCCAGATACAGTGCGCCGTTGAGGTGCTCGATATACACCACATCCGGCAGCTCGGGAAGAGCGAAGCGCAGCATCGTAAACGAACCCTCAGCGCCGTACCCGCTGAGCTGGTAGGGCACTACCTGCAGGGTGATGTTGGGCCGCTTGGTGAGTTCCAGGAGATGCTCGATCTGGGCCAGCATCACCCGCCTGCCGCCGATCGGCCGGTGTAGCACGGACTCGTCGATGACCGCCCACAGCTTGGGTGCATCCGGGCTGGCAAGTAGCGCCTGGCGCTGCATGCGCATCGTGACTTGGCGTTCGGCCTTCTGGTTCGCCACCTGGAACCAACCGCGGGTCGCGATCGCCCTCGCGTAGTCCTCGGTCTGCATCAGGCCAGGCAGGAACTGCAGCTCGTAAGTGTGGATCCGGGACGCCGACTCCTCCAACCCGAGGTAGTCCTGGAACCAGTCGGCCAGCATATCGGTGTAGCGATGCCACCAGCCAGGCTCGTTGGAGGCCTTGACCATCTCGAGGAACACCTCGCGCTCCTCGGAATCCGTCACCCCGTACATGGTGAGCAGGTCGGTCACGTCCCGCGGTTTGAAGCTGACCCTGCCGAGCTCGAGGCGGCTGATCTTCGATTCTGAACCGCGGATGGCGTAACCGGCCTCTGCGCGGGTGATCTCGGCGGCCTCCCGCAGCCGGCGCAGGCGTGCGCCCAACACGATGCGGCGAGCCGTGGGGCCGCTACTGTGACCAAGCGCAGAACCAGGAGATAACTCAGCGGGATCGTCTATGGCCATGACGCACCTCCGTGTATTCAGGTGTCCCCATCCATGTAGCGCGGTCGCTGGCGGACACCCGATCACTCAAGGTACCGCGGTGTGGCACACGGTCGACACTCCACCCGTGGTTTACCGGACGCGTCCACGCTCCTACCCTGGCTGTGTCCAGACCCGTACTGCAGCGCTTGTGAGGCCTTCGATGTCCGATACCGACGTCCCACTGTCGGATGATGTCACACCAGTTCGTATCGACCGGACTAAGGCGAGCATTGCCCGGGTCTACGACGCCTTTCTCAACGGTAAGGACAATTACGAGGTCGACCGAGAAGTTCTTCGGCGGGTCCAGCAGGTCGCCCCGGAAGCCATCAGATTGGGCCTGGACAACCGGAGCTTTCTAATTCGGGTGACCCGATTCATCGCCAGCCAGACCGGCATTACCCAGTTCCTCGACTGCGGGTCGGGACTGCCCACGTCGGAGAACACGCACCAGGTCGTGCAGCGAATCCAACCGGACGCCCGCGTAGTATACATCGACAACGACCCGATCGTGGTCGCACACGGCCGTGCGTTACTCGAGGAAAATGATCAGACCCATTTCAGCGCTGCCGATATCTTTCAGCCACACGAGATCATAAACGACGAGGTCGTCCGCAGGTACCTCGATTTCTCCGAGCCGATCGCGCTGTTCCAGCTTGGGACACTGCATCATTACGACGGTGAGCGAAGCCCGCAGAGTATAATGGCCGAATACATCGATGCCCTGCCGTCGGGCTCGTATGTCGCGCTCAGTCATTTCTTCGATCCTGAGGACGCAGGCGAGTTGAGCGAGCTTGCCCGGAAGATGGAACAGGTCTTCCTGCACAGCCCGATGGGTAGTGGACTGTTCCGCACCCGCACTGAGATCGAGGGCATGTTCCCGGGTCTGGAACTGGTCGCGCCCGGACTGACCCGGTGCGCCGACTGGTGGCCCGACGGCCCGCACCTCAAACCCCTTGACCCCGTGCAGCACTGCATCGTCGGAGCGGTCGGCCGTAAACCCTGACTTCGCGTGGTCCCGGCGGACCCGATCACTCAACGCACCGCGCTGTGGCACACGGTCAACGCGCCACCCGTGGTTTACCGCGCGCGTCCACGCTCATATCCTGGGTGTGTCCAGACCCGTACTGCAATGCATGTGAGGACCTCAATGCCCGGTACCGACGCCCCCCTGTCGGATGATGCCATCCCAATTTATATCGACACGACCAAGGCGAGCATTGCCCGGGTCTACGACGCGGCACTTGGCGGTAAGGACAATTACGAGATCGACCGAGAGGTCATCCGGCAAATCGCTCAGATCGCACCGGAGATCGGCCAGGTGGGTTGGGACAACCGGAACTTCCTGATCCGGGTGAGTCGCTTTCTCGCCGGTGAGGTAGGTATCACTCAGTTCCTCGACTGCGGGTCGGGGCTGCCGACCGCGGAGAACACTCATCAGGCCGTCCAGCGAATGCAGCCGGACGCCCACGTGGTTTACGTCGACAACGACCCGGTGGTGCTCGCGCACGGTCGGGCGTTGCTCGAAGAGAACAACCAAACCCACTTCAGCGCTGCCGATATCTTCGAGCCACGCCAAGTCCTCAACGACGAGATCGTCTGCAGGTACCTCGACTTTTCGGAGCCGATCGCGCTGTTCCAACTCTCGACGCTGCACCACTACGACGGGGAGCGCAGTCCGCAGAGCATCATGGCCGAATACATCGAGGCCCTGCCGTCGGGCTCCTACGTGGCGCTCAGCCACTTCTTCGATCCGGAAACCAGAGAGTTGAGTGAGCTCGCCCGCAAGCTGGAACAGGTCTTCCTGCACAGCCCGATGGGCAGCGGATGGTTCCGTACCCGCAGCGAGATCGAAGGCATGTTCCCCGGATTGGAACTGGTCGAGCCCGGGTTGACCCTGTGCGCGGACTGGTGGCCCGACGGCCCGCGGATCAAACCGCTGGACCCCGCGCAACACTGCGTCCTCGGGGCGGTCGGTCGCAAACCCTGACCTCAGCGATCGATCGAACACCCACAGGCACTTCCTTGATCGGCTGGAGGTCTCTTCCCGCTCACTGGTCTCACCACTACCGTGGGATTGCGTTACCCAGGTGAAGATCGAACAAGTGACGTTGCAGTCGCGAGCAATGCAGGAGAGGGCACGATGGCACTTGATGAAACATCCGTCCCGGCGGCCTCGCCAATGGAGCTACCGCCTGCGGTCGTGATGCGTGAGCTGACCATGGGCGCTCTCGTCTCCCAGGCGATCAGCGTGTTCGCCAGGATGGGAGTTGCGGACACGTTGGCGGCCGGCCCGCGGGACGCAGAAGAGATTGCGGGGCTGGTCGGTGCCCACGACTCGGCGTTGTATCGGTTGCTGCGAGCGCTTGGAGATGTCGGCGTCGTCGCGGAGCTGGAGAATCGACGGTTCGCCCTGACTCCGCTCGGTGAGGTGTTGCGCAGTGACGTCCCGGGTTCATTGCGGGGCTGGGCGACGATGGTCGGGATGCCGTTTCACCGTTACCCGTGGACGGATCTGTACGAGACTGTCCGAACCGGGGAATCGGCGTTTGATCGGGTTCATGGCTCGAAGGTTTTCGACTACCTGGCGGAGCATCCCGAGGATGCAGCGGTCTTTGATGCGGCAATGCACTCGATATCCACGAGTGAGGCCGCTAGCATCGCACAAGCTTACGATTTCGCTCGGTTCAGCACGATAGTGGACGTCGGCGGCGGGCGTGGCGGTCTGCTCGCCGCGATCCTGGCCGCTAACCCGCATCTTCAGGGAGTGCTGTTCGATATGCCGGCAGTCGTGGCCGGTGCCGACGAAGGAATTTCCGGCACTGAGGTTATCGACCGCTGCAAGGTGGTGAGCGGCGACTTCTTCGACTCGGTACCGGACGGAGGCGATGCCTACCTGCTGAGCAACATCATCCACGACTGGGACGACGACCATGCAGTGCAAATCCTGAGCACATGCCGGGCGGCGATGGCCGACACAGCCTGCGTCCTGCTTGCTGAGCTCGTGCTGCCGGAGGCTGCAGCGCCGTCGATGGGCAAACTTGCGGATTTGGAAATGCTGGTCATGACCACTGGTGGTCGGCAGCGTACCGAGGCGGAATACCAGGCGTTGTTCAGCCGGGCGCGGCTTCGATTGACCCGCGTCGTGCCGAGTACTGGCATGATCAGTCTCGTGGAGGCGGTCCCTGACGCGCCGAGCTGATTTGCCTGTCACGGTCGCGGGCAGCCAGCGCGGGCGCTACGTCGGGTGGCAGTCCGTCCACCGGCCACCAGGCCAGGTCCACGGATTCCGAACTGCGCACCGGGGTGGCTCGGGCCGGTGCTCGTAGCAGGAACCGCACATCGAAGTGCCGGGTGGGTGAGCCCAGCGAGCAAGTGATCGGATGCACGTCCAGGTGCAGCGGTCGGGGGTCGATTTCCAGGCCGGCAATGCCGGACTCCTCGGTCGCCTCCCGCAATGCCGCTGCAGCGAGCCCGGCGTCACCTTCCTCGCAGTGTCCGCCGAGCTGCAGCCAACGCCCGACCCGAGGGTGCAGGGTGAGCAGCACATGCGCTTGGTCGTGCGAGAGCACCACTGCAGAGGCGGTCAGGTGGCCGGGTGCGCAGCAGCGGGCGCAGGCGTCGGGGCGGGCGGTCAGGAACCCGAGAAAGGCATGGCGCAGCGCGTGCTGCCCGGGATCAGCAGGTGCCCAACCGGACAGCAACTGCACCGCGTCGGCGTGTACCGCGGCGTTGGGAGCTGTGGTCATCCTGATCATCGCAGTACCAATCCATCATCGGGATCCCGCGCCGGGCGCGGCTGCAGCGGTTCCGCAGGGTAGCCGACGGCGATCGCGCCGAGCGGCCGCCAGCCGGGCGGCAGGGCGAGTTCGGCGCGGACCAGGTCCGGGCAGAACAACGTCGAGCCGACCCAGCAGGAGCCCAGGCCTTCGGCGGCCAGCGCCACCAGCAGGCCATGCACCGCGGCACCTGCGGCGACGGTGAACATCGCCTCCTCGGCGGCTTCCCTACGCGCGTCGGGGTAGTCGTGCGCGCCGTCGGGCACCGCGACCGGCACCAGCACCTCCGGCGCGTTGCGGAGCAGATCCCCACGTCGTATCCGGCGTTCGATGTGGTCCTCGGCCAACCCATCGCGACGCAGGTCGGCCCGCCAGGCTTGCGCCATCACATCAAGCAGACGCTGCCGGACCTGTCGGTCGGCCAGCCAGACGAAGCGAATCGGCCGGGTGTGGTGCGGTGCCGGTGCGCTCAGCGCCACCCCCACCGCGTGGCGAAGCATCTGCGGGTTCACCGGCTCGGTGCGAAACGAACGAACCGATCGGCGCAGCAGTACCGCCTCGGCCCGCCCCTGAGCACGACCGTGCTTGATGGCCTCGTCGGTGCCCAACCAGAACAGGTCATCGGCTACCGGCCGGATCAGATCCGCCGCGGTGCTACCGTCATCGTCGCGGCGCAACCCGCGCAGCACCGCGACCGGCACCCCACCCAGCTTCCCCTTGACCAGGTCGGCGGCCGCGGCGATCTCATCGGCGATTGCGACTTCGGTGGTGACAAGCTCGTTGCCGTGCCGGTCGACGGTACCTGCGTAGCGGTGCAGCACGCTACGACCGGCGGCCCCGATCGCTGCATCGATCTGCCCGACCCGCCACGCTCGACCCATGGTGTCGGTGATCACGACGGCGACGTCGACGCCCAGTGCCGCGGCCAGCCCGGCCCGCAGCCGTGCGGCGCTGGCATCCGGGTCGACGGGCAGCAGCGCGACCTCATCGCGCTCCACGTTGGACGCGTCCACTCCTGAGGCGGCCTGAACCACGCCTAGCGCGTTCGCCGTGATCAGAGTACGGCCGCGGCGGGCGAGCACCTGTCGTGCCTCGGACGTGACGAGCTTGCGACGGGCGGCGTCCCGGGCCAGCGGATCGGTGGGAACCGCACACAGCCGTCCCTCCACCTTGGACACTACTTTGCTGGTGACGATGACGACGTCGTCGTCGACCAGCCACGGGGCGGCGCTGGCCACTGCGGCGATCAAATCGTCCCCCGGTCGGAACTCGGGCAACCCGCGGACCGGCAGAATGCGGACCTCCCCCCGGGCAGCGTGGTCCCCCATGCCGGTCATACGGCCAACCCGGTCATACGGCCAGCCCGGCCAGCTCAAGGGCAGCCCTGGCCATCACCGCGGTCGCGGCCACATCGGACATCAGCAGCGGGACCTCCCTGACTTGAACTCCCGGCACCGTTGCGGCATCCCCGATGTGCACCAGCCACCCGTCCAGGATCCCGTCCCCGCAGCGGGCTCCGTAGTGCCTGCCGACCGCACCGGCGTCGCAGTGCACGCCGAGCGCGGTCAGGCAGGCGTCGGCCATCCCGCGCACCGCGCGGCCTCCGACGATCGGGGACAGCCCGATCACCCGGCAGGGCGTGTTGCGCAGCGCCTGTCGGATGCCCGGAATAGCCAGCACGCTGCCGATCGACACCACCGGATTGGACGGCGCGAGCAGCACTGCATCCGCTTCGGCGAGCGCCTCCAGCACACCAGCCCCCGGCTCGGCGTCGTCGGCGCCCACCGACACGAATGCGCTGGCGGGCAGCGCGGCGCGGTGCCGGATCCACCACTCCTGGAAGTGCAATGCGCGACGGCCCTGGGCGTCATCGTTCTGGGCGTCGGCCACCACCACGTGGGTCTCACAACGGTCATCGGTGGCCGGCAACAGCCGCACCCCTGGGCGCCATCGATGGCACAGCGCCGCGGTGACCGCGGACAGCGGGTAGCCGGCCCGCAACATCCGGGTGCGGACCAGATGCGTGGCCAGGTCACGGTCGCCCAGTGCGAACCAATCCGGATCGGCGCTGTAGCGCTCCAATTCGGCTTTCACGGCCCAGGTTTCTCCGGCTCGCCCCCAGCCGCGCTCAACGTCGATTCCCCCGCCGAGGGTGTACATGCAAGTGTCCAAATCCGGGCAGATCCGCAGACCGTGCAGCCAGATGTCGTCGCCGGTGTTCACCACCGCGGTGATCTCGTGTTCGGTGGGGCCAGTATCGACGCCGGCGCCGGTGGCCGGCAGGCCCAGAGCGGCCTTCACCCCGAGCAGGAAGCGGGCGCCACCGACGCCCCCGGCCAGCACCACGACCTTCACGACCTCCGACGCTACGCAACCCCATCCAGCTCGACGACGTCCACCAGCGCGACATGGATGCTGATGGCTGCTCTAGCGGCCTGCTGCACTACCACATGCATCCATGTGTCACTTCGGATCGGGCGGGGAGGGTTGGCGGTCGAATGTGGTGCGCACTCGCGCGAAGGGTTTGTAGCGTTCGGTGTCCGCATACAAGCGGTAGGAGGCCTGGTCGGCAGGTGTGAGCGCCACGTCGTCGATGAAAGGGGTGAGTAGGTTGCGGGGCCATAGCCGCCGTGCCCGCACCGCGTTGATCTCGGCGCACAACACCAGGATCATCGCCAGCAGGTACAGCCAGGCCAGCAACCCGAGGACCAGTCCGAACACGCCGTAGAGCTGTGATACTCCATTGAGCCCCCGCCTGGCCAGGAACGTGCCCACCATCTGGAGCGCCTGGACGGCGATCGCGGCGCCGATCGCTCCGGGCATCAGATCAGCCAACCGAACATCGCGGGCGGTCAGCACCCGGAATGCGATCAGGAAAACGGCTACGTTCGCCGCAATAGCGACGACGGTCGCGGTGACGCGGATTCCCGTGCCAATGCCGTAGCCGAAGCCGGCAGCCAGCGGGCCGAGGGCGGACAGCGCGGTGGTTATCAGAATGACCGTACCGAGAAGGATGAACATCACCAGACCACGTAGTCGGGACACCACCGGGTCGGGACGGGCAAAGCGCGGCACTGCCCACACCCGGTTCAGCGCCGTCTGGATGGCCACCGAGACACCCAGCCCTCCGTAGACCGCGCCGATGATGCCCAGGACCACACCGAGGGTGCTGCCGCGGATCGCACTGATGTTCTGCTGCAGTTGCGGGCCGATGATCGGAAACTGCTGCAGCGCTGAGCCGAGTAGTGCCTGCTGCAGGGCGGGATCGCCTTCCAGCGTGAAGCCCAGCACACTCACCAGTAACAGCAGCAGTGGAAAGAGCGAGGCGAAACCGTAGTAGGTGATCAGCACAGCGAGGTAGCCGCCCTGATCGTCGATGAACTTGTAGACCACCGCCACCGGGAAGCCCAACCAGGTATGGCGCCGTTGGAAATCGTCCAGTCGAGCCGCTATACCCATCCCCACGTCCTTTGCCGCGACAATACAGATGGTACCCACGCCGGTTTATGACGTTGATCCGCCGCGCCGGTAACCGATCAGCGCCAGAACAGGAATTCCCGGAGGCCGGCAGCTGCTGCCAGTGGGTCGCCGCCGAGCACGGCGAAGAGCGCGAAGCTGGCGCCGAACAGCGCGTCCGCCACCGCAGGCACGGTGATGACGAGCAAGAAGAGCGCCACGATGGCGTATAGGCCGACGGTATTGGCAATGCGGCGAGCCTGTTCGGGCAGGTAGGGCTCCACAGCGCCGAACCCGTCCAGCCCCGGTACCGGCAGGATGTTGAGCACGAACGCCAACACCTGCACCAAGGCCAGGTAGGACAGTCCGGCGGCGAGCCCGTCCGGGAAGGTCCCAATGCTGATCACTGCGATCAGTGCGGCACCCAGCACCAGATTGGTCAACGGGCCGGCCAGCGACACCGCCGAGGCGATCGCTCGCGAGCGCAGCGCGTTGCGGTTGATCCACACCGCGCCGCCGGGCAGCGGGATCCCACCGAAGGCCAACAGCAGCAAGGGCACCAGCAGCGACATCACCGGGTCGGTATAGCGCCGGATGTCGAGGGTGAGGTATCCCTTGGCGCGCACCGAGCGGTCGCCGCCCCGGTAGGCGGTCAGCGCGTGGCCGAACTCGTGCAGGCACAGCGCGACCGCCCACCCGCCGAGCACCAACAGCACGACACCGGCGGTCCGGGCCGGACCGGTGGGCAGCGCCGCGAGCGCGCCACCGGCCACCGTGGCGGCCAGCAGCAGGAGGAACAGCGGGCTGGGGACCAGGTCGGTGGCGCGCACGGACTCACCCTCGCTCACTGACCGCCCGGTTCGCTCACCGGGGCAATCCGCATTGATTTCCCAGGCCGTTGCGCGTGTCAATTCCGACACGCCGGGGGATGAGTCTGTGATCGCTTTCGGCAGTTGCAACCCCGATGACAGGGGTGTAATCACATCCTTGTTATTGTTCGCCGCAGCCCGGGGCGCGAACTGGGGAGGAACTCTATGGCGAGGAGGCGGACCGCCATGGACGAGATGGACGGCAGCGGCAGCAGCTCTCCAGAGAACAGGGACCTGCATCAGGACCGGTGGGCCCCGGTCCCCCATGTCCCGTTGGGTGGTGGCCTGTTCGACGAGCCTGACCAACAGGAGTGGCAGGAGCGGGCGCTGTGCGCTCAGACCGACCCCGAAGCGTTCTTCCCCGAGAAGGGCGGCTCGACCAGGGAAGCGAAGCGGATTTGCGCGGGTTGCGAGGTCCGGGCTGAGTGCCTGGAGTACGCGCTGGCATTCGACGAGCGGTTCGGCATCTGGGGTGGCTTGTCGGAGCGGGAGCGCCGCAGGCTTAAACGCCGGGTGGTCTGAGCGGGGCACACCTCCCGGCGTCCGCGACGCTGACCCGGCGACGTACGGTGTGCCCCCACCAACGGGGTACGGACAGGAGGGGTCGGTGTGTCGGGCACTGCTGGGAAACCTCCTGGGAATGACGAGGCGCGCTCGGGATTGTCAGCGTTGTCGCCGTCGTCATCGGACGGCGGGCGCAGATCTCACACAGTGGTCGCATCGGTAACCGAGAAGGGCGCCGGCGACGTCGCCACGCGCACTCGCCCCCGGCCTTCCCCGCTGCCCAGGCACTCCGACCCCGATGCTGCGCAGCGCGCTGCCGATAGCAGCGGCTCCGACGTGCTGACATTGGTGGACGTCGGGATCGGCACCCGCATCCGGCGATTCCTGCTCGCCCCCCCCACGCTGCTCACCGCTGCGATGACCGTGCTCGCCCTGCTGGTGAACCGTCATCGACTGGGACTGGACTTGGCCGGGGGTCGGCTACTCCCCATCGAGAGCTTGATCGAGACCTGGTCGTCCTATCTGGCCTCCTGGCATCCAGTCGGCGGCGGGAGCGCGGCCCCTCCACCGGCCGCGCTGGCAGTGATCGGCATGCTGGGCCTGCCGGTGGGATCGCCTGCCGCTGCTGTGTCGCTGCTGCTGCTGGCCCAGCTGCCGCTGGCCGCTCTGTCCGCCTACCGAGCCACTTGTGCGCTACCTGTCAGCCGCGAGCGCCGCGCGCTGGCCGCGGCCGGCTACGCGTTGCTGCCGGCGGCCGTCGCCGGGCTAGCGCAGGGCCGGCTGGATGTGGTGCTGGTGCACCTGTTGCTTCCCCTGGTACTGGCCGGCTCCGTCGCTGTCCTGCGCGGTGGAACGGTCGGGCGAACAGGCGGTTGGTTGTCCACCGCGGCCGGCACCGCGCTCGGCCTTGCGGTGATCGGCGCATTCGCTCCCCTGATCCACCTGCTGGTGCTGGTCGTGGTCGTCGTCGGTTTCGTCGTGGTCCCCGCCCCCCAGGTGGCGACGCTGCGCCGCGCGGTCGGACTGTTCGCGGTAGTGCTGCTGCCATTGGGTTTGCTGGTGCCGTGGCCGGCGGTGGTGATTCAGCGCCCCGCGGTGCTGTTGCATGGGGTGGGCGCAGTGATGCCCGAGCAGCTGCCCGGCTGGCTGCGGCTGCTCGCCTTAGACCCAGGTGGCCCGGGTGCCGCACCGTGGGTGGGGGCGGTAGTGGTGATCGCGGCGGTGATCGCGCTGGTCGCTCGGCCGTCCTGGGCGATGCTGCCCGGTCTGGGATTGGTACTGCTCGGCATCGCCGCGGTAGTGGTACTGGTCCAGTCGCCGATGCGGCCGCTGGTCGGCGGTGACCCCCGGCCGGGGTCAACCGCGGGGGCGCTGCTGTTGGTCGGATGCGGATTGTTGTGGATCGTGTTGCTTGCAGGTCGTGTTGGAAAGCCGACCACATGGTGGATCAATGATCAATGGGTGCGCTTGGTCGGGGGTCAGTGGAACAGGGCGCTGGCTGTCACGCCGTGGGTCGGGGTGGCCGCGCTGTCAACCGCCGCGGTGGCGATAGGCGCCAGCGGCCCCCTCACTGCCGGCCCACCGGCTGGCCTGCCGGTGTTGGCCCCGTCGTTGACCGCGGAGCTGGCCCGGAACAAGACTTCTGTTCTGGTGGTCGGCGCCCCGGATGAGCCGGTGCGGCTGACCCGGTCGCATACCGCGCGCTTCGGGGACGACGACATCGCCCCGCTGCGCGCTACCGGGGTCCGCCTTGAGCGGGTGGCCGCGGCGCTGAGGGCTGGCAAACCGGGCGAGACATCAGCCGCGATCGCCAACGTGGCTGCCAGCGGGGTGCAGTTTGTGGTCTTACCCACCGCAGCCCAGGGTGCTCAAGCCCTCGCAGCAGCCGGCCCACTGACCAAGCCTGCTGCCCCGACTGCGGACGGCAGACCGGTGCTGCGGGTGACCCGACCGGTCCCGGGAGCGGAGCTGCTGGGACCGGCGCTGGCCGCGCAGGCGCGTACCGGCGCTTCACCGCCCACCGACCCTAAAGTCAGCGGAGTCCTGGCACCCGCTGTGCCGCCCCGGGTGGCAGTGCGGGTTGCGCCCGGCGCGGAGGGCAGGTTGCTCGTGGTCGCGGCCAACGACGAACCAGGCTGGCGGGCCAGTGTGAACGGCCGCGGGGTGCCCGTGGTGCGTGGTTGGGGGCATCAGGTTGCGGTCCCGGTGCAGGGCGGCGCGGCAGAGGTACGGGTGGATCGCTCGGATGTCACTCGTAATGCGCTACTGCTCGCTCAGGGCGCGGTGTTCCTGTTGGCCGCGGGCACCGCGGTGCCCTCCCGGCGCCGCGCGGACCGCTAGCCAGCCGCCACGGGGTCGATCGGTACTGGGTCAGTCCCCGTGGGTGGGGCCGTCGATGACGTCCGGATCGACGCCCAAGTAGCTGGCAACCTGCTCGACCAACACCTCGTGCACGAGGTCGGACAGGTCGCCGCCGCCTTGCGCGCGAGTCTCCAGCGGCCGCCGGTAGAGCACGATTCTGGCTCGGGTGGGCAAGCCGGCACGGTCCACGCCGGCCGGGACCAGGCGGGCCAGCGGGATCTTGCCGTCCTCGACCACATCGCTGCCCCAGGTCACCGTAGCGGGATCACAGTCAGTGATCTCTGGCACCTCGTCGACGGCGACGTCGAGCCGTTCCAGCTCGGTGTGCCAGCGCTCGTCGATCGGTTCCAGGGCATCCAGCACGATCGCGTCGAACCGCTCCGAGCGGCTGCGGGCCGCGGGCAGCGTGGCCGGAAACAGCAGCCCCCGCACCCCGCGGCCGCGACGATCCCGGCGCTTGCGCATGGAGGAGCGGGCTGACCGGGTTGCTGTCATCCGTCGAGCCTACGCCGCAGCGCACCGGCCAGGATCGTCCTCCGCGCGCCTGGCGCAACCGGCCGGACCTGCGCGCTATGGTCGGCGTCGTGCGCAGCGTGCGGCGGTGCTCCAAGAGCGGATGCACAAACCCGGCCGTCGCCACGCTTACCTTTGTGTATTCAGATTCCACTGCTGTGGTGGGCCCGCTGGCCACCTACAGTGAGCCGCACTCCTATGACTTATGTGAGCGGCACGCGCTGCGCCTGACCGCTCCACGGGGCTGGGACGTCGTGCGTCATGACGGTCAGTTCGCCGAGTCGGAGCCGTCGGCGGATGATCTCACCGCGCTGGCCGAGGCGGTACGGGAGGCCGGTCGGATAGACCGTCCGATGGATCCCGTTCTCACCGGTCCGATGAACGGAAGCGGTCGTCGGGGTCACTTGAGGGTCCTACCAGACCCAGTCGACAGCTGAGCTCGTCCCTGTCGCGTTCAGTTGCAATCAACGGGCCGGCGTCCCGGCGCGAGGAATCGTCGCGCAGATAGGCTCGGTGCGCCACCCGCTGGACTCGACGAGGCAGGCTCCGGCGACGCCGGAGCCGATGAGGGAGCGCATGCCTGACCTGTCAGCGATAGTGAAGGCCTACGACATCCGCGGTGTCGTTGGTGAGCAGCTGGACCTTGCGGTGGTGCGCGATATCGGCGCTGCCTTCGCCGAACTCCTCAGTGGCCCAAAGACATCGAACGCAGCAGGTTCGACCGCCGCATCGACTGGTCCGCGTGCGGTGGTTGTCGGGTATGACATGCGGGAGTCCTCGCCTGGACTGGCGGGGGCGTTCGCCGAGGGAGTGATCGGCCGCGGCCTCGACGTCGTCTCAGTCGGACTGGCCAGCACCGACATGCTGTACTTCGCTTCCGGGCGGCTCAACTTGCCAGGTGCGATGTTCACCGCGAGCCACAACCCGGCGCGCTACAACGGCATCAAACTCTGTCGGGCCGGTGCCACCCCAGTTGGCCAGGACAGCGGACTGCAGGAGATCCGGGTTGCGGTCGAGCGCGGGATCCAGCCAGGGCCCGGCGGCGGTCGTGTCACCGAGCAAGACATGCTCAGTGACTACGCCGAGTACCTTCGCTCGTTGGTGGACTTGTCTGGGATCCGGCCGCTGCGAGTCGTCGTGGACGCCGGCAACGGAATGGGAGGGCACACCGTGCCTGCAGTGGTGCAGGGACTGCCGCTGCATGTTTACCCGTTGTACTTCGAGCTGGACGGCAGCTTTCCCCACCACGACGCCAACCCGCTGGACCCGGCGAATCTGGTGGACCTGCAAGCGGCGGTCCGCGAGCACGGTGCCGATCTGGGTCTGGCCTTCGACGGCGATGCCGACCGTTGCTTTGTGATCGACGAGCGCGGTGAGCCGGTGAGCCCCAGCGCCATCACCGCTTTGGTCGCGACCCGGGAGTTAGCCACCGAGCCGGGCGCTACGGTGATCTATAACTTGATCACGTCACAGGCCGTGCCGGAGATCGTCGCCGAGCGCGGTGGGCGCCCCGTGCGTACCCGGGTCGGCCACTCGTTCATCAAGCAGCGGATGGCGGAAACCGGAGCGATCTTCGGTGGCGAGCATTCTGCGCATTACTACTTTCGCGGATTCTGGCGGGCGGACTCGGGGATGCTTGCGGCGCTGCACGTGCTCGCTGCACTGGGTCATCAGTCGGGCCCGCTGTCGGCGCTGATGGCCGAGTTCAGCCGCTACGCCGCGTCCGGTGAGATCAACTCCACGGTCGATGATCAGCCGGGCAGGATGGCGGCCGTCCGGGAGTGGTTCGGTCGGCGCGACGGCGTCGAGCTCGATGAGCTCGACGGCCTCACCGTGCGATTGGCCGACGGTTCGTGGTTCAACCTGCGCCCGTCGAACACCGAACCGCTGCTACGCCTCAATGTCGAGGCCCGCGACACCGCAGCGGTGGAAGCCCTGCGCGACGAGGTGCTGGCCCTGGTGCGCGGCGTTGGTAGCTCTTCAAGGACTACCAGTGGTGACTGAGGTGGCCTTCAAGAGCGCCCAACCCGTTCGGTAACGAGGAGGACAACGATGGCCGTGGATTTGGACCCTCAGCTTATGGAGATTTTGGCCTGTCCGTGCCCGGACCATGCCGAGCTGCGCAGTGGCACCGTTGCTGACCCCGAAGCTGATGCGCTGACCTGCACCGCGTGTGGGCGCAGTTTTCCGGTGGTTGATGGCATCCCGGTGCTGCTGCTCGACGAGGCACTGCCCGGTACTGGACCGGCTGCCGGTGGCCAGGACGGCGGAGGCAGCGGGCTTGGGTGCGGATGATGCAACGCGACGGGGTGTTTGACGACGACCTGCTTGATGACCCCGGGCGCCTGGAGGCTACCGATACCGGTGGGTTACTCCGTGCCGCAGCCACCGCGGGTGCCCAGGTGCGCTCCACGGCGTCGGCCGCGGAGGAGGCCGGACTTCGACGGCTGGTCGGGGAACGTCCGCGAGCAGTGGTGCTGTTGACCCGGCCGGGTGCGGCACCGGCCGCCGCACCGCTACTGCTCGCGCTGCTCGGACCGTCCTGTCCGGTGCCGGTGGTGATGACACGATCGGTGCCTATGTGGGTGGGTGCGTTGGATGTCGTGCTGGCGAACACCACCGATCCGGGCGACCCGGAGCTGGCGGAAGGCATAGATCGCGCGGTCCGCCGGGGAGCTCAGGTGGTGCTGACCGCGCCTGCCGACGGTCCGGTGGCGGCCGCCGCCGCAGGTCGATCGGTGCTGCTGGTACCCCGGATCGAGGTACCGCCGGGGTTGGCGCTGCCGCGCACGCTCACCGCCGGACTGTTGTTGCTGGACGCCTTGGGGCTATTGGCGACAGACCCCGAAGAGCTGGCCGGTGAGCTGGACCGCGAGGCCGAGCGCGATCACGTCGCTCATGAATCGTTCGTCAACCCGGCCAAGTCACTGGCGCTGCGGCTGATCGAGCGAACCCCGTTGCTGTGGGGCACCGATCCGGTGGCCACCGCGGTGGCCGGACATTGCGCAGGAGCGCTCGCCGCGCACGCGGGGGTAGTGGCGCACGCAGCCGGCTTCCATGAGGCGGCAGCGCTGCCGGTGCTGCACCGGGAGGCAGCCCGCGCCGACGGGGAGGCCGACGTGTTTCACGATCCGTTCTCCGACCAGGCCCCCGACCACCACACACAGCGCAGTGGTATGCCGGCGGTCCGGCTGGTACTACTCGGCGCGCTCCCTGATCGTCGCGCCGAGCCCGAACGTGCCGCCGCGCTGACCGCGTTGCCTCATGCCGACGTGGTGACCGCCGACGAGGAGCTCATGGTGCGCAGGGGCGAGCCCGGTGCAGCAGCGTGCGCTGCTGCGGTGCTAGCCCTACGGTTCGACTTCGCCGCTTTGTATCTCGGACTCGGCCGTGGCGTGCTGAGCGGGCCCGGCTGGGTCGGCCCAGCCGAGTCGGCCATCGGATGAGCGAGCAGCCAGCTGGCAAGGAGAGTCTGTGGAGCTGTTGCGCAACGTGGTTCGACCGTACTCCTGGGGTTCCCGGACTGCGATCGCGGAACTGCTCGGCGGCCCGGTGCCCGCCCCGCACCCGCAGGCGGAACTGTGGCTCGGTGCGCACCCGGCGGGCCCGTCGGTGCTGCTGCACGCAGACGGCGCCCAGAGCTCCCTGCTGGAGGCACTGCATACCGATCCGGATCACCACCTCGGGCGCCACTGCGCGCGCCGCTGGGACAACCGGTTGCCTTTCCTGCTCAAGGTGCTCGCCGCCGAGGAACCACTGAGCCTGCAGGCTCACCCATCCGCGGAACAAGCTGCCGAGGGGTTCGCCCGTGAGGAGGCTCGGGCAATCCCCCGGGACGCCGCGGAACGCAACTACTCCGACCCCAACCACAAACCCGAGCTGATCTGCGCGCTGACCGACTTCCACGCGCTCGCTGGTTTCCGGGATCCGATCCGTACCGTCGAGCTGCTCGCCGAGCTGGACACGCCCCTGCTCGCGCCCTACCGCGGGATGCTTGCGGCCGAGCCCGATGCCGATGGACTGCGCGCCCTGTTCACCACCTGGATCACGATGCCCCAGCCCGCGGCGAAAGAGCTGCTACCCCGCATCCTGGATGGCTGCGTTGCGCTGCTGCGCCGGGACGGGGTTTCCGGCGCCTCTCCGACCTCTCACGGCAGCCCATTTTCTCGCCGCAGCGATTTCCGCAACGAGTGCCGGGTGACTCTCGAGCTGGCGGAGGCGTATCCAGATGATGTCGGGGTGCTCGCGGCCTTGCTGCTCAATCACATCGTCCTGGCGCCGGGCGAAGCGATGTACCTACCGGCCGGCAAACTACACACCTACCTGCGAGGCACTGCGGTAGAGATCAGCACCAATTCGGACAATGTGCTGCGCGGCGGTTTGACTGCCAAACACATGGACGTCCCCGAGCTACTGCGGGTGTTGGATTTCTCCCACAGTGAGTTGCCGGTGCAACGCGGTGAGCCGGTCGAGCCGCACGAGACCGTGTACCACGCTCCGGTCGAGGAATTCCGGTTGACCCGGTTGGAGTGGGCAGCCGACGACTCCACCCCGGTGTGGCTGCAGAGCCCGTGGTCGCAGATCTTGCTGTGCACCCAAGGGTCGGCGGAGCTGCGCTCCTGCGACGGTAGCAGCGTCACGGTGCGCCGTGGGGAGTCGGTATGGCTGGCCGCCGCCGACCCTACGGTCGCGGTGTGCCCGACAACCGGCCCGGTACAGCTGTTCCGCGCGCAACCCGGCTTCACCGCATGATTCCCAGCGCCACCAGGCCGCCATCCAGCTCTGAATGGCGATCGTGGAACCTGCCCCAGCCGTCATTCGGCTCCGAATGACGGCTGGGAGACCATGCGATGAGCAGCTCTGGCACTTGTAGGCTCACCGGTGCGGGTGAGACGGGCAGCGCGAGGAGGCGCCGAGTTGTCAGCGAGCGGCGGTACCAAGGCGATCGTCGCGGCGTTGCTGGCCAACGCCGGTATCGCGGTGTCGAAGTTCATCGGATACGGGATCACCGGCTCGTCGTCGATGCTCGCTGAGGCAGTGCACTCGGTGGCCGACACCTCCAACCAGGGGCTGCTGCTGCTAGGGCAGAAGCGCGCCCGACGGGTGGCCACCCAGGCGCACCCGTTCGGCTACGGCCGCGACCGCTACTTCTACTCCTTCGTCGTTGCGCTGCTGCTGTTCAGCCTCGGCTCGGTGTTCGCGCTCTACGAGGGCTTCCACAAGCTGGAGAGTCACGAGCCGCTCACTTCTCCGCTGGTCGCGGTCGTGATCCTGGCGGTCGCGATCGTGCTGGAGACCCTGAGCTTCCGCACTGCCATCAGGGAGTCCCGGCCGCTCAAGGGAAACGGAACCTGGTGGCAGTTCATCCGGCAGGCCAAGACCCCGGAGCTGCCCGTCGTGCTGTTGGAGGATGCCGGAGCGCTGTTCGGTCTGATCCTCGCGCTGGGCGGGGTCGGGTTGTCGATGCTGACCGGTGACCCGGTCTGGGATGCGATCGGCACGATGTGCATCGGCGTTCTGCTGGGTGTCATCGCGATCATCCTCATCATCGAGACCAAGAGCCTGCTGATCGGAGAGGGCTCCGGGCCCGACGAGCTGGACCGCATCCATACCGCAATGGTCGGTGGCGGAGTTGATCGGGTGATCCACATCAAAACCCAATATCTCGGTCCGGATGAGCTGCTGATCGCAGCCAAGATCGCGGTGCCGGCTGCGATGTCCACCGCTGAGGTCGCCCAGATCATCAACGAGGCTGAGGAGCGGGTTCGCAGCGCGGTGCCCGCCGCTCGAGTGATCTACCTGGAACCAGATCTGGATCGCACCCCAGCGGCCAGCAGATGATGATCGGGGAGCGACGCGAGCGAGACAGGAGACGATGGCCATGGCGACCAGCGGGCTGTGGCGGACCAAGCCGATCGAACAGTCCATAGCGGACACCGACGAGCCGGGTAGCAGACTGCAGAAGAACCTCGGTGCGCTGGACCTGACGGTGTTCGGGGTTGCGGCTGCCGTCGGTGCGGGAATATTCGTGTTCGCTGCTCAACAGGCCGGGGACACTGCGGGCCCGGCGGTGTCGCTGTCCTTCGTGCTGGCTGCAATCGCGTGCGGTTTTGCAGTGCTGTGCTATGCCGAACTCGCCTCCACAGTCCCGGTCGCCGGCAGCGCCTACACCTACTCCTACGCCACCTTCGGCGAGTTCATTGCGTGGATCATTGGCTGGGACTTGGTGCTGGAATTCAGCGTGGGCGGCGCAGTGCTGGCCAAGGCCTGGTCGGTGTACCTAAGCGACGTCGCCGGTGGGGTGCTCACCACGACCGTCGACGTTGCCGGAATTGCGGTCGACTGGGGGGCGCTGCTGGTCGTTGGCGTGCTCACGGTGGTGCTTGCGGTCGGAATCAAGCTGTCGTCACGGGTCAGTCAGGTGATCACCGCTATCAAGATCGCCGTGGTGCTGCTCGTGATCGCCGTCGGGATTGGCTATGTCAACGCGAGCAACTACACCCCCTACATCCCACCGGCTCGACCTGGGGCGAACAGCGGCGGGTCGGAGCAGTCCCTGTTTTCACTCCTGTCCGGTGCCGAGGGCAGCACGTACGGGATTTTCGGAGTGCTGGCGGCAGCCTCGGTGGTGTTCTTCGCCTTCATCGGATTCGACGTCGTGGCCACCACGGCTGAGGAGGCCCGTAATCCGCAACGTGACATGCCGCGGGGCATCATCGGGTCGCTGCTGATCGTCACGGTGCTCTATGTAGCGGTGGCCCTGGTCATCACAGGCATGCAGCCCTACACGGCGCTGGCCACCACCCCGGCTGGGGACACCGCAACTCTGGCCACCGCCTTCACCAACGTCGGGCTGCCCTGGATCGCCGAGATCATCGGCTTCGGCGCACTGGCCGGGCTCACGACAGTGGCGATGATCCTGATGCTGGGCCAGATCAGGGTGCTGTTCGCCATGTCCCGGGATGGCCTGCTGCCGCGGGCATTGGCACGGACCGGACAGCGCGGTATCCCTGTGCGGGCCACCCTCGGCGTTGGCGTGGTCGTCGGGGTGGTGGCGGCATTCTTCCCGATCAACCGGCTCGAGGAAATGGTCAACGTCGGTACCTTGTTCGCCTTCGTGCTCGTCTCTGCGGGCGTGCTGGTGCTCCGCCGGACTCGACCGGATCTGCCCCGTGGGTTCCGGACCCCGCTGGTCCCTCTGGTCCCGTTGCTGGCGATCCTGTCCTGCCTGTGGCTGATGCTGAACCTGTCCGTAAGCACCTGGATCCGTTTCCTGGTGTGGCTAGCCATTGGTTTGGTCATCTACTTGGTCTATGGGGCCCGCAAGTCGCGGCTCCGGGAGGGGGACAGGGTGCGTGTTTGAGTCGCTGCTGGTCGCCAACCGCGGCGAGATCGCCCGGCGGGTGATCCGCACCGCTCGGATGCTCGGGATACGCACCGTCGCGGTGCACTCCG
>JALZDN010000047.1 GCA_030862525.1 Actinomycetota bacterium | reverse complement strand
TGGCGGGCCACCTCAACGTTCTGGTTGACCTGGCGTACGACGTTGGCGCCGTAACGGTAGAGCGTCATCTCCCATTCTTCGTTGGGGTCGCGGAACTCGTGCCAGCCGTGTGCCGGCCAGTCGAGGTTCTTGCCGCCGCCACCGGTGCCGGGGCCCCGCTCGGGTTCGGGCAGGTCCTGTCCCCAGGCCTTGAGCTTCGTCCAGGTCAGCGGGTAGCCGACCTCGCCGTTGGCGAAGCCGTAGATCCAGCCCTGGCTGAGGTAGTGCCGGGGGTCCGGCTGGACTTCGACGGTCACGTCCTCGTAGTGGGTCTGCTTGCGCTTCTTCGGGACGAAGTAGTTGTACCGACGCGCGGTCGAGTCCGGGAACTCCTTCGCACCGGCCTCGGCATCGGTGAATTGGACTCTCGGTACGCTGCGTTCCTGCGCAGTTGTCATCAGCGCCTCCTCAATTGCCGTCGGTCACTGACCGGGTTCACCGGTCGTGGTGAACTTGTCGTAGTAGATGCGTGCTTCGGGCACCCCGAGGCGGGTCAGCGTGGCGATGGCCGCGTCCACCATGGGAGGGGGCCCGCAGACATAGCCGTCCGCACCTTTCAGGGCCGACTCGTGCCGGGCCACCACGTCCGTGATCAGCCCGACCTCGCCGTCCCAGGCGTCCTCTTCGGTCGGCTCGGACAGCGCCGGGATGTAGCGGAACCCGGGCAACGAGTCCTCCAGCGCCCGCAGCTCCTGCTCGAAACACAGGTCGCGCCGCCGCCGGGCGCCGTAGTAGTAGGTGGCTCGCCGGGTGATCCCCCGCTCGGTCATCGAGCGCAGCAGCGACAGGATGGGGGCCATCCCGGCGCCGCCGCCGACGAACAGCAGGTCCGTGTCGTGGCCCTCGCGCAGCGTGAACACCCCGTATGGTCCGGTCACGTCCAGGCGGTCGCCCGCCTTCACCTCGGTGTCCAGGAAGTGCGAAAACAGCCCGTCCGGATAGATTTTGATCACGAACTCCAGCCGGCCGTCCTGCCGGCTCGACGTGTTCGCCATGGAGAACGAGCGGGTCTCCTCGGTACCCGGGACAGCGAAGTCCAGGTACTGGCCCGGGAAGAACTTGATCTCCCGCGGCTCGACGAGCCGGAGCACCAGGTGCCGCATGTCGTGCGTCACCGCCTCGTTGGAGACGACCTCAGCGACCGCCTGCTGGATCGGCAACCCCGACCGGATCATGTCCTCGTCGAAGTTCAGCAGCTCGATCGTCAGGTCCTCGTAGGCGTGTGCCCGGCACAGCAGGGTGAACCCTTCCTCCTTCTCGTAGTCGGGCAGGGCGAAGGTCGAGTACCGGTCGAGCTCAATGTCGTCGCCGTCCAGCACGAACGACTTGCAGGAGGCGCACTGCCCCTCCTTGCATCCGTGCATCAGCATGACGCCTTGGTCAAAGGCGGCATGCAAGATCGTCTGGTCCTCGTCGACCTCGATCTCGATGCCGACCGGCTCGAACCGGACGACGTGCTTGTCGGCCATGACTCCCTCGCGAGAACGCCCGAGGCCGCAGCGACGCGACCATCGGAGTCGGGAGGGACCCAGTCGGGCCCCTCCCAACTTCGGTATTTCGGCAGGTGTCAGCTCGGCGCAGCGGCCGTGCTAGTCAGCCGCTGGCGCCGGCCGGCCGGCCGGACCCTGACGCACGTAGTCAGCCCGGAAGGCCTGCCGTTCCTCATCCGACATCTCGTTGAGCAGAACGTTCGGGCTCAACAGGTTCGGCATGCGCCGCAGGTGATCCAGCGTCCACATCTTCTTGGGATCGAGGTTCAGATGCGGCTGGGCCGTCATGGTCTTGCCGTCGTCGCGGACGAAGCCCATGTCGCTGACGACATCAGCCCAGTTCCAGCCGTGGTAGAGCGTCTCCCACTCGCGTTTGCCGGTGAGGCGACCCATGTTCGGCGTCTCCCGACCCATGAAGGTCGGCCGGAATGCGGTCTTGTCGGTCCACGCGCACATCTCGTGGCAGTAGGTGCGCCACTGCCCGTCGACCTTGTCCATGACCATGTCCTCGCGCACCAGGCACGGCACCATGCACACCCAGCACCGGTGCGGGTACACGTAGTCGACGTTCTCAGCGACGATCGGGTGGTGGCCGTTGGGCATGGACAGCCGGTTGTAGGCCTCCCACCACTTGCCGTACCTGTCGTACCAGCCCGGGTACTTGTACTCGAACCACTCGAAGTCCTCGTCGGTCATCGCGTCGATCCGCCAGTAGTTGGCGAGCCAACCGGTGGAGAAGAACTGCGCGACCTCGTGGACATAGCCCTTGTTCCAGATCTGGTTCCACGCTTCCTCGATGAGGTCGTGCGGAATCACCAGCCCGTATTTCTCGAGCGGTACCAGGTAGCTGCGGTAGTAGTCGTCGTAGATCCACCGCCGCCACATCTCGGCGTAGCTCTCCCGCTCCTTGCGGCGGTCCTTCGTGCCGTACTCGATGAAGGTGCCGATCGCGGCGTCAACGACCCGGTGGTTGTTCCACCACGCGTAGCGCAGGTCGCGCTCGAGCAGCTGGTGATTGCTCTCGTCGGACAGGGCCATCAGCAGGGTGGCGTAACCGTTGCTGATGTGCCGCGACTCGTCGGACTGCACCGAGTGGAACACGGTGGGCAGCAGGTAATCGCCGTTGGCTGCCGCCTCGGCGGGCATGGCAACGAACAGCGTGTTGGTGAAGGCGGTCTCGGCGACGATCGTCAGGTAGATGCTTGCCGCGGTGATGGCATCACCGGTGATGAAGCCCTCGGCGAACTGCCGGCCGATCGTGCCGCAGTAATCGTTGTGGAAGTTGCGCAGGCTCGAGTTGAAACCTGCCGGATCGATGTAGTTGTTCATGTACAGGCGCTTGAGGTTCTGCTGGATCGTCGAGTGCCTGACCTCGTCGATCATCTGGATCGCCTGGCCGTTGTGCAGCTCCGGGTTGGGCACCGTGTGGAACAGCATCGGCATGGACCGGGCCGCCGAGATCTCGGGTAGCGGAATAATAGATAGGAACAGCTTCTGCCACTCCAGCCAGCGCTCCTGCACCTGGCGGAACATATTGCCGCGGATCGCGCCGTCGGAGGCCCCGTAGACGCGATGGTCCTTCTCCTCCTGCATGGGGAAGTACGACCGTAGAACCTGCTTGAGCGGGTCTCTCTTCTGCGCCTTCTGGAAGGTGTAGTCGGTCCCGTACTTCTGATACGGCGTGTGATACATCGGTTCCCAGGACAGTTCCTGGATCTTCTGGTGAGCCTTTGCCACGCTCTGGCGACTCATGGTCACACTCCTCACCCGTGTACTCGGGTCGGCTGCGGCACTAGCCGTCAGCGTCGATCACTTGCTCGGGTTTATTGCCTTCTGCGGGTCGTCGTCGGGTCGTTGTCGCGCACTGCCTGTGTCTGGCATCACACATCACGTCGGACTGGCCGGTGGTCTCAACATGAGACATAGATCAGTTACGTGCCCGCTCCCTCCGGCATTGCTACTGGCCAGACGGTGGAGAGCGGGTCACCGGCGCTCACCGAGCACGGCCGCTCGCAAATCGGCCAGTTGCTGGCTGATGTCCTGTCTCGTGTGCTCGGACCGCTCCGGGCCGGGCTCGATACCAAGCGCTTGCAGCAGTTCGGCTGCTGGCCGCGCTGGGTCTCCTGCCTCGCCGAGGACGGGGTGCAGACCTTTCGCAGCCAGATGGTGGAACACCAGGTTGACGACGCTCCACGGGTTGAACGTTTCGGCTGCGGACGGCTCGGGCTCACTCATCGAGGCCGCCTCATCTCCGTGACACCTCACGCTCCCGCCCGCACCCGCTGACGGAGCCGGCACATCGGACCCGCCGACGGAGCCAGGCGCGTCGAACTCCGGCCGGGTACTCCCGTGTCTTGAATCGCACACCCCGGCGCGACTGCGGACAGTCTCAACATGAGACATAGCCTGTTTGCGCAGTACCTGCAGGTCGTCCGGACGGTATGATCGAGCGAGTTGCCGACGACGGTATGGCGCCGCCACCGCGGATCATCGGGGCTCCAAAGGGGCGACTTGTGGTCGAAGCGCACCCGCTAGGTGACCGACGGGGAGCCGCAACCCGCGACCCGCCGGGCGCTAGCCCGCTCCTGGCTAGTGCCCGGGAACATTTCCTGACCGCAGAGCCCGTGAAGCCTGGCGTTGTGCGCGACAGCATTCTGGCGTCCTGGACCCGGTCCCGGGACTGGAAGGTGCCCGCGGATCATTTCGACTTGCCTTACGACCCCAACCCGAACCGGGACACCCGGCTCACCTACAGCGCCGGTAACGTCATCGGCGACCTCGCAGACCAGCTCGCCGGTGAACCGGTTTGCATCGTTCTGACTGACGCCCAGGGGGTCGTGTTAGACAGGCGCACCGGCGACTCCGCCCTGCGTGCGCATCTGAATCGGGTCAAGCTCGACATCGGGTTCAACTACTCCGAGCAACACGTTGGAACGAACGGGATCGGCACCGCGCTGGAGGGACGCGGCCCGGCCCAGGTATTCGGGCACGAGCACTACGTCGAGCACCTTGAGGACCTGGCCTGCGCCGGCGCACCCATCTACCATCCAGTGACCGGCAAGCTGGTCGGCATCATCGATCTGACCTGCTGGCGAGCGGACGCGAGCCCCATGATGGTGGCCGCCGCCACGACGGCCGCGAAGCGGATCGAAGAGGCTCTGCTCGAACACTCTGGCCGCCACGAGCTGGCCTTACTGCACGATTACCTCACGACGTGCCGGCGCGGCCACGGCGCCGTACTGGCGATCAGCAACGACATGTTGATGATGAACGACCGGGCCCGCGAGATCCTCGACCCCAGGGACCAGCAGGTCCTTCTCGTGCAGGCCACCGAGGCGCTGAGTTGCGGCGGCCGGCAGCTGCTGATACTCGATCTGCCCAGCGGTGCCACGGCGCGGGTGCTGTGCAAGCCCAGCTGGGAGGACCGCTCGGTCACCGGTGGGATCGTGCAGGTCCAGCTGACCCAGCCGATCGCCGCCGGCGACGGTCACGAGATCAGGCAGCCTGCGGTGACCCTGCCAGCGGTAGTGGGTTCCGGCGCGCTGTGGACCAAGTGCTGCCGGGATGTCGACCGGCATTTTCAAGCCGGGGAGTGGCTGGTGCTGGAGGGCGAGCCTGGCGTGGGCAAGCTGACGATTGCCCGCGGCACGCACCAGCTCCGCTCGCCGGCCCGACATGTGCAGGTGCTCGACGGGATCGAGGTGGCCGAGGGAAGCGATTCCGCGCGGTGGGTGGACCAGGTCGCGGAGGAGCTCGACGGTGGCACTGCGACGATCATTCTCACCCATATCGACCAGCTGCCCGGCGAGACCCTGCGGGCACTGTATGACGTGCTCGAGCCGCATCGCGAATCGACCGACATCAACCGGCCGTGGGTGGTGGCGACCCGCGGTAACCAACTTCCGGACGACGACGGTGACCTCGCCCGGCTGCTTCGCTGCTTTCCCCGCTCGCTGCAGATTCCACCGTTGCGCCACCACATCGAAGATCTGCGCGAGCTCGTGCCGTTCATGATCTCCCGGTTGACCAAGGGTGGCTCACTGTCCTGCTCGGCCGAGGCGATGCGCGTGCTGATGCACAACCGGTGGGTGGGGAACATCGCGCAGCTCTACCAGACCATGCGCAAGATCGTCGCGAACCGCCGAACGGGTGTGATCACGGTGGCCGACCTGCCGCCGGAATGCCGGGCGAGCACGCGGCGGGTACTCACACCACTCGAGTCGATCGAGTGCGATGCGATCGTGCAGGCCCTGCTCAACGTCAATGGAAACAGGGTCCGCGCCGCCCAGCAGCTCGGCATGTCCCGCGCCACGATCTACCGCAAGATCCGCGAGTACGGGATCAGGGTGCCGCTCGTACCGGAGCCGCCGACCCGAACCTGAACCGCGCGCTAGGAAGCGGTGGCCGGTGTCAGCTCGGCCATCTGCCCCCACCCGTCGCTGGGCACCTCGACATTGACGATCTCCGGCTTCTTCACGATCACTTCGGGAACCCACGCTATGAAGTTCTTGAAATGGTCGGAGTTCACGTGCACCTCGCCCGCTGTGCCGTCCGCGAATGCTTCAACCAGGACGAACTGGTTGGGCGTGTCGACGCTTCTTGACCATTCGAAGAAGATGTTGCCCTTTTCTCCCCGAGTGGCCTGAGTGAACTCGTCGATGAGCGAGGGCCACTCATCGGCCTTGTCGGGATGAATCGTGAACTTGACGACGATGAAGATCACCGAGGACTCCTCTGCCTTCGTGCTCCCACCCTAGAGCTTGTTATTGAACACCTGAGGGTCGTCGATGACCACGCCGTAGCGCATGCGGCGCCGTGCAGCGTTAAGTTGATGAGCTGTGGATGAGGGACCACAGAATTGGAGTACGCCACTGTTCGAGCGGGTCCTGCACCGTGCAGGCGTCGGTCGGGGAACCTTGTTGCTCGACCTTGGCTGCGGAGCCGGGCTGCTGTGCCGGATCGCAGCGGACCGTGGCGCGCGGGTCACCGGGATCGACCAGGACGCGGGGCAGATCGAGCAGGCTGCCGCACTGGTACCCGAGGGTGCCTTCGAAGTCGGTGACATCCTGGCGCTGCCCTACCCGGCCGCCAGGTTCGACGTCGTGATCTCTGTGCAATCAATCATGCACGTCCCGAATCCGCTGACGGTTCTCCGCGAGGCCGCCCGGGTCGTGCGTCCCGGCGCGCCGGTGGCGATCACAGTCTGGGGCAAGGAAGAGAACTGCGACATTCGTGCCTTCGGGCGTGCGCTGTCCGGCCTGCTGCCCCGCCCCGCTGGCCCCGGTCAGGGCATGCAGCCCCCACCGCTGTCGGCTGACGGCCGGCTCGAGCGGTTGGCCACGTTGGCTGGGCTCACCGTGACGGACGTCGGTGAAATCGTCTGCCCGTTCCGGTATCCCGACGAGGACACGTTGTTGCGCGACCTCCTCGGCTCCGGCCTCGGGCGACGAGCGCTGCGCGTTGCGAGCCCCACCACCGTGCGCCGGGCCGTGCTGGACGGGTTGGCCGCTTACCGGACACCGAGCGGTGGCTATCGGCTGGACAACACATTTCGCTACCTCGTCGGGAGCTCACCCCAGAAGACGCGAGATCCCGGCGGAAGCAGTTGAACGCTGCGTTCCCCGCCGAAGCCGAGTTACCACCGGCTGCCGACCAGCGGTGGCCCGGCGGCAGAATGATGAGCGTGAATCCAAGATCATTTGCCGACTACCTGTCCGGCTTGGACGAGGCGTCGTTGACCGCGTTACTCCAAGCGCGTCCGGATGTCCGGGTGCAGCCGGTTCCGCGTGGTTTCAGTCAACTCGCACAACGACTGGGTGGGGCGGACTCGCTGGTCACCGCGCTGCGCACGGTGAACCGGGACATGGTCATCCTCGGGCAGGCCATCGTCGCCCTTGGTGCGTCGGCGACGATGCCGCAACTGGCGCGGTTGCTGGGCGCCTCGGAAGAAGTGATACGCGCCGGAGTGGCCGAGCTGTGTGAGCGGGGGCTGGCCTGGGACAGCGGCGGGGTGCTGTGCCTGCCGGAGCGGTTGGAGACGCACTGGTTGACGGAGATCGGTGGTGGCCGGCCGGTGGTGAAGATCGCGGGCTCGGTACTCGCCGATGACCTGCGGGCAGCGGTCGGTGCGTTCGGTGCAGCGACCGATGGGCTGCGCAAGCCTGAATTGGCGGCGCAGCTAGCCGAGCTGATGGCAGATGCGCCGTTGCTGGCCAGGACGGTCGGTGAATTACCGAAACCCGCCATGGACCGCCTTGCCGAACTCCGGCGTGGCTCTTACGACTATTACTACTCGTATTCGGGGTTCAGCCGGTCCCAGCCGCGCGGTGCAGGCGATCCCACCGAGCTGCTGATCGCAGCCGGCCTGCTGCTGCCCGTCAACCATCACCCTGAACTGCCCAGGGAGGTCGCGGTCGCCTGTTGGTTGGCCGAACGCGAACTCACGCTGACTGGGCGCCCGGCAATCCCGCCAGCCCACGCCGACGAGGCAGCGGTTCGCCGGGCCGCCCTGGCCGCCGCCCAGGAGGCACTTCGCGGGGTGACCATCCTGCTCGACGAGGCCCGTGCGACGCCGATCGCGGCGCTGAAGAAAGGCGGGGTCGGGCCACGGGAACGAGCCCGGCTGGCCAAGCGGCTGTCGGTCCCCGATGACGTTCTGCTGTTGTGGATCGACCTGGCATACGCCGCGGGCCTGCTGGGTCGAGCCGACGCGGGGTATGCCCCGACGCACTGCTATGCGGGGTGGCGCGCCGCGCAACCGGGCCGGCGGTGGGCGGTACTGGTCAACGCATGGTTCTCGCTCGAGCACGCACCGACCAACCGGGAAACCCAGGGTGACCGTGAACTTCCGCCGCCCTTGCCGCTGGCGTCGGCCGCTGGGCTGCTGCGGCGGGCTCTGCTGCACGCGGCCCGTTCGGGTGCATCGGTGCGCGCGGCGGGCGAGGAGATCGACTGGTACTTCCCGCTGCACGGCTACGACGCCGGCCAACGTGGCGACAAGGTGACCGCAGCCGTCCGCGAAGCCGAACTGCTCGGGGTGATCGCGACCGACGTGGTGACCGAACTCGGAGAGCACCTGCTGGCCGTGATCGGGACCGCGCCGGAGAATCCGGTGGAGGAGCTGGCCCGGTGGTGCGCCGCGCTGCTCCCCGAAGCCCCCTGCAGTGTGATCCTGCAGTCTGACCTCACCGCGGTGGTCTCCGGTCAGTCGAGTGTGGCCGTGTCGCGGCTGCTGAATGACTCGGCCGTCGCCGAGACCCAAGGGGCCGCTCGAACCTGGCGGTTCACCCCAGCCAGCGTCCGCGCCGCGCTCGACGCTGGGTGGACCGCCCAGGATCTGCTCACCGAGTTGGCCACGCTCTCGGACCGCCCGGTTCCTCAGCCATTGGAATATCTGATCACCGACGCTTCCCGCAGACATGGCCAGATCCGGGTGCGTGGCATGCGCTCCTGCCTCATCGCCGATGACGCCTTGATCAACGAGATCCTGCACACCCGAGCCCTCAACAAGCTGCATTTCAGCCGACTCGCCCCCACCGTCCTGTCCAGTCCACATGACCTCGACGAGGTCCTGGCGCGGCTGCGCGAGGTCGGCCTGTCCCCGATGGCTGAGGATTCCCACGGCACGGTGATCGTCGAAGACCGTCGCGACCATGAGGCGCCGACACTGGATCACCCGGTCAGCACGAAACCGCGAGTCGCGCTGTCGGCCATTGAGTTGGCCCGGCGGCTGGCTTCCGACCCGCACGGCGACACCTCGTGGGCCTGTGCGGACTCGGACAGCTTCGAGACGCTGGCACAGCTCAACGGTCATCTTGATGACGCCGAGCTCGAGTTGTTGTCCGAGGCGGTGGATCACCATAACGACGTGCTCATCGTCTACCGCGACAAGAACGGCAGCTGTAGCACCCGGGAAATCCGGCCACAACAGCTCTACGGCAAATGGCTCGATTCGTGGTGTCACCTCCGCAACGCGCAGCGCGACTTCACCATCGCCAATATCGAGGCGGTCGCTCCCGCCCGCTGATCCCCGTCGGCTGGTGGATCCACGAGGCCGCGGGCACAGGAGCACGACACAGCGGGCACGGGAGCACGACACACCGGGCAGGGGAGCGGTGCGGCAGACTGGCCTGGTGGTACCGCTGTCGAGAGGAGTGCCCGTGACCGCCTCGGTCGAGCAGGGGGCCTGCCCGCAGGCCGACGTGCTGGCCGTTGCCCGCGAGCAGGCGCTCGAGCGTGGCGAGGGACTGTCGGAGCAGCAGGTTCTCGCCGTGCTGAAGTTGGGTGATGACCGATTGGAGGAGCTGCTCGCGCTGGCCCACGAGGTGCGGATGCGCTGGTGCGGCCCGGAGGTCGAGGTCGAGGGCATCGTCAGCGTCAAGACCGGCGGCTGTCCGGAGGATTGCCACTTCTGCTCGCAGTCCGGTCAGTTCGACTCGCCGGTGCGCGCGGTATGGCTCGATATCCCTGGTCTGGTTGAGGCCGCCAAACAGACCGCCGCCACCGGGGCGACCGAGTTCTGCATCGTCGCCGCGGTGCGCGGGCCGGACCGGCGGCTGATGTCGCAGGTGAAAGCCGGCATCCAGGCGATCCGCGCCGAACCGGAAACTGCGAGCATCAACGTCGCCTGTTCGCTGGGCATGCTCACCCAGGAACAGGTGGACGAGCTGGCCGCGATGGGTGTGCACCGCTACAACCACAACCTGGAAACCGCCCGCTCCTACTTCCCGACCGTGGTGACGACGCACACCTGGGAGGAGCGCTTCCAGACGCTGCGGATGGTGCGCGAAGCGGGGATGGAGGTGTGCTGCGGCGGCATCATCGGCCTGGGGGAGACGGTGGCGCAGCGCGCCGAATTCGCCGCGCAACTCGCCTCGCTGACGCCCGATGAGGTGCCGATGAACTTCCTGATTCCGCAGCCGGGCACCCCGTATGAGGCCTATGACGTAGTGCAGGGCGCCGACGCGTTGCGGGCCGTGGCCGCGTTCCGGCTCGCGCTGCCCCGTACGGTGCTGCGCTTCGCCGGTGGCCGCGAGCTCACCCTGGGAGATCTGGGTGCCGAGCGGGGCATGCTTGGCGGCATCAACGCGATCATCGTGGGTAACTACCTGACTAATCTCGGCCGGCCCGCGCAGGCCGACCTGGAGATGCTGACCGGGTTGCGGATGCCGATCAAGGCATTGGGCCAGACGTTGTGAGCTTCTGCGACGCCTGTGGACGCACGGTGGACGAGGGTGAGCACATCGGTTGCGCCCGCCGCCGCGAACTGGAGCCGCCGCGGTACTGCCCGGAGTGCGCGCGCCGGATGCTGGTGCAGGTGACTCCGACGAGCTGGTCGGCCCGGTGCAGCGCGCACGGCGCTCAACGGCGGTCGCGATGAGCGCGGCAGTCCAGCAGGCTCCCGAGTCAGCCCCGTCTCGGCCCGGTGTGGTGGTCCGGGCCGACCTGCTGCCCGCGCTCGGTGTGCTGTGCGCAGTGGCGGTGTTGGGTCTGCCGCTAGGTTGGCTGTGGTCACGGCTCGCGCCACCGGAGTTCGTCATGCTTTCCGCCCGCGCTGCCAGGCCGGGCGACGTGCTGCCCTTCGTCGGGCAGAGTGAACACCGCTTCGACGACATGGCGACCTTCGTGCTGCTGGGGCTGGCCGCCGGGGTGCTCACCGGCGCGACGCTCTGGCTGCTGCGCCAGCGGCGTGGCCCGGTGGTGCTGGTGGCCGCGATGCTCGGTTCGCTGGTTTCGGCGTGGCTCGCGATGAACCTCGGGCTGTCGCTGGCCGATGCCCGCTACCCCGATATGGCAGCCACCGGGGTGGCGTTCCTGCGGCCACCGGTGCTCGAATCGAGCTGGGTGGTCGTCGCGCAACCCTTCGGCGCCACCATTGCCTACTGCGTCACGACAGCTTGGCACCGTAGCGACGATCTAGGCCGTGAGTGGCATTGAGTGCTATAACACTGTTACGAACTCACGAGTCAGTTGCGGCTGGTCTGTACGGCGAACTGGTTCAGCGGGACCGGCACGGCGCGTAGTGCCCGCAGGAACGCGGCCTCCCGGACCAACAGGGTGCGCACCAGCCGCAGCCGATCGGCCGGGTCACATTCCTCGAGTAAGGCCTGCCGATCCTCCAGGGTGAGCAGGCAGTCCCCGGCCAGCAGGTGCGGCAGCGCTGCAACGTCGACGTCCGCCGCGGGCTCGTCCCAGTCCCCGTGCCGCCACGCCGCCGAGCAGTATCGCCGGTGGGCTTCCCGAGCCGCGCGCGACAGCATCGGCAGCAGCATCAATTCGTCGTCTGGTGGGTCGTCATCAGGCACCCACTCGACACTTCCGACCAAATAAGGTGCTGACGTCTGGTCGATGTCGAGCAGCCGGAATCGCTTCTCGCCGCGGGTGACGATGTCGAAGCGGCCGTCGGGCAGCCGGCGGGCCTCTCGCAGCACCGCGGTGCATCCGATGTCGTGGGTTGTCTCCTCCGCAGAATCCAGACCCTGCTTGACCGCGATCACCCCGAAGCTGCGGCCGGGTACCGCTCCGGTCACCAGGTCGACGGTCAACTGGCGATACCGCGGCTCGAAGATGTGCAGCGGCAGCGATGCCCCCGGCAGCAGCACAGTGCCCAGCGGGAACAGCGGGACGGTCTCGGCCACACGCCAACGTTACGACGCGGCGTGCGAATCCGCTGAATGGATCGGTTCACCCGGTGGTGGGCGCAGCACTGCGAACGGGTCGGTGACCCGCATGCCCCGCTCGGCGAAGCGGTACAGCGCTGCGGGCCGGCCACCGGAGGGCCCCGGTGCGGCGGTGTCACCGGTGGAAACGAGGACCCCGCGACGGGCCAGCACTCGCTGCAGGTTGGTCGCCGATACCCGGTGCCCCAGCGCCGCGGAGTACAGCTCGCGCAGCCGGGACACGGTGAACTCCGGTGGTGCCAGCCCGAACCCCAGATTGGTGTAGGACAGCTTGGCGCGCAGCCGGTCCCGGGCGCGACGCACGATCGGGCCGTGGTCGAAAGCGGTGCTGGGCGACCCCCGCAGGGCATCCTCCACCGGGTGCCATGCCGTGTCGGGCGGTAGCGCGGGATCGGACACGCAGGGCACCAGCCCGAGGAACGCGGTGGCCACAGTGCGCCGTTGCGGCATCCGGTCTGGTGCGCTGAAGACTTCCAACTGCTCCACGTGCGCCACCTCGCGCACGTCCACCTTCTCGGCGAGCTGGCGCAGCACCGAGGACTGCACGTCCTCGCGGTCGCCGAGCCGGCCGCCCGGCAGCGCCCACCGCCCGACGTCGGGCTCGATGGCGCGCTGCCACAGCAGTACCTGCAGTTGACCGTCGCGAACCTGCAGCACGGCCGCGAGAACTTCGTGCACCGCGAGCCCGGCGCTGTTATCATTCATGTTTTCGATTGTAAGGCGAAAACTCGGGGCCGGGCCAGCACGGATGCTAGCGAAGGAGGAGAGGCGACATGGCCGCTATTGCCGTACCGGAGCGGACCCACGCCGGTCGTCCCGGGCCGGTGACCGATCTGGCGGCCTGGTCAGAAGAGGTGCGCGAGCTCGCTCGGCAGCGAGATGCCGTGTTGCTCGCGCACAATTACCAGATACCCGAGATCCAGGACATCGCCGACCACGTCGGGGATTCGCTGGCGCTTTCTCGCCTCGCGGCGGACTCGGCAGCGAGCACCATCGTCTTCTGCGGCGTGCACTTCATGGCCGAGACGGCAAAGATCCTCGCACCGGACAAGACGGTGCTCATCCCGGATGCGCGGGCGGGTTGCTCACTGGCCGACTCCATCGACGCCGAGCAGCTGCGGGTCTGGCGAAGCGAGCATCCCGGTGCGGCGGTCGTGTCCTATGTGAACACCACCGCCGAGGTGAAGGCACAGACCGACATCTGCTGCACCTCGTCCAACGCCGTCGAGGTGGTCGACTCGATCCCGGCCGACCGGGAGGTGCTGTTTCTGCCTGATCAGTTCCTCGGCGCGCACGTCCAGCGCGTGACCGGCCGCACGAACCTGCATATCTGGGCCGGGGAGTGCCACGTGCACGCCGGCATCAACGGCTCGGAGCTGGCCGCGAAGGCGGCCGCCGCACCCGACGCCGAGCTTTACATCCACCCGGAATGTGGCTGTGCCACCAGTGCCCTGTACCTGGCAGGCGAGGGGGCGGTACCCGCCGAGCGGGTACGGATCCTGTCCACCGGTGGGATGCTCGATGCCGCCCGGGCAACTGACGCCCGCGAGGTACTGGTCGCCACCGAGGTCGGCATGCTGCACCAGTTGCGACGCGCGGCTCCCGAGGTTGACTTCCGCGCGGTGAACGAACGGGCCTCCTGCCGGTACATGAAAATGATTACCCCTGCCGCGCTGCTGCGTTCACTGCGCGAGGGCACCGACGAAGTGCACATTCCTGCTGAGATCGCCAAGCGAGCCCGCGGCGCGGTGCAGCGCATGATTGCTATCGGTCGGCCGGGCGGCGGCGAGTGACCGCCGACGCACTTCGTCCCGCGGAGGCGGCGTTATGACCGCCTGGGAGGCGACCGCGGACCTGGCCGTGATCGGTACCGGCGTCGCCGGGTTGACCGCTGCGCTGCGCGCCGCTGAGCTCGGCCTGCGGGTGGTCGTCGTGACCAAGGCTGCGGTCGAGGACGGCAACACTCGATGGGCGCAGGGCGGCGTCGCGGTGGTACTGCCGGGCACTGACGACAGCGTGGACGCGCATGTGGCCGACACGCTGACGGCCGGCGCCGGGCTGTGCGATGCGGTCGCCGTCCGGGCGATCCTGACCGCCGGTCCAGCCGCGGTCAGCGCGCTGCGCGCCCGCGGCGCCGTCTTTGACAGCGACGGCCACGATGAGTTCGACGATCTGGCGCGTACCCGCGAGGGTGGGCATCGGACCTTCCGGGTGATCCACGCCGGTGGTGACGCCACGGGCGCGGAGATCGAGCGCGCGCTGGTCCGCGTCGCCCGTGGCGGGCAGCTGCCGCTGTTGGAGAACCAGTCGGTCACTGAGGTGCTGCGTGACGAGGCCGGTCGGGTGGCTGGGTTGGCGCTGCTGGGCGGTAACGGCCCCAACGACGGTGCCGGTGTGCTGCGTGCCCGCGCCGTGCTGCTCGCCACTGGAGGGCTCGGTCAGCTCTACGCCGCCAGCACCAACCCCGAAGTCGCCACCGGGGACGGGCTGGCGCTGGCGCTGCGAGCCGGGGCGCTGGCCGCCGATCTGGAGTTCGTGCAGTTTCATCCGACGGCGCTGCATCTCGGCGCGGGCTCGCGGGGCCGTCAGCCGCTGGTCACCGAGGCGATCCGTGGTGCGGGCGCGGTGTTGCTGGACGTCACCGGCTCCCAGGTGATGACCGGTGTGCACCCTCTGGGCGCGCTTGCACCGCGGGATGTGGTGGCCGCGACGATCACCAACCGGATGGCCACGACCGGTACCGACCATGTGCTGCTGGACGCCACCCACCTCGGCAGCGCGGAGTTCCGCCGCCGCTTCCCGACGGTCCACGCGGCCTGCATGGCGATCGGCGTGAATCCGGGCCGTATCCCGATTCCGGTGGTGCCGGCCGCGCACTACCACTGCGGCGGCGTCGCCACCGACACCCGCGGCCGGACCACGGTGCCCGGGCTCTACGCCGCCGGGGAGGTGGCTCGGACCGGTCTGCACGGCGCGAATCGGTTGGCTTCCAACAGCCTGCTGGAAGGGTTGGTGATGGGGCCCAGGGCTGTCGAGGCGGTGGCCGCCGACCTTGCAATGTCCCCGCGACCTGGTCCGCCGCTGCCGCCGTGCGAGGTGCGCCCGGTGGCCGATCGTGATGCGGTGCAGCGGGCGATGAGCGCGCACGCCGGCATCGGGCGCGACGCCGCGGGACTGGCTGCTGCCTCAGCGGTTGCTGACGACACCACGCAGTGGCCGGTGCAGACTCGCCGTGACGCCGAGGACGCCGCGCTCACCCTGGTCGCGGCCGCCCTGCTGGCCGCCGCGACCGCGCGCACCGAGACGAGGGGTTGCCACGTCCGCGGCGATCATCCGCGTACCGCGGCGCGCTGGCGGCGCAGCCTTACCGTGGTGCTCGACGCCGCCGGAGTTCCCGTGGTCGCCCAGCCGATGCTGGTGGGAGGGGTGGCGTGACGCTGGAGCTGAGCTCCGCGGGGGTGGACGTGGACGACGTTCACCGGGTCGTCAGCTCCGCGCTGGCGGAGGACCTATGTTACGGCCCGGACGCCACCACCGCGGCCTGCGTGCCCCCCGGGGCTGTCGCAGCAGCCACCGTGTCACCACGCAGGCCCGGGACGCTCGCCGGGTTGCCGGTGTTCCTCGCGGTGCTCGACGCGGTGCTCGGAGCAGGTGGGTACGAGATCATCGCCCGGCGTCAGGACGCCGACCGGTTGGTCGCCGGAGATGTCGTCCTCGCGGTGCGCGCTCCGGTGGCCGGCCTGCTCACCGCCGAGCGCACCGCGCTCAACGTGCTGTGTCACCTGTCCGGGGTGGCCACCGCCACCGCGGCCTGGGTCGATGCGGTAGCCGGCACCGGCACGGCGATCCGGGACTCCCGCAAGACCCTCCCGGGACTGCGGGTGTTGCAGAAGTACGCCGTGCGCTGCGGCGGCGGTGTCAACCACCGGATGGGGCTCGGGGACGCGGTGCTGATCAAGGACAACCACGTGGTCGCCGCCGGTTCGGTGACTGCGGCCATCGCGGCCGTCCGGGCGGCCGCCCCGCAGCTGTCGTGCGAAGTGGAGGTGAGCACCCTCGACGAGCTGGACGAGGCGCTGGCCGCCGACGTGCCGCTGGTACTGCTGGACAACATGACAGTCGCGCAGTGCGCCGAGGCGGTCCGCCGCGCCGCCGGCTCGGGTACCGAGCTAGAGGCGTCGGGCAGCCTCACCTTGGACAACGCTGGCGCCTACGCCGCAACCGGGGTGCGCTATCTCGCGGTAGGTGCTCTCACCCACTCCGCCCCAGCCCTAGACCTCGGGCTGGATTTATAGGCGACTACCCGGTTTAGGGCGAGCGTCGGGTGTCGTCCACCCAGTCGTCGATCCGCTTCCACCACTGGTAGAGCCACTCCACCTGGGCATCTTCGCCGCGGGGTACTTCGGCGGCGGGTACCCGCCACCAGCGCATCCGAACGGTGCCATCCAGTGGCAGTTCTCGCCAGATGTCCACCACGGTGTACAGGTGGTCCAGCCCCGCGTGGGCCACCCACACCACGTCGGCATCAGGGGCCGCGGCCAGTGCGGCGGCGACACCGCCCGGGCGCGGTGGCAGCACATGGCGCATCGCCTCAGAACGGCGTGCCATGTCCTCGAGTCCACGCGCCCGCAACCGCGCGATGCCGGCCAGCCGACGGCGCTCGGTGAAGTTGCCACCCTCGGGGAAGATCACGAATGCGTCGTTGTGGTCCAGGGCGGTCGCGAGCTCGCTAATCCGCTGTTGCAGTTGCTCGCCACCCCCGTCGGGCAGGAATCGGTTGGGCAACCGGTTGAGCACCACGTCGAGCCCCGGATCCCACTGCAGCGCCTCGGACAACACGATCCGCGGTTCCCGCGCGTACCAGTTCACCAGTGCGTGGACGAGCAGGAACGAGTCGCCCGGACCGGCGTGCCGGCAGAACACGAGCAACGGTCGGTCGAGGTAGTCATCAGGGCCGGGACCCTCGATGTCCACCCGTAGACACAGCACCCGGGCCGCCTCCCGGTAAAGCACCCGCAGGTACCAGCCCACGAGCTGGTAGTGCAAGTATTGGGACGGTGGCGTGCGAATTGCCAGCCCGAAGCCGGCAGCCAGCCAAAGCCCGAACAGCGCCACCAGCGCCATGCTCTCCAGCACCAGCGCGACAACGGCCACCCGCAGCACGCGCAGCGCGCGCAGCCGGCCCGGTAGGAACGGCGACAGCGCGGCGGCCAGCAGCATCCACACCGGCAGCGTGGTCAGCGTCAAGACGGTGAGCAGCACCATGGCGGGGGCGAGCACCACCCGGCGGACCCATCGCGGTGGGAGACTCACCGCCGACCTCCGGTGCCCAGGCGGGCCTGTAGGTACTCAGTCGACGCGCGGTGCGCGGCGGTGATCCGGTTGCCGGCGGCGGCGGCGTCGCGGTAACGCAGCGCCGCCCGGCTGTCCCAGCGCGGCGCGCCGCCCTCGCCGGCCGGCAGCACGTGCACCTCCACATCATCGCCGGCGGAGGCCAGGTCGCGAGCGTAGCGGTGCCGGCGAGCGATCTCGAAGGCCACCAGGGCCACCTCCCAAGGCCGCCGCGGCGGCCGCAACGGCTGGTCGACGCGCCCGACGTGTAGCACGAAGACCCGGTCGGCGCCCAGCTCGACGGCGCGCCCCAGCGGGATGCTGTTGACCAGGCCACCGTCGAGGTAGTGCCGGCCGTCGATGACTGCGGGCGGCAGCAACCCGGGCACCGCGGCCGAGGCCAGCACGGCGTCGACGACGGGTCCATCGTCAAACCAGTGCTCCGCGGCATCCTCGATGCGCGCAGCGCAGCACGTGAAGCGCACCGGCAGGTCCTCGATGCGCCGGTCGCCCAGCACGGTGGTCACCGCCCGGCGCAGCGGAGTCGGCGAGTGCGCGGCCACCCCGCTGCGAGCCAGCTCGTGCAACCGCTGAACTGTCCCCGCCGCGAACACGGCTTGGGCGTCGGGCGAGCGCCACAGCGCGTCAAGCCGGTCGGCGACCTCGGCGGGCGGCAGCGCGGCAAACACCGCTCCGTTGAGCGCCCCGATCGACGTGCCGACCACCAGGTCAGGCCGCACCCCGACCTCGACCAATGCGCGCAACATTCCGACCTGTACGGCGCCGAGCAGGCCGCCTCCGCCGAGAACGATCGCCGTGCCGCCGGTGCCCACCGGCCCTATGCTGCCAAAGTCCGCACCATTATCGGCGGCGCGGCCACGCCACGGGCGGCGACGGTCACGGGTCCTCGGTCGCGGAAATGCGGTACCTCCGCACGTGGGCGTCGCGGAGTTGGGCAGTCTGCCCGGGGTCCGGGCCCGAACCGCGAAACCGTTCCAGGTGCTCGTCTGACTCCCACCGCTCACACGTTGATCCGTTCCGCCTCGACCGAGTCGGCGGTGGCGACGAAGCTCTGGAACGCGCTATGCGATGAGTTCACCGGCATCCTCCGCAAGGCGGGGGCCAGGCCGGCCGAAGTACGGACGGAGCTGAGTCAGCGCTCCTGGCCCAGCAGCACCGTGAGCGCCTGGTGCCACTGGTCGTGCACTTGGTCGTCACCGCGCACGTTGCCGACTATCGCGCCACACGCTGTGCAGAGTTTTCCGGCCGACCGGAACTCATAGGTCGGCGCCCGATCGATCAGCTCACGCGCCATCTCTTGGGGCATCGTCCGTCCTTTCCTGACGTGCCGTGGTGGCACCTCGAGAGATTACGATCACAGGCTCTGCGATCGTTCCTGCCGAATCCCTACGCGGTATGGTGACGGTATGACCGTGCGGAAGCTCACTATCTCGCTACCCGAGGAACTCGACCGCACGGTGCGGATCGCCGCCTCGGCGGCCGGATTGTCCGTCTCGGCGTGGCTGGCGCAAGCCGCCGCTCGGGTAGCCGTTGAGCAGGCCATCATTGCGAACGGGCGGGCTGCCCTGGAGGAGTTCATTGCCGAGAACGGCCCGATCATCGCCACCGAAGATCAAGACGCCTGGGTGGCCCGGGTACTCGCCGATGCCGGTGCCGGTGCCGGTGAGCATCGAGCCGCAAACTGATGCCCGCTCTGCTCTACGACACCGGAGCCCTGGTAGCGGCCGAGCGGCGGCATCCGCTGATCTGGAGGTTGCACGACCGGGCCAACGCTGCCGGGATCGTGCCCGTGGTGCCGGTGGTCGTGTTGGCCCAGGCCTGGCGCGGAGGGCCACAGCACAACCTGTCCCGATTGCTGCGCGGATGTCACATCGTGCCGGATGACGAGATGGCCGGCCGGGCCGCCGGGCGAGCCTGTGCTGTGGCGGGCACGTCGGATGTGGTGGATGCCCTCGTGGTGGTCACCGCTACCCAGCTCGCTGCACCGGTGGTCACCAGCGATCCCGATGACCTCGCCCACCTCGCCGCCAGCCTCGGCGCCAAGCTGGCGCTGCACCCACTGTGATCAGGCTGCGGTCCCGTCGCTGGCGTTCGGGCGGACCTGCACCAGACCGGCCTCGCGCAGCACTCGCAGGTGTGTGGAGGTTCCCGGTTGGCTCCGTCCGAGCTGCTCGGTGAGTTCACCGCCCGTGTACACGCGCAAGGCATGCTACCGCTCAGAGCAGCGGGTGCCCATGATCCGCGGGACGCAGTCCGCGTAACCCAGCAGCAGGTCTACCGCGGCGTCGTTGCGTTGCACCTCGCGCTTGATCTGCGTCTCCGGCGGGTAGAAGCCGCCTTGCGCCTGACTGGTCGGGTACATCTCGAAGGTGTACGACCAGATGGCGTGCTGCGCCCACATCCAGTCGCCCACTGAGCCGTCGGTGATATAGAGGTCGCTGGACTGCTGTGCGGTGTAGCCGTTGGTGGCAGCCATCGCCTCGCCCAGCCGCCGGAAGGTCGCCGCGTCGGAGGCGTTCAAGCCCGGGCCGGTGTCGTCGGTGGTGAAGCCGTACGGCCAGAGCACCAGCTCCGAATAGCTGTGGAAGTCGATGTGCGCGGTGATCTGTTGCACGCCGCCGAGCACCCGGCTGTTCACCCAGTCCCGCAACTGCGCGGTTTCCGGAGCGGAGAACGGGGCGGTGCCGTGGTAAGTGTCGCTACCGGGGTCTGCACTGGAACCGCCGCAGCAGGCCCACTCGGTACCCCAGTTCCGGTTGGGGTCAGTGCCGATCTCGGTGTTCTGCTGGGTTGGTTGGCGGTTCTTGCGCCACAGCGCGAAAAGGCCGCTGGAGATGTCGTATTCGGTGCCGTCCGGGTTGGCCGTTGGCACCACCCAAATCTCCCGCGACTTCACCAGCTCGGTGATGGCCGGGTCGGTGCCGTAGCCCTGCGCCAGCCGCCGCACGATGTGCAGGCACATTTCGACGGTGAGGTGCTCGCGGGCGTGTTGCGCGCAGCTGAACAGCACCTCGGGCTCGTTCTGGTCGGTGCGGACCGCGTCGCTGATCTTCACCAGCGGTAGTGGACGTCCCTCGGTGGAGCGGCCGTAGCTGGATACCGCAACCTGATCGGGGCGAGCTGCGGCGATCGCGGCCAGCTCGGCGGTGAGCTTGTCGTAGGTGTGGTAGCCGCGATACCCGATCGGGAACTGGCCGGGTGCCACCAGGCCAGGCACCGCCGGTAGCGCCGGAAGCGGGAGCAGCCGCAGCCCGCCGGCCCGTAACCGGTCGGCTTGCGCGGAGGTGGCCCGGATCTCCAGGTAGTCGCGCCCGCCGCCGAGGACGTCCACGCCCTGGTGCAGTACTGCGGTGCGGGCGGCTGGGTCGTTCAGTCCCTGCACGCGGTACGCCGACACCGGTTCGGACGGGGCTGGCGGTGCCGCACTCGCCGACAGCGGGACAGCCAGCGCGAGCATCCCCAGCACAGCGATCACGACGACCTGACGCACGGACATTTCGGGAACCCTAACGGCGGAGGCGTCACTCGCTCCAGGGCGCTCGAGGCGCGGCGGCACCGGGCTGGCGGCGCATTACGCTGAACTGCATGCTCGCCCGTACCGATCTGCGCGGTCACCTTCCCGCTGCTGCGACGCTGCGCGGCCTGCTCCCACGGGCCGAGGTGGACGTCGACGCAGTGGCCGACCAGGTCGCGCCACTGATCGCGGCGGTTCGTGACCGGGGCGTAGCAGCGGTGCTGGAGTTCACCGAACGCTTCGACAGGGTGCGGCCGACCGGTATCCGGGTGCCGGCCGACGCGCTGCGCACCGCGCTGGCGCAGCTTGACCCGGCGGTGCGCGCCGCGCTGGAAGAGTCCATCTCCCGGGTCCGCCAGGCGCACGCCGATCAGCAGCGCACCGAGACGGTCACCCAGGTGGTGCCCGGCGGCACCGTCACGCAGCGGTGGGTGCCGGTGGAACGGGTCGGACTCTACGCACCAGGAGGGCTGGCGGTCCTCGCGTCCACTGTGGTGATGACCGTGGTACCTGCACAGGTCGCCGGGGTCACGTCGCTGGTGATGTGCTCACCGCCGCAGGCCGCCCACGGTGGTCTGCCGCACCCCACCTTGCTCGCCGCCGCCGCCCTGCTCGGGATCGACGAGGTGTGGGCCGCCGGGGGAGCGCAGGCCGTCGCGCTGCTCGCCTACGGCGGCACAGACACCGACGGCACGCCACTGGACCCGGTGGACATGGTCGCCGGCCCCGGCAACATCTACGTCACCGCAGCCAAGCGCGCGCTGCGTGGCACGGTGGGCATCGACGCCGAGGCCGGTCCCACCGAGATCGCCATCCTGGCCGACGACACTGCCGACCCGGTACACGTCGCCGCTGACCTCGTCTCCCAGGCCGAGCATGACACCCTGGCCGCCAGCGTGCTGGTCACCGACTCGGTGGCGCTGGCCGACGCCGTGGACGTCGAGTTGCACCGGCAGGTTCCGGCCACCAAGCACACCGATCGGATCC
>JALZDN010000017.1 GCA_030862525.1 Actinomycetota bacterium | reverse complement strand
GGGTTGCCGGGGCCGCGGGGACAGCAGGGCCCGGCAGGCCCACCCGGACCGCAGGGCCCGGCCGGACCGGCCGGCTCACCCGGACCGCAGGGGTTGCCGGGGCCGCGGGGACAGCAGGGCTGGGCACCCGAGTCCGGCGGTCAGTCGCAGCAGGTGACGGACTGGGCCAAGCCGGTTGCGTCGAAGACCGCCTCCGGCTTTGAAGCCGGCCTTGGGTTGATGTTCACCCCGATCCAGATCTTTGTCTCGATGTACGACAACATCATCAAGCCGCAACAGAAGGCTTGGGCCAGCAGGATTGGAGCCGCCAGCACCGGCGCGCGGGACGCGAACAGGCACTGATCGACTCACTGTCCTTCGGCGGGCGTTCTCCCCTACCACAGGGAGGGGGCGTCCGCCGCGCGCCGGCAGTGACGACATGGTGCTTGACGGGTTGCCGTCTGTCCCCGAGCGTCTCGCCTCGCGTGTCTCGCCATGCCCAAGGCGGTATTGCCCGTGGTCACCGACCATTGCGAATTGGCCCCTGTGACGGGACATCGGACGTTGATTCGCTCGCCACAAAGCCGGTCATAGATCGACGTCTGCTTCGGGGATGACACCGTAAGGGCCGGTCTGCGGGGCCGGCATCAACATGGTGTGTACAGGTGGAGGCCATTGTTTGCCTGGGGTTAGTTGTTCGGCCCTTGTCCCGTCATGCCTGCGACCAACCATCGGGCATGGCGCGGATGGAGTACTGCCACAAGTGTGGGGTCACGCGAACCGACACGGCGTGCCCGGTGTGCGGGGAGCAGACGCTACCGACCTCGGCACTGGTGCAGGCGCTATCGGACGCTCTGGAGGACATCCAAAAGCCTTCTCGTCACCGCAACCCGCCACCGACAGCAACACGACTCCGGACCGGGGAGCGCGCGGGTGGTTCAGAGCCTGATCCCTATCGTCCGGCTCCGGCCGAAACCATGAACGACTAAGCCACCACTGCTCAGCGTTTCAGGGAATCCAGTTCCTCGCCCGCTCAGTGGTCCCGATCCAGCGGGAAGCGGGAATGTCCAGGCGGCCATGCACGGCCTTTCTGCCCTTGTGCTGCTCATGGTCGCCATGTGGCCGGCGGGCGTACACGTTAGCCCCTGTCTCGTAAGTGGGGTCGAAAGGTGTCGTCGTAGGCATCGATATCGCCGAGGAAATGATCGCCCTCGCGCGGGATGCGGCCGCAATCTCTGATCAGGGCTCGCAGCCATGGGGGGTGCCGCTTACTCGATGCGTTCGATGGTTCGGGTAGTGCCGTCGTTGTCCAAGGTCACCACGACGGCGCCGAGCGCCATCGATCCGTCGGCCAATTCGTAGGCAGGAAGTGCGGTGATGTCCTCGCCGCGCAGTGAAGCGGCGAAGTGCGCCGGGTCGAAGCCGCCACCGGTGAAGCCGAGCCGCCCGGTCATGCCCACCTCGGTGACATATCCGGTGCCGCCGGGAAGCACGTGCCCGCGCAGGGTCGGGTCGTGGGTGTGGGTGCCCAGCACCGCTGCAACCTGCCCGTCGACGGCGGTCGCGAACGATGCCTTCTCCCAAGCGGACTCGCCGTGGAGGTCGATGATGACCGAGCCGGGCAGTGCCTCCCCTGCTCGCAGCTGCTCCCACGACGGCCAGATCGGATGGGGCTGCGGTGCACGCATCCCGGGCAGTGCCGCAGTTGGGCTGAGCAGGTTGACCACGGTCAGCGCGTGGCTGCGGCTCTTGAGGGTCACGGCGCCCTGCCCGAGGCGCTCATCGACATTGACCGGGCGCACGACTTCGGGGTAGCTCAGCACCCGATCGGCATCGGGCCCGTCCCAGGAATGGTTGCCCCCGGTTATGGCATCGACGCCGCTGGCCAACAGCTCATCGGCGATCTTCAGCGTGAGCCCAAAGCCGTCCATCGGGTTCGGGCCGGTGACAGCGCAGTTCTCACCATTGACCACGACCCAGTCGAGTTCATACTGCTCCCGCAGCGTGGGCACTCGGGCGGCCACCCAGCGCGCGGCCTCAGGACCAACGATGTCGCCAACGAACAGGACCTTCAGCATGACTCGTCCCTTTTCCCTTGCAGCGCTTGAACAGCCGGCCGGCACGCCGACACCAGCTCCGAGCGGGAAGCGGCTGGAAATGACCCGGTGTGGTCACGCCCGGACCGCGGTGCGGGTGGATGAGGGCCGAAAGAGTCGCTCGGAGGCACGCTGAGCACCCTCGACCAGCGAGTCGAGCTTCGCCCAGGCCAACCGCGGCAGTACCGGCAGAAAGGACGCGAAGGTGGCGAAGCCGCAGTCGGTGCCGGCGATGACGCGCTCGGCGCCGACGATCGAGGCGTAACGCTCGATGCGCTCGGCCACAAGGTCGGGGTGCTCGATGTAGTTGGTGCAGCTGTCGATGACTCCCGGGATGAGAATCTTGTCATCGGGCAGCGAGGTGTGTTCGAAGACTTTCCACTCGTGGGCGTGACGAGGGTTAGCCGCCTCGAGAGCCAGCCCGCGCGGCCTGGCGGTCAAAACGATGTCGATGATGTCGGCGAGGTCGACGTCGCGGTGGTGCGGGGATTCGTAGTTGCCCCAGCACAGGTGCATGCGCAGCTGGTCAGGGTCGATACTGGCCGTCGCGGCGTTGAGAGCCTCGACGTGCCCGGCGATCGCCATCCGGAACTCGGGGATCGAACGGTCGGCGTACTGGACGTGGCGGCCCATCGCCAGATCGGGACAGTCGATCTGCACCACGAACCCAGCCGCCGCGATCGCCTCATACTCGATGCGCATCGCCTCGGCCAACGCACCTAGGTAGGACTCATGGGAATTGTAGTGCTGGTTGGCCAAATAGATCGCGATGGCCCCGGGTGAGGCCGCCGGGACGAACACCTCAGGCGGTGCTGCATCGGCGGCGCGGACCGAGTTGACTGCGGCCCGCAACGCATCAAGTTCCTTGCACAGCTCCTCAAGGCCGGTGTATCGCACCTGCCCATTACATGACGGAGTGGCGGTGATCAACCCGGCCAGGGCGCGTTCGGAGATCTCGGGATAGTCCTCGAGGTCCGCCAGGCTCAGCGCGCCCGCCTCGCCATCGAAACCGCTCAGGCGCTCCTTGACATAAGTGGCATAGCCGATCTTGCCCTGCTCTCCGTCACTGGCGACGTCGATATTAGATTCAGCCTGGCGTCGCAGCACGGTTTCAATGGCGTCGCGCACCACATGGGGTAAACGCGCGGTCTGCGTCGCGTCGAGCGCACTGGTCTCACGGGCAACCATTAACTCGGTCAGCTCTGGCGGCCGCGGCAGACTTCCGGCGTGCGTAGTCAGGATGCGCCTGCCGCTCGTCAACACCGCGGCGACAGTACAAGCAGACCAAAACCGATCATCGACACCGTTATGAACAACAGATGGACGCTTCGTGGCCTTTTAAGATTTCTTGCGGGAGCGGAAGCAAGCCCTAGCCTTACGTCGACACCTTGACGAGTGGCGGTAGATGGTGGGGCGTGACGTCGAACTCGGCCTCATCGGCATTTCCGATACATCGAACCGAGACAAGCGCTGATCGCTTCGCCGGTGCGGGCGGCGCAAGGCTCGCCTAGTACGCAGCTTGCGGGTCAGCTCACGATGCAGCGGTGCCCCAGACGGCGGGTGATGCTCAGCGCAAGCTTCTCCAAGATGGCCGCGACTACCGCGATCAAGATTGAGGTAAAGAACCGGACATCGCTTCGCACTTTTGCCGCAAGGCGGATGCGGGGCCTTACCGGTGGGCCCGGGCATCGGCCAACAGTAGGCCGCGTTCAGTAAGCGGTATTCGATCTGGGTTTGCCCTGTTGACCCGGGAGCTCCATGTCATTGCTACTGATCTTCGGGTTCGGGCCGCGAGCCGAGCTGCATCTATACAGCACCACTACGCTCGATGAGAAGGCGGTCGGTAGATTCGACGGCCGGTGCATCCAACGGGAGCGTACGGACGGCGCGTGGTGTCTGCCCGGTGCTTGCCCGACGGCTTGTCGGTGCCGACCTCGTGCCGCGCTGAGCTCGGTATCTGCGCGGCTGGGATCAACGCGCGCCACAGGCCGCGGATGTCGTCAGTGATCATCGTAGCTGTCTTCCCTTACTTCAGCTAGGACCTGCCTGACCCCCAGTTGGCTTCCCACCTTATCTGGCATTGTGAGGCGGTGATTCTCTCGCGAGTGAACAGTCCGTAACAGAACTTGGCTGTGCGGTAGCGAATGCTCTTATCCGTGCGCCGGGTTGATCCTTTCCGAGGTGTGCGATTCGCTGGTGTCATAGTAGGTTAGCCGGGTTATTACTTGCCAGGTCAACAGTGCGATGAGCTCCGGATGCCGGCTGGCAACCGCGGTCGAGCCCGTGGCGCCGCCGACACTGACGGCACGCCTCGCGGGAACGAACTCACCGTCGTCTGGGCCTTTCGACGTGTTCCTGGCCGACATCCGCGGCTTCCGTGAGACGGTGTGGTCAGTGGGTTCTCCGTCGGCTGGATTGTCACTGTCGCGAATACGCTGCGGTTGCCTACCGGGCAGACGCCAGGTCGCGTCGGCATGTCCGGGGCCGGGTGTTACCGACGGCGCGGCGGTGATCACTCGGACATAAGCGGGTCCGATCGCCCCCGCGGCCAGCTCCGCAGCGGTGGCGGGTAATGGGCTGTCCTGAGCCACCCGGACGGGACGGTGCACGCCGCCGACCCGATTCGGGCCACCTGGTCAGGAGCGCTCAGCGCCTGGCGCGGCCCGTTGACACAGCTTGAGGTCGGCGTGGAACGCGTGCGGACGTGTAGGCGGCGAGGTAACCGTCCCGGCAGTCCCGTAGCAAGCTGATAGCGGCTGGTCGTTGTGCTGCGTTAGTCGACTATCGCTGGTGATCGGCAACGACACCGACACGCCAGTGCGCCCTCGATGACTCGATATTCCGTTGGTCATGGCTATGTAGCCGCCGACATGGCGACCCCTGCGTGGCGGGGTGTCAGTCCGCATGGATGATCGTGCCCACGTGCTCGCCCTGCAGGGCTTTGGTGATGTTCCCTGGCGTGCGCCCGTTGACGATCTGGATCTCCTTCTGGTGTTTGGCGTGCACCATGAGCTCAAGCACCAGTGCGTCGATGGGCAGCGCGTCGAGGTCCATAGCCATCAGTTCGGCGACTCCCACCCGCGGGATCAACTCTGGGGAGCTGCCCTCGGCGGTCGCCGGGTCGTGGGTGAACACGCCGTCGACATCTTTGACGTAGATCATCCGGGCGGCACCGTAGGCGTCGGCCAGCAGGAACGCGCCGGTATCCGTGCGGTGTGGCGGGATCTTGCCCACCTCGGGTGGCAGCTCGTACAGCCCGTAGGGCGGGAATCCGTTGGACACCGCGGCCTGGCTGGCACTGAGGTGCACGGCGAGCTGGTGTGCGATCGTCGCATGTGACAGGTAGGACACACCCTGCTCGGCGAGCAGCGCCGCGATGAGATGCCCGTTCTGCTCGGCCTCAGACGAGATCAGCGCGGCCAGCACACCAGTCGGCAGGCCGAGATCGAGCCCGACGCCGAGAACGTGGCGGGCCCGGATACCCGGACCGGTGAGGATCAGCATCCGATGCTCGGGCAGCGCCGCCCGCAGCTCCTCGACAACCGGCAGCACCGCGTCGCGACCTTTGTCCATGATCGAGCGCCCACCGATCACGATGACGTTCAGCCATGGCAGCAGCGGGATCACCGGACGGTCGATAGGCCGGATGAGTTCACGGTCGAGCAGGGTCTGGCGCATGAGCGGGGACGGCACGTCCTTGGCCACGAAGGAGGATTCGATCTGTGAGGCAGGGTTGGTCATGGCGTTCTCCTCGATTGCGTTGCCGGCCGGGCGGGGGCGGCGCTCACGCCGCGGAGATGATCGTGCCGACGTGCTCGCCGGCGAGCGCCCGCCTGAGCAGCCCCGGCCGCAGCCCGTTGATGACCTGCACCGATTTCACGTGCCGGGCACGGCGCATGAGCTCCAAGACCGGGCGCTCGATGATGAGATCCGGCAAATCCCGGGCGATCAGCTCGTCGACGGTGATCTCCGGGATTAACTCAGCACTCGGGTCGGTCTTCGGATTGGCCGTGTAGAGCCCGTCCTCGTCCTTGACGAAGATCATGTTGCGACAGCCGTAGACTTCCGCGACCAGATAACATCCGGCGTCGGTGCGGTACGGCGGAATCACGCCCTCGGTGGGGACGCGTTGCCACATGTCATACGGCGGCATCCCCGAGAAAATGGCGGCGCCGCACTCGGCGAGATACAGCGGGAGCGCACCGAACGCCGAGCCACCCACCACCGGCACCCCGTGGCGAGCCATGAGATACCCCAGGATCTGGGCGTTCTGGTCGGCGACCGCGGCCCCGACATCAGTCAACACACCAGTGGGCAGGCCAAGCTCAGCCGCCACAGAATATAGGTGTCGAGCCCGGGTGCCGGCACCGGTGCCGATGAGGATCTGATGGCTGCGCTTGACGGCCACCAACTCCTCGATCAGCGGATAGACCGCCACCCTGCCACGGTCGATCAGGCTCTGCCCACCGATTTTCACCACGCTCACCTCAGGCAGGATGGCGTAATCGGTGGCCATGTCGCTTGCCTGCATGAGTTCCGTATCGTTCAGCGACCGGCTCATCAGCAATGATTCCAGCGAAGCTCTACTTACGGTATCTGTCATGTGATCCTCCCCGTTCCACCACGGGGGCGCCGGAGTGCATTCGATTGCTTCGACGCTCCCCACTGCGCTCTCACCGGTCGATGTGCGTCCAAACCCCCGCCCACACGTCACCAGCGACCCTGCCCGGTACGGGCTGCTGAACACGACTGATTACCGACCTTAGACTGCGACTACCTCACCTTGGGAGGCCCGCGGACAAGCATTGCCCCGGTCGTGCGGAGGACACCACGTGAATTCACCGCACCGGCGTAAGGGGTGCCGCACCACAATCCGCTGCAGCGGCGTATCTGACCGTATAGTGATCTGCGCCACACGAGTCGCGCGACTTCTCACCACGGCATCACAGACTGCTCGTGACGAATCGCTCGCAATCGGTTCCGCAATACCGTCGCGCTGGGAAGGGGACCTGCGGGCTCATGACGATGGCACCGTCCCGGTCCGCGCCGGAGTCACCGGTCGACCGGCTCCTTGGTGTCTTCGACATCATCATCCGTGGCGGGTAGGACAGACGTGTGTGGGGTAGACGGCGACTTCGGCGGCCTTCACCACGAACCAGACCTCAGCACCGGTGCGCAGTCCGAGCTCCACGGCAGCGGCCGGTGTGATGTCCGACGCCAACCCGGCCGCACCGCGAACCCGGACCAGGGTGCCGTTGGGTTCCAGCGCTGCGACGCGGTCTTGGATCACATTGCGCGGGCTGCCTTTGGGCGGATCGATGTACACGGCTACCGCGGCGGGGCTGAACACGGCGACCGCTGCCGCCCCAACGGTCGTGGATTCGGTCACGCCGATCAGCTCGGTGCTGTCCGCGGCACGGAGACCCTGTGCCGTCGCGGTACCGGGTATCAGGTTCAGCCCGGCCAGCCGCGCGGCGAATGCGCTGCGCGGTCGGGTGAGCACCTCCTGTGTCGGGCCTTGCTCCACCACGCGGCCGCCTTCCAGTACCACCACCCGGTCGGCGAGCACCAGCGCGTCAATCACTTGATGGGTGACGATGACGGCGAGTCGGTCTTGCAGCACTGAGTGCAGCAGTGACCGCAACGCAGGAGCGAACTCCACGTCCACCGCGGACAGTGGCTCGTCCAGCAGCAGCAGATCAGGGTCTGAGGCCAGCGCCCGGGCCAGTGCGATGCGCTGGGCCTGACCGCCGGACAGCCGCCGAGGGCGCCGAGCGGCGAACTCGACCGCGTCCACTTCGGTGAGGCGGCCCTGTGCGGCTAACCGGGCCGACTGCTTGCGCATACCGGCGGCGCGGGGACCGAACGCGACGTTGTCCAGCACCGATAGGTGCGGGAACAGCAGCGGCTCCTGGGCCAGCAGCCCGACGCGCCTGCGGTGCGGCGCCAGCTGTATCCCCGCGGCGGTGTCGGTCAGTACCCGACCGTCCAGGACGATCCGTCCGGTGTCCGGACGGATCAGACCGGCGATCGCGGCGAGCAGGGTGGACTTGCCCGACCCATTGCGTCCCAGCACCGCGACCACCTCGCCGGGTCCCACCCGCACCGTCGCGTCCAGGGCGAAGTCCCCTCGGCGCACGGCGGTTTCGACGTGCAGCCCCGGACTCACTGCAATCCCTCGGCAGAGCGGGGTCTGGCCACCGCGATCACGACGATCGCCACCACCACGAGCACCAGCGACAGCGCGATCGCCACGTCCGCGTCGACCTCGCGCTGCAAGTAGACCTCCAGCGGAAGGGTCCGAGTCACTCCCTGCAGGCTGCCCGCGAAGGCGATGGTGGCACCGAACTCGCCCAGGCAGCGCGCGAAGCTGAGCACCATGCCCGAGCCTAGGCCGGGCAGTACCAGCGGGATGGTGATCCGGCGAAACACCGTCCACGGTGGCGCACCGAGGCTCGCGGCGATCACCTCGTAGCGCTCCCCACCGGTGCGCAGCGCCCCCTCCAGGCTCACCACCAGAAACGGCATCGCCACGAACGTCTGCGCCAGGATCACCGCTGCAGTGGTGAACGGGAGGCTCAGACCGAACGCCAGGTCCAGGGCATAGCCGGCGAACCCGCTGCGCCCCAACAGGTACAGCAGCGCCAGCCCACCGACCACCGGTGGCAGCACCAGCGGCAGCAGCACCACCGAACGCAGCAACCGCAGGCCCGGGACCGATCCGCGGGCCAGCACCACCGCCAGCGGCCCACCGAACACGACACACAGCAGGGTGGACACCACCGCGGTACGTAGCGACAGCTCCAACGCCGCAAGCGCCGAATCGCTGGTGATCAGCTCGACAAACCGCGACCATGGTGCCCGCACCACCAGCCCGACCACCGGCAGCACGATCAGCCCCAAGGCCACCACCGCAGGCACCCACAGCGCACCGGGTAGCCCGGTGCGGATGGTGTGTGGATCCCTTGTCCGCGTCAAGAAGCAGGGCTGAAGCCGGCGGCGATCAGCTCTCGCTGGCCCGCAGGACCCAGGACGAACGCAACAAAGGCCTCCGCGAGCTGAGCCTGCGGAGCACCATCGATCGCCGCGATCGGGTAGACGTTGACCGCGTCCTTGGCTTCCGGGAAGTTGATCTGCTCGACCCTTCCCTTGGCGCTGCGGGCATCGGTGATGTAGACCAGCCCGGCGTCGGCCTCCTTGGCCTGAACCTTGGCCAGTACCGACCTGACGTCGGGCTCCTCACTGGCTGGGCTCAGCTCGATGTTGGTGGCCTGCTCGATCTGTTCGGTGGCCGCACCACAGGGCACCTGCGGGGCACACACCAGCTCGGTGACGTCCGGTTTGGCCAGGTCAGCGAACGTGCGGATGTCCTTCGGATTGCCCGGGGGCACCACGATGGTGAGCACGTTGGTGGTGAACGGCTTCGGTGTGCCGGCTGCCTTGCCCGCGTCGGTGACCACCTTCATCTGCTTCTCGTTGGCCGAGGCGAACACATCAGCAGGGGCGCCGTTGACGATCTGGGTGGCCAGATCGGACGAGGCGCCGAAGCTGAACCGCAGGTCAGCGCTAGGATTGGCGGCCTCGAACGCCGGCTCCAACTTGGTGAACACGTCCGTGAGCGAGGCCGCTGCGAGCACCGTGACCGGTACTCGTTCCTGGGCGCCCGGTCGGGTCTGCTCCGCACCACCACCACCGCAGCCTGCCAGCGCCAGCCCAGCCGCCAGCCCCACCATTACCAACCGCTTCATGCTCGTCCTCCTGGGGTCTCGACCATGACCTCGGTCGATTTCACGACAGCCACTGCCAGTACCCCCGGCGCGAGCCCCAGTTCGCGTACTGCCTCGCTGCTCATCAGCGAGACCACCCGGTGTGGTCCACACTGGATCTCTACCTGTGCCATCACCCGGTCGCAGATCACGTCGGTGACCAACCCGACGAAGCGGTTGCGCGCCGATCGATCCACCAGGGACGGATCGGGGGTGGCCTGCGCCTGCGCCTTGGCGAACGCCGCCAGCTCCACGCCGTCCACGGCCTTGCGACCACCGGCATCCCGGATCGCGGTCAGTTGCCCAGACTCGGCCCAGCGCCGAACGGTGTCATCGCTTACGCCGAATAGCTGAGCAACCTCTGACATCCGATAGTGCGGCACGCAGGGAAGGGTACCTCCGCAACTGCGGAAGACGAAGCCCGAGTTGTCGTGCACTGCACCGTGGTGGAGTCGTCACTGCGCCTGGACTTTCTTCTCCAGTCCACCGAAGGTCGGCTTCGCGAGCCAGGCTAGTGCAATGATCATCTCTGGGCCAGCCTTCGTGTTCCTCATACTAGGAAGGTGACGGCATTAGACCGCCGTTGATGCGGGAGAGGGAAGCGCCTTTCTACGCTTGTGCGGGTCTCGATCTTTGTGCGATGCTGGGCTGCGCGGGGTAGGGGTTGTGC
>JALZDN010000001.1 GCA_030862525.1 Actinomycetota bacterium | reverse complement strand
GCCGAGATCCGCACCCACTACCCCCGCGAGATGGCCGCCGAGGTCGCGCTGGTCGCCCAGGAGGCCGACCTGATCAGCATTGGTGCCGAGGTCGGCCAGCCGCTGCTGGAGGTGCTGGCCCGCTTCTCCCGGCACCTGCGCGCCAGCGCAGCGATCGACCAGCGTTCCGGGGTGTCGGCGCGATTCGCGGTCGCCGGCGCGGAGACCATCGCCGCCGCCGCGCTGCGCCGGACCGCGTTGACCGGCGAGGACCACGCGGTGGCCCGCCCGGTCGACCTCGAAGCGGTGCCGTCGGTGCTGCGCGGCAAGCTGGAGTTCGAGTCCGGCTATGACCAACCGTCGGCAGAACGCGACGAGCAGGGCGAAGTACTCACCCACCTGCTGCGCCGCGCGGTGGCCGACACCGCCCGGGCCCGGCTGCGCGGTTTGGACCTCACACCGCTGGCCACCGCGGTCTCCGAGGGCCACCGGGTCGCCACCGGCGAGCAGGTACCCGCCGCTGAGGTGCTCGCCGCGCTACCCGAGCTACCCGTGCTGCATGAGGTCGCCACCCGCCTCGGTGCCGCCCCCGACGGCCCCCCCGGGCCGATCGCCGCTGCCGTCGAGCTCGCCCTGGAATCGCTGTACCTCACCCGCAAGCTTGGCAAGGACGCCGAGGACGGCCGCACCGTCTACGGAGCCCGAGCGGGATGACCTCCGCAAGCCGGTACAGCTACGGGCCCTGGCACGGCGGCCCGGATCCGCTGGCGCCCCCCGCGGATCTGTCGACGGCCTTGGACGAGATCGGTCGCGATGTGATGGACGGCGCCTCGCCCCGAGCAGCGATGCGGGAACTGCTGCGCCGGGGGATGCCCGATACCCCCGGCATGGATGAGCTGGCCCGCCGGGTCTGGCAGCGCCGCGCCGAGATCACCCGCCGGCACCGGCTCGACGGCACCTTGCAACAGGTTCGCGAGCTGCTGGACAAAGCCCTCACCGCGGAACGACGGGCGCTGTTCCCCGACCCCGACGACGACGCCCGGTTCCGCGAGGCGCAGCTCGACGCGCTACCTCCGGACACCGCCCGCGCCGTCACCGAACTCGCCGACTACGACTGGCGCTCCGCCGAGGCCGCGCAGGCCTACCAGGACATCCGCGACCTGCTGGGCCAGCAGCTGCTCGAGCAGCGTTTCGAGGGCATCAAGCAGGCGCTGCAGTCCACCTCCCCGGAGGATGTCGAGCGGATCCGGCAGATGCTGTCGGATCTCAACGAGCTGCTCGCCGCGCACGCCCGCGGCGACCACGACACCCCGCAGCGTTTCGAGGACTTCATGCGCCAGCACGGGGACTTCTTCCCCGAACGCCCACGCAACGTCGACGAGCTGATCGATGCACTGGCCGCGCGCTCGGCCGCGGCGCAGCGGATGCTCAACTCGATGAGCGCCCAGCAGCGCGCCGAGCTGGCCGAGCTCACCCAGCAGGCCTTCGGTGACCCGCGGCTGGCCCAGCAGCTCGCCCAGCTGGACGCCCAGCTGCAAGGGCTGCGGCCCGGGGAGGACTGGCAGGGCTCCGAGCGGTTCCGCGGTCAGGACCCACTCGGGCTGGGGGAGGGCGCCCAGGCGATGGCCGACCTCGCCGAGCTCGACGCGCTGGCCGAGCAGCTCGCACAGTCCTACGCCGGGGCCCGCGCCGAGGACGTCGACCTCGACGCGCTGGCCCGCCAGCTGGGCGACGAGGCCCGCATCGACGCTCGCCGCCTGGCCGAGCTGGAACGTGAGCTGGAACGTCACGGATTCTTCGAGCGCGCCCCGGACGGGTCGCTGCGGTTGTCGCCCAAGGCGCTGCGCCGGCTGGGCTCGCAGGCGCTGGCCGATGTGGCCGATGCGCTACGCAGCCGGCGCGGGGAGCGCGAGCTGCGCCGGGCCGGAGCTGCCGGGGAGCCCACCGGAGGCGCCCGAGCGTGGGAGTTCGGCGACTCCGAGCCGTGGGACGTGCCCCGCACCGTGCGCAACGCCGTGCTGCGCCGGGCCGCCACGGGCAGCGCGGACCCACTGCTGACCGTCGAGGACGTCGAGGTGGTCGACACCGAGCAGCGCGCCCGGGCCGCTGTGGCGTTGTGCGTGGACACCTCGTGGTCGATGGTGCAAGACGGGCGCTGGGTGCCGATGAAGCGCACCGCGCTGGCCCTGCACCACCTGGTCCAGACCCGGTTCCGGTCCGACGCGCTGGAGCTGATCACCTTCGGGCGCCACGCGCAGCAGGTGGACATCGCCCAGCTCACCGGACTGGCCGGGGTGTGGGAGCAGGGCACCAACCTGCACCATGCGCTGCTGCTGGCCGGGCGGCACCTGCGCCGCCACCCCGACGCCGCGCAGGTCCTGCTGGTGGTCACCGACGGGGAGCCCACCGCGCACCTGGAAGCCGACGGGGAGGCGGTCTTCAGCTACCCGCCGCTGCCCCAGACGCTGGCGCTGACCGTGCGCGAGATGGACGGGCTGGCCCGCAACGGCACCGCGGTGAGCATCATGATGCTGGGCCGCAACCCCCGGCTCGCTCAGTTCGTCCACGCACTGGCCCGGCGCTGCGGCGGCCGGGTGCTCGATCCAGGATTGGACGGGCTGGGCGCCGCAGTGGTCGGTGACTACCTCCGCCACCGCCGCCGCCCCTAACCCCGCGTGTCGTGCTCTCCTGCACGGTGTGTCGCGCCCACACGCGCGCCCGTCAGCGACACAGAGCCGCATCCACCGTGACGTAGGGTCGAAGGCATGCAGCCCTGGACCTCGACACCAGTGCCGGAGCTACCCGGTCATGGCCCGCCGCTGCGGCTACACGACACCGCGACCGGCCAGATCCGGCCCACCACACCTGGCCGCACCGCACGGATGTACGTCTGCGGGATCACTCCCTACGACGCCACCCATCTCGGGCATGCAGCTACCTACCTGGCCTTTGACCTGGTGCACCGGTACTGGCGCGACGCCGGGCATGACGTGCACTACGTGCAGAACGTCACCGACGTCGACGATCCGCTGCTGGAGCGGGCCCGCCGCGACCAGGACGACTGGATCGTGCTCGGGATGCGCGAGACCGCCCTGCTCCGCGAAGACATGGAGTCGCTGCGGGTGTTGCCACCGCGGGACTTCGTCGGGGCCGTGGAAGCGATCGGCGAGATCGTCGAGGTGGTCGCCAAGCTGGTCGCCTGCGGCGCGGCCTACCGGGTCGACGACCCCGAGTACCCCGACATCTACTTCGACCACCAGGCCGCGGCACACTTCGGATCCGAGTCCGGTTACGACGAGCCCACCATGATCCGGCTGTCCGCCGAGCGTGGCGGGGACCCGCAGCGCCCCGGCAAGCGCCACCCGCTGGACGCCCTGCTGTGGCGTACCGCCCGAGACGGCGAGCCGTCGTGGGATTCCGAGCTGGGTCCAGGGCGCCCCGGCTGGCACGTGGAGTGTTGCGCGATCGGGCTCAACCGCCTAGGCACTCGCTTCGACGTGCTGGGCGGCGGCTCTGATTTGATCTTCCCGCACCACGAGTTCTCGGCCGCCCATGCCGAGGCGCTCACCGGTGCGCATCCGATGGCCCGGCACTACGTCCACACCGGCATGATCGGCTTGGACGGCGAGAAGATGTCCAAGTCCAAGGGCAACCTGGTCTTCGTCTCCCGGCTGCGTGCCGACCAGGTGGACCCGATGGCCCTGCGGCTGGCGTTGCTGTCCGGGCATTACCGCACCGACCGGACCTGGAGCACCGCAATGCTCGACGAGGCGGTGAGCCGGCTGGCTCGCTGGCGGGAAGCCGTCGCGCAACCTGCCGGGGCACCCGCGACCGATGCTGTCACCCGGCTACGCACCTACCTAGCCGACGACCTGGATACCCCGCGAGCACTCGCTGCACTGGACGACTGGGCCATCCAGACCCTGACCCGGCGAGGCCCTGATCGCACCGCGCCGACCCTCATGCGCACCGCAATCGACGCCCTCCTCGGGATCACCCTTTGACCGCGAGCGTGCATTATTACGCCGCTTCTGAGACGTGATCTTTCCCGGTGAGGGCGGGGCGGCTGAGAAACTGCGCCCGGTGGTACTCGGTCATCAGCCGGTCGGCCAGCTGGCGGACCTCCTCCGGTCGCAGCACATGCCGCGTCCTTGCTGTCGAGGGTGGTGCTGATGACTTCGATTAGCAGCTCGGGGCGGGTCACGCCACTCTGGGTGGATGGTGAAGGGATAGTGCGACATTGTTTCGCCTTTCTGGAGTGGGGGCCTTGCTAGGGTCATTTTGGGATGCGCCGTTGACGCAGATGAGCACGACCCATAGCGCGAGGCGAAAGATTTGCGTTGGCCCAAATGTCCCGAGCACGGGCCCTTACATCCGCCCGAAGCGCTAGCCCCGGCTCTTCGTGAGCTGGTCGGCGTGTCGGCGTTTGAATAGACGAAAGTGCGGCTGATGGGGTTCCTCGATGACGCTTACCAGCTTGGGCTGCTTCGTATCGCTGGTCCGGCTATCAGTGCTGGTACTTGCGATCGGTGGGCGATGCGTCGCCCGCAGGGTCACCATGCGCAAGACCCGTAGCTCAAGGAGGACGCGAGTAGGCCCGCTGTGGCGCACCAGAAGCAGCCCGTATCGGCCAGCGCCCGGTCGGGCCGTCGGAGTCGCCGTGGGCCGTGAACTCGGCGGCACCGACGTTTTCGCGCCCGGCGACGTCGGTGCTGTCTAGTTCACGGCAGTTCCGTCCTGTCGACCGACCTCGGACAGCGTTGCCGAGCCCGAAGATCTGCGGGACGCACCCTAGCCGACATTCAGCGGGCTCAGCGGGGTTGCCGACCGCCCATTTACCCCGCTGAGCCCGCTGAATGCGGGTTGCAAGGGTGCGGTGTCAGCGGTTGTCGCGGGGTCCCCGGGAACCGGGAGTACCGCCGGGGCCGCGGCGACGCAGGTAGCGCTCGAAGTCCGCGGCGATGGCGTCCCCGCTGGCCTCGTGCAAGGTGAGCTCGGTGTCGCCGCGCTCCTCCAGCGCACGCACGTAACTGGCGACCTCGTCGTCCTCCTCAGCCATCTCGCTGACTGTCGCCTCCCACTCCTCGGACTCCTCCGGGAGCGCACCGAGTGGGACCTCGAGATCGAGTACCTCCTCCACCCGGTGCAGCAGGGCCAGGGTGGCCTTGGGCGACGGCGGGGCGGAGACGTAGTGCGGCACCGCGGCCCAGAACGAGATGGCCGGCACTCCGGCCTGCACGCAGGCGTCCTGAAAGACCCCCACGATGCCGGTCGGTCCTTCGTACTTGGACCGTTCCAACTTGAACCGGGCCGCCGAGGCGGCGTCATAGGAGGTCCCGGTGACCGGCACCGGCCGGGTATGCGGAGTGTCAGCGAGCAGTGCACCGAGCGTCACCACCGTGGTGATGCCCAGGTCCTGGACGTAACGCAGCAGCTCGTCACAGAACGACCGCCAGCGCATGTTCGGCTCGATACCGTGCACCAGAACGACGTCGTAGTCCGCGCCGGGCGGGTGGCACACCGACAGCCGGGTGGTGGGCCACTCGATCAGCCGGGTGATCCCGTCGACCAGTTTGGTGGTGGGCCTGGTGACCTGGAAGTCGTAATAGTCCTGGGGGTCGAGCTCAGCCAGCGGCGTCGCGTCCCAGCTCAGCTGCAGATGTTCGATCGCAGTGCTGGCAGCGTCCCCGGCGTCGTTCCAGCCCTGGAACGCAGCCACCAATACCGGGGAGGTGAGCTGCGGCAGCAGCTGCGATCCGCGGGTGGCCGGACCGTTGCCGGAACTGTCGGGATGGGTCACTGCGCCAGCCTACGGCCCCTGGGCCGTAATGGCCCTCACGCGCTACCACGCTGCCCGATATCACCTGCTCTACGCTGAATCTCATGTCCCAGTCACCATTGCTCGACGTCCTGGCGCATCGTGTGCTGGTCGCGGATGGCGCCATGGGCACGATGCTGCAGTCCATCCCGCTGAGCCTGGACGATTTCGCCGGGCTGGAGGGCTGCAACGAGATCCTCAACGTCACGCGCCCGGACGTCGTTCGTGCCGTGCACCGAGGCTACCTGGAGGCCGGTGCCGACGCGGTGGAGTCCAACACCTTCGGCGCCAATCTGGCCAATCTCGCTGAATACGACATCTCCGACCGGATCCGGGAGCTCGCAGAGGCGGGCGCCACGCTGGCTCGCGAGATGGCCGACGAGTTCGCTGAGCCGGACCGGCAGCGGTTCGTGCTCGGCTCGGTCGGCCCTGGCACCAAACTGCCCACCCTGGGCCACACCGGCTTCGCCGAGCTGCGCGATGCCTACGTCGAGCAGGTCCGCGGTCTGCTCGCCGGTGGAGCCGACGCGGTGTTGATAGAGACGAGCCAGGATCTGCTGCAGTGCAAGGCTGCGGTCATCGCCTCGCGACGGGCGATGGTCGCCGAGGGTCGGCACGTTCCGATCATCACCCAGGTCACCCTGGAGACCACCGGGACGATGCTGCTGGGCACCGAGATCGGCGCAGCGCTCACCGCGTTGGAACCGTTGGGCATCGACCTGATCGGGCTGAACTGCGCCACCGGTCCGGCCGAGATGAGTGAGCACCTGCGGCAGCTGTCCAAGCACTCGCGGATTCCGCTGTCGGTGATGCCCAACGCCGGTCTGCCGCAGCTCGGCACGGACGGGGCGGTCTACCCGCTGACGCCTGATGAGCTGGCCGCCGCGCTGGTCGGCTTCGTCACCGAGTTCGGCGTCCGGCTGGTCGGTGGTTGCTGCGGCACCACCGGGGAGCACATCGCGGCGGTGGCGCAGGCGGTGGCCGGGCTCACCCCTCGCAGCCGGCGGCCACGCCCCGAACCCGGGGTGTCCTCGCTCTACACCGCGGTGCCGTTTCGCCAGGACGCCAGCGTGTTGATGGTCGGCGAACGAACCAACGCCAACGGATCCAAGGCGTTTCGTGAGGCCATGCTGGCTGAGCGCTTCGATGACTGTGTGGAGATCGCTCGCGCGCAAACCCGCGACGGCGCGCACCTCATCGACCTCAACGTGGACTACGTCGGCCGCGATGGCGCCGCCGACATGGCGGAGCTGGCCGGGCGACTGGCCACCGCGTCAACGCTGCCGGTGATGCTGGACTCTACCGAGCCTGAGGTGCTCCAGGCCGGCTTGGAACGCCTCGGCGGTCGATGTGTGGTCAACTCGGTGAACTTCGAGGACGGTGACGGGCCGGGTTCGCGGTATCAGCGCGCCATGAAGTTGATCCGCGAACATGGCGCCGCAGTGGTGGCGCTGTGCATCGACGAGCAGGGGCAGGCCCGCACCGCGGAGTGGAAGGTTCGGGTGGCGTCGCGGCTGATCGATGATCTGACCGCCAGCTGGGGCATGCGAACCTGCGACGTCATCGTCGACTGCCTCACCTTCCCAATCTCCACCGGGCAGGAGGAGGTGCGCCGCGACGCGCTGGAGACCATCGAGGCGATCCGCGAGGTCAAGCGTCGCTACCCGGAGGTGCAGACCACGCTCGGGCTCTCCAACGTGTCGTTCGGGCTCAATCCCGCGGCTCGCCAGGTGCTCAACTCGGTCTTCCTGCATGAGTGCGTGCAGGCCGGCCTCGACACCGCGATCGTGCATGCATCCAAGATCGTCCCGATGGCCCGGATCCCGGACGAGCACCGGGCCGTGGCGCTGGACCTGGTCTACGACCGGCGGCGGGACGGCCCAGAGGAACAGTACGACCCCTTACAGCGTTTCATGGCGCTGTTCGAGGGCGTCACGACATCGTCGTCGCGGGAATCCCGAGCGGCTGAGCTGGCCGCGCTGCCGCTGTTCGAGCGGTTGGAACGGCGCATCGTCGACGGGGATCGCAATGGATTGGCGGATGACCTGGACGCCGCGCTGCAGCAGCGGCCCGCGCTGCAGATCATCAACGACACCCTGCTGTCCGGGATGAAGACCGTCGGCGACCTGTTCGGCTCGGGCCAGATGCAGTTGCCGTTCGTGCTGCAGTCGGCCGAGACGATGAAGGCGTCGGTCGCGCACCTCGAACCGCACATGGAGCGCGCAGAAGACGACGCAGGCAAGGGCCGGCTGGTGCTGGCCACCGTCAAGGGCGACGTGCACGACATCGGCAAGAACCTGGTGGACATCATCCTGTCCAACAACGGCTACGAGGTGATCAACCTCGGCATCAAGCAACCCATCAGCGCGATCTTGCAGGCCGCCACCGAGCACCGCGCGGACGCCATCGGGATGTCAGGGCTACTCGTCAAGTCGACCGTGATCATGAAGGACAACCTTGAGGAGATGAACTCCCGGGGCTTGGCCGGCTCATTGCCGGTGTTGCTCGGTGGAGCCGCGTTGACCCGTGCCTACGTGGAGAACGATCTCGCGGAGCTGTACTCAGGTGAGGTCCGCTACGCGCGAGACGCCTTCGAGGGGCTGCGGTTGATGGACTCGATCATGACCAGGAAGCGGGGCGGCACGGTGCTCACCGACCCGCAGGAGGACGCCAAGGTAGCCGAGCGTAAAGCGCGCCGGGAACGGTCGCTGCGCATCGCTGCGTCGCGCCGGGCCAAGGAGGAAGGCACTGAGGGCCCGGCACCGGCACGCTCTGACGTGGCCATCGACGTGCCGATCCCCACTCCACCGTTCTGGGGCTCCCGGGTGGTCACGGGTATTCCGGTGGCCGAGTTCACCGCGATGCTCGACGAGCGGGCCACCTTCCTGGGGCAGTGGGGGCTGCGCGGCTCCCGGAGCAAGGACGGCCCCACCTACCAGGAGCTGGTGGAGACCGAGGGGCGGCCCCGGCTGCGGTACTGGTTGGACCGGCTGACCACCGAGGGAGTGCTCGCGCACGCTGCGGTCGTCTACGGGTACTTCCCGGCAGTCGCCGAGGGGGACGCGCTCGTGGTGCTCACCGAACCCCGGCCCGACGCGCCCGAGCGGTTCCGGTTCACCTTCCCGCGCCAGCGCCGCGACCGGCGGCTGTGCCTGGCCGACTTCTACCGGCCGCGGGAGACGGCGGTGGCCGCAGGCGAGGTCGATGTGCTGCCGGTGCACCTGGTGACGATGGGTCAAGCGATCGCCGACTACGCCGCCGAGCTGTTCGCCAAGGACGCCTACCGCGACTATCTCGAGGTACACGGTATCGGGGTGCAGCTGACCGAGGCGTTGGCCGAGTACTGGCACCGGCGGATCCGGGAGGAACTGCATTTCGCCTCCGGAGCAGCAGTCGCCGAGGAGGACCCGGCCGAGGTGGAGGAGTTCTTCAAGCTCGGGTACCGCGGTGCCCGATACTCGCTTGGTTACGGGGCCTGCCCGGAACTCGAGGACCGCGCGAAGATCGCTGCGCTGCTGCGGCCGGACCGGATCGGGGTGACGCTGTCCGAGGAGTTCCAGCTGCACCCGGAACAGTCCACCGACGCCATCGTCGCGCACCACCCGGAAGCCAAATACTTCAATGCCTGAGGGTCGTGAGCCATAGGCTGCAGCCGTGAAGACCTTCGATGAGCTGTTCGGCGAGCTCACCGAGCGGGCCCGTACCCGGCCGCCGGGCTCCAGCACGGTGTCGGCGTTGGATGACGGGGTGCATGCCCAGGGCAAGAAGGTGCTCGAGGAGGCCGGCGAGGTGTGGATCGCCGCCGAACACGAGTCCGATGAGCGGCTGGCACAGGAGATTTCCCAACTGCTCTACCGCGTCCAGGTGCTCATGCTCGGCCGCGGACTCAGCACCAGCGACGTCTACCGCTACCTGTGAGGTGCCAATGAACGGGGACATCCCGAACGGGGATGGCACGATGCTGCGGGTCGCCGTGCCCAACAAGGGCACGCTGGCCGGGCCGGCCTCGGAAATGCTGGTCGAGGCGGGTTACCGGCAACGCCACGACGCCAAGGACCTGACGGTCATCGATCCCGTCAACGAGGTGGAGTTCTTCTTCCTCCGACCCAGAGACATCTCCGTCTACGTCGGCTCCGGTGAGCTGGATCTCGGGATCACTGGTCGGGATCTGGCGCTGGACTCCGCGGCGCCGGTGTCCGAGCTGCTCGCGCTCGGCTTCGGTGGGTCCACCTTCCGCTACGCAGCCCCGCTGGGCCGGGACTGGAAGATCGATGACCTCGACGGCCTGCGGGTCGCTACTGCCTACCCCCGGCTGGTCAAGACAGATCTGGCCCGCCACGGTGTCCACGTCGACGTGATCCGGCTCGACGGCGCGGTGGAGATCTCGGTGCAGCTGGGTGTGGCCGACGCGATCGCCGACGTGGTCGGGTCCGGGCGCACCCTGCGTCAGCACGGCCTGGCGGCCTTCGGCGACCCGATCTGCTCCTCAGAGGCGGTGCTCGTAGACCGGGCCAACGCCGCGCCATCGCCGGAGAAGGCGCAGTTCGCGGCGCGCCTGCAGGGCGTGGTGTTCGCCCAGCAGTACGTGATTCTCGACTACGACTGTCCGCGCACCCTGCTCGATGATGCGGTCCTCATCACGCCCGGGTTGGAGTCGCCGACGCTGGCGCCGCTGGCCGATCCCGACTGGGTCGCAGTACGCGCGATGGTGCCGCGCAAAGACGCCAACCGGGTCATGGACGAGCTCTCCGCCCGCGGCGCCAGGGCCATCCTGGCCAGCGACATCCGCTCCTGCCGGTTCTGAGGCCTACTCCGCCCGGTCACGGGCGGTCTCGGTGCCCGCGCCGGTCGGATCCGGCCATCCCGGGTAGGGGGGTGGGGTGCCGCCGAACGCGGGGCAGCGCGGCTTGTGATCGCACCAGTCACACATCCGGCTGGGGTTGGGCCGGAAGTCACCGTTGTGCGCGGCCCGCAGGATCGCGGACCAGATCGCGCCGAGGGTGCGCTCGAAGCGAACCAGCTCCTCCTCATCAGGGTGGTAGCTCAACGCCTGCCGGTCAGCGAGGTACATCAGCCTCAGCTGGCGCGGCACCACACCACGGATACGCAGCAAGACCAGGGCGTAGAACTTCATCTGAAACAGCGCCTTGGCCTCGAAGACCTCCCGCGGTGCAGCACCGGACTTGTAGTCCACCACGCGGATCTCCCCGGTAGGGGCGACGTCGAGCCGGTCGATGTATCCCCGCAGCAGCAACGCCTCGCCTCCGGTCGTCGGCAGCTCCGCCTCCACCAGCAGCTCGCAGGCCTCGGGCGCAACCAGCCGCGGGTTTTCCAGCGCGAAGTAGGCCTCGACGAGCGCCCGCGCCGATTCCAGCCACTCGGCGAGCTCAGGGTCACCGGGACCGGCGAACAGCTCGGCCAGCTCGGGGCTGCCGGCCAGGACGTCGCGCCACACCGGATCCACCAGACCGCGCCCAACCTCCCGGTTACGCTGGTCCGGAGCCAGCCCGAACAGCTGCTCCAGCACGGCGTGCACCACGGTGCCGCGTACCTGCACCCGGCTCGGTGTCTCGGGCAGCCGGTCGACAGCTCGGAACCGGTACAGCAGCGGGCACTGTTTGAAATCAGCCGCACGCGACGGTGACAGTGCCGGGCGCCGGCGCGCTGGGGCACCGGCTGGGGCACCGGCTGGGGCGCTGCTACTCGCCAGCATCTCGGTCATGGCTTCGCAGGGTAGGCCAGCACCCCGACAACCCAGCATCCCGACAGCTCTGGGCACCCACCCGGTCGGCAATCTGCCACCATGAGCGCCCGTGACCCGATCCAGCGGACCGTTCCAACCCGGTGATCGGGTACAGCTCACCGATCCCAAGGGACGCCGGCACACGGTGCTCCTGGAGCCGGGCGCGCAGTTTCACACCCATCGCGGTGCATTGGCCCACGACGATCTGATCGGTCTGCCGGAGGGCAGCGTTGTCACGTCCGCCGCGGGGACGCAGTACCTCGCGTTGCGCCCGCTGCTGCCCGACTATGTGTTGTCCATGCCGCGCGGAGCTCAAGTGGTCTATCCCAAAGACGCCGCGCAGATCCTGATGTGGGGCGACATCTTCCCCGGTGCGCGGGTGCTCGAGGCCGGAGCGGGCTCTGGGGCGTTGACCTGCTCGCTGCTGCGGGCGGTGGGCGAACGCGGCACCGTGACCTCCTACGAGGCGCGCCCGGACCACGCCGAGCATGCCGCGCGCAACGTCGAACGGTTCTTCGGGGCGGTGCCGGCGAACTGGCAGCTACGAGTGGCCGACCTGGCCACTCACCCCGCCGACCAGCCGATGGACCGTGCGGTGCTGGACATGGCCCGTCCGTGGGAGCTGCTGCCCACGGTCTCGGCCGCGCTGGTTCCCGGTGGAGTGCTCACCGTCTACGTGGCCGCCACCACGCAGCTGTCCCGGACCACCGAGGCGCTGCGGGAAGCCGGCTGCTACACCGAATCGCAGGCGTGGGAGACCCTGCTGCGGCCCTGGCACGTGGTCGGGCTGGCGGTACGCCCTGAGCACCGGATGGTCGGCCACACGGCGTTTCTGCTCACCGCCCGCCGGCTGGCCGAGGGCGTCGTGCCACCGACCCGGCAGCGCCGGCCCAGCCGGTCGAACCGACGCCTGTGACCGTCGTAAACCGCACCGGACCGCAGCGCCGAAGGACGCGACATTGTCAACTTCATGATCTGACGGATCGTCGCAACGCCGTTTCCTCACAGTCTGGCGCGCAGTCCCGTACCGTTAGCAGTCTGAGAACCTTGCGGGAGGAGGTGCCTCGTGGCGCACGATCATCCCAGTGACCGGGCCGCCGGGGGTCGGGACCGCATCGACCCCACTCTTGCCGCCCAGATCAGGGTCCTCGAGGACGAAGTGACGCTGCTGCGTCGTCGCCTTACCGAGTCCCCCCGACACGTCCGGTTGCTCGAGGAGCGTCTCGCCGAGACGTCCGCTTCGGTAGCGCAGCTCACTGAGCGGAACACCAAGCTGGTCGAGACGCTGCGAGACGCCCGCAGCCAGCTCCTCGCCTTGCGCGAGGAAGTCGACCGGTTGGCGCAGCCGCCCAGCGGCTACGGCGTGTTCCTCGGCGACTTCGACGACGGCACCGTGGACGTGTTCACCTCCGGGCGCCGGATGCGGGTAGCGGTATCGCCCGCGGTCGACATCTCGGAGCTGCGCCGTGGGCAGAGCGTGCGGCTCAATGAGGCGCTGACCGTCGTGGAGGCCGGCACCTTCGAGTTGACCGGCGAAGTCTGCGCCCTGCGCGAAGTGCTCGATGGCGACCAGCGGGCGTTGGTCATCGGACACGCCGACGAAGAACGTGTGGTGTGGCTGGCCGCGCCGTTGATCCCCGGACCGTTGAACCCCGACGCCGTCCCGCTCAAGCCGGGTGACTCCCTGCTGGTGGACACCAAAGCCGCCTACGCCTATGAGCGAGTGCCCAAGGCCGAGGTCGAGGACCTCGTCCTGGAGGAGGTCCCGGACGTCGGGTATGAGGACATCGGTGGCCTGTCCAACCAGATCGAGCAGATCCGCGACGCTGTCGAGCTGCCGTTCCTGCACGCCGACCTGTTCCGCGAATACGAGCTGCGCCCACCCAAGGGCGTGCTGCTCTACGGTCCTCCCGGATGCGGTAAGACCCTGATCGCCAAGGCGGTGGCCAACTCGCTGGCCAAGAAGGTGGCGCAGGTCCGCGGCGATACCGATGCCAAGAGCTACTTCCTCAACATCAAGGGCCCTGAGCTGCTCAACAAGTTCGTCGGGGAGACCGAGCGGCACATCCGGCTGATCTTCCAGCGCGCCAGGGAGAAGGCCTCCGAGGGCACCCCGGTCATCGTGTTCTTCGACGAGATGGACTCGATCTTCCGCACCCGCGGATCGGGGGTTTCCTCCGACGTCGAGACGACGATCGTGCCGCAGCTGCTCAGCGAGATCGATGGCGTCGAGGGATTGGAGAACGTCATCGTCATCGGCGCCTCCAACCGCGAGGACATGATCGATCCGGCGATTCTGCGCCCCGGACGCCTTGATGTGAAGATCAAGATCGAGCGGCCGGACGCCGAAGCGGCCAAGGACGTCTTCTCCAAGTACCTCAAGACAACGCTGCCGCTGCACGCCGACGACCTCGCCGAATTCGGCCACGATTACCGGGCCTGCATCCAGGCGATGATCCAGGGCACCGTCGAACGAATGTACGCCGAGAGCGAGGACAACCGTTTCCTCGAGGTCACCTACGCAAACGGCGACAAGGAGGTCCTGTACTTCCGGGACTTCAACTCGGGCGCGATGATTCAAAACATCGTGGATCGGGCCAAGAAGAAGGCGATCAAATCGGTGCTAGAGACCGGCCAGCCGGGATTACGGATGACCCACCTGCTCGACTCGATCGTCGACGAGTTCGCCGAAAACGAGGACCTACCTAATACCACCAACCCGGATGACTGGGCGCGGATCTCGGGCAAGAAGGGGGAGCGGATCGTCTACATCCGTACCCTGGTCACCGGCAAGAACGCCGACTCCGGCCGGGCTATCGACACCGCCACCAACACCGGCCAGTACCTGTAGTGGCGTTCTGCGTTCTGGATGCAGAACGCAGTAAAAGGGACTCGATGCACCGCGTTCTGCATCCAGAACTCGGTGCATCGTTCACCGCAGAAGCGGCCACAACGCAGATACTGCAATCGTGACCGTCACGACCGCCGCCGAGCCGGCGGTTGCGGATCCGCCATTGAGGCGGCGGACCGGGCCACCTGCGTCTCAGCCACGTACCCTCGGGACTATGCGCCGGATCATGGGAACTGAGGTGGAGTACGGCATCTCGGTGCCCGGGGACAGCTCCGCCAACCCCGTCCTGACCTCGACTCAAGTCGTGCTGGCCTACGCCGCGGCGGCCGAAGTACCGCGGGCCAAGCGGGCCCGATGGGACTATGAGGTGGAGTCCCCCCTGCGCGACGCCCGCGGCTTCGACCTTGGCCTGCCCGGAATCGCCCAGCCCGATCCAGAACTGGACGATCTCGGCGCGGCGAACGTCATCTTGACCAACGGAGCCCGGCTGTACGTCGACCACGCACACCCGGAGTTCTCCGCCCCTGAGGTCACCAACCCGCGCGACGCGGTGATCTGGGACAAGGCCGGCGAGCGGATCATGGAGGAAGCCGCGCTGCGCGCCCGCACGGTCCCCGACCAGCCCCCCTTCCAGCTCTACAAGAACAACGTCGACGGCAAAGGTGCCTCCTACGGCACCCACGAGAACTACCTGATGGCGCGCACCACGCCGTTCACACTGGTCATCGCCGGGTTGACCCCGTTCTTCGTCTCCCGCCAGGTGATCTGCGGATCCGGTCGGGTGGGCATCGGTTCCGCGGGGGAGCAGCCGGGATTCCAGCTGTCCCAGCGGGCGGACTACATCGAGGTCGAGGTCGGGCTGGAGACCACGCTCAAGCGCGGCATCATCAACACCCGGGACGAGCCGCACGCCGACGCCGACAAGTACCGGCGGCTGCACGTCATCATCGGCGATGCCAACCTTGCCGAGTACTCCACGTATCTCAAGATCGGCACCACGGCGCTGGTGCTGGACCTGATCGAGGCCGGGGAACGCTTCGACGACCTGCGGTTGGTCGACGCGGTACGGGCGGTGCACACGATCAGCCGCGACCCGTCCCTGCAGGCGACGGTGGAGGTGACCGGTGGTCGCCATCTCACCGGCCTAGACCTGCAAAGGGCGTACCACGAGCGGGTCACGCAATTCTTCGCCCGCGAGGGCATCCCGGACAGCACCGCCGACATCGCCGAGCACGTCCTCAGCACCTGGGGTGAGGTGCTCGACGCCCTAGCGCGGGACCCGATGGAGTGCGCCGATCGACTGGACTGGCCCGCCAAGCTACAGCTACTTGAGGGCTACCGGGCTCGTGACGGTCTGGCATGGGCGTCACCCCGGCTGCACCTGGTGGATCTGCAGTACTCCGACGTGCGGATGCACAAGGGCCTGTACAACCGCCTGGTGGCCCGTGGCTCGATGAAGCGGCTGGTCACCGAGGAAGAGGTACGCGCGGCCATCACGGCGCCCCCAGAGGACACCCGTGCCTATTTCCGCGGCCAGTGCCTGGAGCGTTACGCCACGGAGGTGGCCGCGGCATCCTGGGATTCGGTGATCTTCGACCTGGGCCGCGAGTCACTGGTCCGGATCCCCACTCTCGAACCGCTGCGAGGCACCCGAGCGCATGTCGGGGCGCTGCTGGACGCCTCGGCTACCGCTGCGGAGCTGGTGGAGGCACTCACCCGGGGCTGATCACCCGACTGGCCTGGCAGCGATTGTCGGGTTTGCTGGGTACTGTCTGGTAGAGACAACTTCGGTCCGGGAGGCGAGATGTCCCAGGAGAAGGTGCAGCGCCAAGGCGGCGGCGACGGCGACGACGAGATGAGCGGCGGCGCGCCAGCCGGTCAGGAACGTCGCGAGAAGCTCGGCGAGGACGTGGACGCGATCCTCGACGAGATCGATGACGTGCTGGAGGAGAACGCCGAGGACTTCGTCCGGGCTTATGTCCAGAAGGGTGGCCAGTGATCGGTCAGCCCCCCTGAGAGGAAAACACAGCGGCAAGGGCATCATGCTCGCTGACAGGAGTGACTGCGACAACGGGAGCTAGGAGACGATCACAGCCGATGGATCAGTCCTCGGTCGGACGCTACCCGGGCGCAGCGCTGCCGGCGTCGTACTTCATGGTGGGCAACTCATCGTTCAGCGAATTTCTCGCTGCGACGGCGCCGGACCTGCTGCCCACCCGCGAGGTGTCCCCCGTGCACGGTGGCGCTGCACCGGTGGTAGGCCCGCACGGCACCACCATCGTGGCGGCCACCTTCCGCGGTGGGGTGCTCATCGCCGGGGACCGTCGAGCGACGGCTGGCAACCTCATCGCCCAGCGCGACATGGAGAAGGTGTTCGTCGTTGACGACTACACCGCGGTCGGAATCGCCGGGACGGCCGGTGTCGCGGTGGAGCTGGTGCGGTTATTCACCGTCGAGCTGCAGCACTACGAGAAGATCGAGGGTGTCCCGCTCACCCTGGACGGCAAGGCTAAAAGGTTGGCCGGCATGGTCCGCGGCAACCTTCCGGCTGCCATGCAGGGGCTCGCTGCGCTGCCACTGTTCGTCGGCTATGACGTCGATGCGACCGACCCGGACCGGGCGGGCCGGATCATCTCCTACGACGTCGTCGGCGGCTTCTACGATGAGACGGTCGGGTACCACTCCGTGGGCTCGGGGTCGCTGTTCGCTCGCTCATCATTGAAGAAGCTGTACGACCCCATGATGGAGGTCGACGCCGCTGTCCGGATTGCCATGGAGGCGCTCTACGACGCCGCCGACGACGACAGCGCGACCGGCGGACCGGACCCTGTTCGTCAGATCTATCCGGTGGTGATCACTGTTACCGCAGCGGACGGGGCAGTCAGGCTTTCTGACGAGCAAGCCGCTCAGGTTGTCGACGTTGTGGTGGAGGCCCGCAGGCGAAGGCCCGGAGGCTGATGCCGCGCCGACCGCCCTGACATATCGCCCTGACATGACGCCTACTCCACTCCTCGACAGTGCCAGCCGAAGACATTCGGGTTCGCTGCCGAATCCGACGCCACCCAGGAGCTCCCGCTGTGACGATGCCGTTCTACGCCTCGGTCGAGCAGATCATGCGCGACCGCTCGGAGCTGGCCCGCAAGGGCATCGCCCGAGGCCGCGGTGTGGTGGTCCTCAGCTATTCACGGGGGGTGCTGTTCGTCGCCGAGAACCTGTCCACCGCACTGCACAAGATTTCGGAGATCTACGACCGGATCGGCTTCGCCGCCGTCGGCCGCTACAACGAGTACGAAAACCTTCGCCAAGCCGGGATCCGGCACGCCGAAGTCCGCGGCTACACCTACGACCGGCGGGATGTGACCGGGCGGGCCCTGGCCAACGCCTATGCGCAGACCCTCGGGACGATCTTCTCGGAGCAACACAAGCCGTTCGAGGTGGAGCTGTGCGTCGCCGAGGTGGGCGTCGACCAGGATTCCGATCAGCTTTACCACCTGACCTACGACGGCTCGATCGGTGACGAGCCCGATTTCGTCGTGATGGGCGGCCAAGCCGAGGTCATTTCCACGGCACTCAAGGAATCCTTCCGGCAGGACATGGACACCACTGAAGCCGTCGCTGCTGCGGTGGCCGCGCTGAGCTCCGCCTCCACCAGCGTCAATGGGACCGGACAGCGCACCCTGGGCGTCGGCCAGCTTGAGGTCGCGGTGTTGGACCGGTCCCGGCCGCGCCGCGCTTTCCGGCGGATCACCGGGGCGGCGCTGACCGCACTGCTGCCCGGCGCCGACAGCCCGACAACCGAACCCAACGGGGACGCCCCGGACTCGACGGCGCCAAGCGAGGGTACTGACGTCGACGGCACGAACGGTGGGTCCAGCACCGGTAGCTGACGGGGTCCTCAGCGGGTCGGGCGATAGACCTGGAGCGCAGCGGGTTGGGTGAAGAACCGGAACCGGCGACCCTTCGTGATGATCTCGCCGTCGGTGGCCAGCGCCACCGGCGGACCGAGTACCTCGATCAGCATGTCGGCACGCTCCTGCTGGACGTAGGTGCGGCTTCGCTCCAGGGCGCTGGTTAGTGCCCCGATGAGGAATCGGGTCCGAGACAGCGGCACGTCAGCACGCACATAACGGACATCGAACACCCCGGAATCCAGCCGGTGGCGGACCGCGGCAGCGAAGCCGCGGGGACGATACAGACCATTGCCCACAAAGATCAGCCACAACTTGCGCGGCTCGCCGTCGATGCGCGCCGCCAGGGGGTCTGCCGCGCGGAATACCCGGATGAGCGCGAACGCCGCCGCCGGCCACTTGCCCCAGCGCGCTTCCCTTCGCTCCCTTAGCTGCACTAGATCGGGATACCCGCCGAGGCTGGCGGTATTGACGAACCAGTGTGGCGGCGCGTCATCAACCTGCACTCCTCCCAGGTCCACCGCCACTGCGGTGCCGGCGCGCACCGCCTCGACGGCGTCCGGCACCTCGGTCACCCCGATGTCCCGCGCGAAGTGGTTCAGAGTGCCGGCCGGCACCACCACCAGGGGCAACCCCCGGCTGGCTGCCACCGCTGCCGCCGCGGCCACCGTGCCGTCACCGCCAGCCACCCCCAGCGCACGCGCCAGCGGTCGATCGGAGGCGTCCAGCTCCGCCTCCAGCTGCTTGACCAGATCGCCACCAGGCTCGATGACCACCTGCCGGGCGGCGGGCCAGGCGACGGCCAGCTCGGCACCGGGGTGCCCGGCGTCGGCTCCAGACCCGGCGTTGATCAGCACGACCAGACCCTCGCCGTCAACCAGTGCCGGCACCGGTGCCCGATGTCTACTCTCGGCCGCTTCGCCGACCCGTAACGGCCACCACCGCCGGGTGGCCAGCGCGATGCCGCTGCCCAGCAGCATCCCAGCGAGCACATCGGAGGGATAGTGCACCCCGGTGTGCACCCGGGAGTAGGCCACCACCGCCGCGACCGGGGCCACGGCTAACCCCATGGCGGGACATTCCATCGTCACCGCGGTGGTGAACGCCGCCGCCGATGCCGCGTGCCCGGAGGGAAACGACGACGAGCTGGGACGCTCGTTGCGATTCAGCCGGCGTGGCACGAGGACGTCCTCCCAAGCCGGTCGACGCCGCGGCATCAGCGGTTTGGCCATCGCGTTCGTGGTCAGGCTGGCCCCCCAGATCGCCGCCACACCGCGCAGGGCGGCCCGCCGGGTCACACCCTTGCGGATGGCCAGCGCCGCAGCCACGCCGAACCACAGCAGGCTGTGGTTGGCGGTTCTGGTCAGCCGCTTCAGACCCTCGTCGGCAGCTGAGGGGGGGATGGTCTCGGTGCGGCGCACCAGCTCACGATCGGCACGGTTGATCTCCTGCGCCGCTCGGCGCACCCATTCCAGCACTCGTGCAGCGTAAGTGAGCCCGTACGGACGGCCTGCAGGACGGCCCCGGCAGCCTAGGGTGGAAGGTATGCAGAGGCGGATCTTCGGCATCGAGACTGAGTTCGGGGTCACCTGCACCTTCCACGGCCAGCGTCGGCTGTCGCCGGACGAGGTCGCCCGCTACCTGTTCCGGCGGGTGGTCTCGTGGGGTCGGTCATCGAATGTCTTCTTGCGAAACGGCTCCCGGCTGTACCTCGATGTGGGCTCACATCCGGAGTACGCCACGGCGGAGTGCGACGACCTCGCCCAGCTGGTGACCCACGACAAGGCCGGCGAACGGATCCTCGAGGACCTCCTGGTGGATGCCGAGCGCCGGCTGGCCGACGAGGGTATCGGCGGGGACATCTTTCTCTTCAAGAACAACACCGACTCCGCAGGCAACTCCTATGGCTGCCATGAGAACTATCTGGTGGCCCGGGCTGGTGAGTTCTCGCGGATCGCCGACGTGCTGTTGCCCTTCCTGGTCACCCGGCAACTGGTCTGCGGCGCGGGCAAGGTGCTGCAGACACCCCGCGGCGCGGTGTACTGCCTGTCGCAACGGGCTGAGCACATTTGGGAGGGGGTTTCCTCGGCGACCACCCGGTCGCGCCCCATCATCAACACCCGGGACGAGCCGCACGCCGACGCCGAGCGGTATCGCCGCCTGCATGTGATCGTCGGTGACTCGAACATGTCCGAGGTGACCACGCTACTCAAGGTGGGCACCGCCAACCTGGTGCTGGAGATGGTGGAGGAGGGCGTCGCGTTTCGCGACTTCACCCTGGACAACCCGATCCGGGCGATCCGGGAGATCAGTCACGACCTCACCGGCCGGCGCAGCGTGCGGCTGGCCGGGGGCCGCGAGGCCTCCGCGCTGGACATCCAGCGGGAGTACTTCACGCGCGCTGCCGAGCACGTCGCCCGCCGCGGGTCCGACCCACTGACCGACCGGGTGATGGAGCTGTGGGACCGCACCCTGGGCGCCGTCGAGCGAGCGGACCTCAGCCTGATCGACCGCGAGATCGATTGGGCGATCAAGCACCGGCTGGTGGAGCGCTACCGGGCCAAGCATGGGATGGACCTGTCCAACCCACGGATCGCTCAGCTGGACCTCGCCTACCACGACATCCGCCGTGGTCGGGGACTGTTCGACCTGCTGCAGCGCAAGGCCCTGGTTGACCGGGTCACCGACGACGGTGAGATCGAGGCGGCCAAGGACACTCCACCTGCCACCACCCGGGCGAAGCTGCGCGGAGACTTCATCGCCGCTGCCCAGGCTGCGGGCCGCGACTTCACCGTCGACTGGGTGCATCTCAAGCTCAACGACCAGGCCCAGCGCACGGTCCTGTGCAAGGACCCGTTCCGCGCCGTGGATGAGCGCGTGGAACGGCTCATAGCCTCGCTATGAGCCTCGTGAGTGCGTAGCAGTGTTCCGGCACTTAATGGCGTCGTAGGCTGCCCCGGTGTCCTCCGCCCGCGCTGAGCGCTTGGTCAACCTGGTGCTCTGCCTGCTGTCCAGCCGGCAGTACCTGCCTGCCGAACGGATCCGGCGGATCGTGCCCGGCTACACCGACACGCCCTCCGACGAGGCTTTCTTCCGGATGTTCGAGCGGGACAAGGCCGAGCTGCGCGAACTGGGCGTTCCCCTGGAGACCGGCCGGGCTCCTGGCGCCGAGGCGGGGGAGGGCTACCGCATTGCGCGTCGGGACTATGAGCTGCCCGACATCGACCTCGAACCCGACGAAGCCGCCGCGGTCGCACTGGCCGCCCGGCTGTGGGATTCCCCACAGCTGGCCGGGGCCGCGCACGGTGCTGTGCTCAAGCTGCGCGCTGCCGGAGTGGAGGTGGACGCCGAGCCATCGATGGCCGTTGAACCACGGGTGCGAGGCGCGGAACCGGCACTGACCCCGCTGATCTCGGCTGTCCAGGCCGGGCAGGCCGTGACGTTCCTGCACCGCAGGCGTCCCGCCGCCGAGGCCGCGACGCGGACCCTGGAGCCGTGGGGAGTGGTGTCCTGGCGGGGCCGGTGGTACGTGGTGGGACACGACCGCGACCGGGGAGCGACTCGCTGTTTCCGGGTGTCCCGGATTGTCGACACGGTGAGGACCGTCGGCGTCCCGGGGTCGATACAACGACCAGCGGGAGTGGACCTGCTGAAGATCGTGGTAGGTTCCGCCGAACCGCCGCCGGTGGCACATACCGCTCGGCTGTGGCTGGCCGAGGGCCGCGCGCACGGCCTGCGTCGGCATGCGACGGTGCTGGGCGACATGACCTTGGGCGGGGTGAGCGGCGATCTCGTTGCGGTGCAGCTGCCCGGTCACGACGTCGCTGCGCGATGGATCGCCGGGCACGGGCCGGACGCCGTGGTCGTCGAGCCCGCCGAACTCGCCGATGCGGTGCGAGCCCGACTGTCGGCGGCTGCCGGGAGCGTGGGCTGATGGCCGGGGTGGCCGAGCGATTGCCCCGGCTGTTGGCTCTGGTGCCCTACCTGTTGGCACGGCCCGGTGCACCGATCGAGGACGTGGCCGCCGACTTCGATGTCACTGTCCGGCAGTTGCGCCGCGACCTGGAGCTGCTGTGGATGTGCGGGCTGCCCGGCTACGGGCCTGGCGACCTGATCGACCTGTCCTTCGAGGGCGACACCGTGACCGTCACCTTCGACGCCGGGATGCGCCGCCCGCTTCGACTGTCCGGGGCCGAGGCGACCGCGTTGGTGGTGGCGCTGCGAGCGCTGGCCGAGACACCGGGCGTGGTCGACGCCGGATCAGTGCGCCGGGCTCTGGCCAAGATCGAAGCGGCGGCCGGGCAGGCTGAGGGTGTGGTGGTGGGGCTGGCTAATAACCAAGAAGCTGCCCTGGCTGCGGTGCGCGACGCGCTGGAGCACCGCTGCGCGCTGCAGATCCGCTACTACACCGCCTCCCGTGACACGGTGGGCGAGCGCACCGTGGACCCGATGCGGCTGCTCCTGGTGGAAGGTCGCAGCTACCTGGAGGCCTGGTGTCGCAGCGCCGAGGGAGTGCGGCTGTTTCGGTTGGACCGCATCGAGCACGTCGCGACGCTGGACGAGCCGGCCGCGCCACCACCACACGCACGTCCCACCGACGTGTCGGCCGGGCTGTTCCGTGCCCAACCCGACCAGCAGGTCGCCGTGCTCACCCTGGCCCCAGATGCCCGCTGGGTCGCCGAGTACTACCCGGTGGAGGAACTGATCGAGGGCGAAGGGGGAGCCGCGACCGTGCGAATGCGCTACGCCGACACCGGCTGGATGGTTCGGTTGGTGCTGGGCCTGGGCGCCGACGTGATGGTCCGCGAGCCCCCGGAGCTGGCTGCGGCCGTGACGCAGCGGGCCCGCGCGGCGGTGCACAGATCCGGTCAGCTGGCGTCCGGCGAGCAGGGCTAACGTCATCAGTGTGCCCTACCTGATCAGTGCACTGGCGGTCGGCGCCGGCGCCGTGGTGCTGCTCATGCTGCTGACTCGATTGCTTGGCTCGGCCCGTCGGCTGGCCGGGACTGCCCACATCAGCCGCGCCGGGTTCGCCGACCGCAGCCGCGCGCTGAGCGCCGGGATCGCGGCGCTGCGGGTGGAGTTGGCCCGACGGCGTCGCCCCCACAACACGGAGACCCCCAGCCGAGCCCTGGCCGCGTAGCATCGGTCCCGCACGAGAAACGAGAAAGGAAGCCACGATGCCTAATCTGGGTGGCTGGGAGCTGATAGTGCTCCTCGGCGTGCTGGTCCTGCTGTTTGGTGCGACCAAGCTGCCGGGTGCCGCTCGGGCGATCGGGCAGTCCATGCGCATCTTGAAGGCCGAAACCAAGGGCATGCGCTCGGAGGACGAGGTGGCCCCGCCGCCATCCTCGCAGCAGGCCCCTCAGCCGGTACTGCCGCCGCCGGGTCCCACCGCAACGCCGGTTCAGGAACCAACGGCCGTTCAGAAGTCTCAGCGCAACAACGACACCACCCGCTGACGACCAAGGTCGGGTGAGCGGGATGCGTTTCCCGGCTGGACGTTGGCGCGCTGCGCCGGGCCGTGGGCGCAAGGCCAACCCGGACGGCTCCATGACTCTCATGGAGCACCTTTACGAGCTGCGCTACCGGTTGTTCGTCGCCCTGGCTGCGGTCGCGCTCGGTGGCATCCTCGGGTTCGTCTGGTGGGCGACGTCACTGTTCGGCCTGCCCACCCTGGGTGACCTGATCACCCGTCCCTACTGCGGCCTCCCAGAGACGCTGCGACTGACCCCGAACCAGGGCCGGTGCCAGTTACTGCAGACCGGCCCGTTCGAGGTGTTCACCCTCCGGATGCAGGTGGGCCTCGCGGCGGGTGCGGTGCTCACCGCGCCGGTGTGGGTGTACCAGCTGTGGGCATTCATTACACCCGGCCTCTATGCCAAGGAACGCAAGTTCGCCGTCATCTTCGTCGGCGCGTCCACCGTGCTGTTCGCCGCAGGCGCGGTTCTGGCCTACTACGTGGTTCCTACCGGCCTGTCCTTCCTGGCGAACCTGGGCGCCGGGCAGTTCATCACCGCGCTGACCGGTCAGGCCTATGTCGGTTTCCTGCTCACGATGCTGGTGGTCTTCGGCCTGACCTTCGAGTTGCCGCTGCTGGTGGTGATGCTCAACCGGGTCGGGGTGCTGCCGTATGCGAAGCTCAAGCGTTGGCAGCGTGGCTGCCTGTTCGGGCTTTTCGTGCTTGCCGCCGTCGCCACTCCCGGCAGTGACCCGGTTTCCATGCTGGCGCTGGCCGGCGCGCTCGTGGTGCTGTTCGAGACGTCGGTGCTGATCGCTCGGACCCACGATCGCGCCCTGGCGCGGCAGCGCGCCGAACAGGGCTGGGACGACCTCGACCCCGATGAGCCCTCCCCGCTGGATCATCAGGTGGAGCCGGTGGCATCGGAAGGCCCAACGCCTCCCCGCTACGACGACGCCACCTGAGTCCGGCGGAGGGCGTTACGGCTCAAGTGCGTTCCGTCAATCGCAGGATCATGCTGCAAGGACGTCGACCACCACCAGGGCTGGGCGAGTGCGCTGGAACGGCGATCCCGTTCACAAGGACAACCGGATGGGGTGCTGCGCGCGCACGCGTTCGGACGCGGTGGCCTGGTGAGTGGTCTTCTCACCGTTGCACACGCGCTACATACCGCTGTGCTAGCACGTCTGATCATGCCGCTGTCCGTGCACGGATGCTGGCGCAGGCTGTGCCGAGTGATTCCTCAGGAACCGTCACCGGAGCAGCTCAACAGCTAGCCGCCGACGTCGACGCCTGGGGCTGCGGATCCCTGTATGGCTCGCCCGGTGATGTGGTCCGGCGACGGGGGGCTAAACCAACTACACGAGCTGCGGTCGAAGTCGCATCGCTAGTCACGGGTCGTAGCATGCGCTTCGTGCGTGCCACGCTGATCGTCAATCCACATTCTGGTCGCGGTGCGGCGGTCCGATTGGCTGGCACCGTGGCAAGCACGTTGCGCGCCGCGGTGCCCGGGCTGACCGCCACGATGACCGCCGACGCGGCAGCGACCAGCAGGCTGGCCACGCTGGCCGCGCAGCGCGGTGACGATGTGCTGGCCGTGCTGGGTGGGGACGGCACCGTACACCTGGCCGCGCAGGCCGTCGCCGGCACTGACACCGCACTGGCTGTGCTACCCAGTGGGACCGGCAACGACCTGGCCACCGCGCTGGGCATCCCTAGCGAACCGGTGCACGCTGCCCGGCATGTCGCTGACGCGCTACGCAGCGGGCGGCGGCGGTGGATCGACCTCGGCCGTGTGGAGGGCGGAGCCTGCTTCACCACGGTGCTGTGCACCGGCTTCGATGCCGCGGTGAACGCTCGGGCCAATGCGATGCGCTGGCCGACCGGGCCACGCCGCTATGACCTGGCGGTGCTCGCCGAGCTCGCTGCACTGACCCCGCGGCCGGTTCGGGTGCACACCGGGGACAGCAAAATGGACCTGGAGGCGATTCTGATCGCGGTCGGCAACGGGCCCAGCTACGGCGGGGGTCTGCGGATCTGTCCGGCTGCCACCCTGGACGACGGCCTGCTCGACGTCATTGCCATCGCCGCGGTGAGCAGACGCCGGCTGCTGCGGGTTTTCCCTTCGCTGCGTACCGGCGCCCATGTCGACGAGCCGGAGGTGACCGTGCTGCGGGCCGCGACGGTGCGCCTCGACGGTGACCCGAGCTGGCCGGTCTACGCCGATGGCGAGCCACAGGGCACCCTGCCGGTGACCATGCAGTGCGAACCCGGTGCGCTCACCGTCGTGGCTTAGCCTGGGGCGGTGGCCAGCCGCTCTCGCACCGAAGCGTCGCACCTCAATGAGTTCGCCAGCGGCCTGAGCTTCCAGCTGGACCCGTTCCAGCGACAAGCATGTGAGGCGCTCGAGGACGGGCATGGAGTGCTGGTGTGCGCGCCCACCGGTGCGGGCAAGACCGTGATCGGTGAGTTCGCCGTACACCTGGCGCTGTCGCAGCGCCGCAAGTGCTTCTACACGACGCCGATCAAGGCACTGTCCAATCAGAAGTACGCCGATCTGGTCACCCGGCACGGCCCGGACGCCGTCGGCTTGCTCACCGGGGACACCTCCATCAACGGGAACGCACCGGTGGTCGTGATGACGACCGAGGTGCTGCGCAACATGCTCTACGCCGGGTCGACCACGCTCGACGGGCTGGCCTACGTGGTGATGGACGAGGTGCACTACCTCGCCGACCGGTTCCGCGGGGCGGTATGGGAGGAGGTGATTCTCAACCTGCCGGGCAGTGTGCGGCTGGTGGGCCTGTCTGCCACGGTGAGCAACGCCGAAGAATTCGGCGAGTGGCTGGTCGACGTGCGCGGTGACACCGCGGTGGTGGTCGATGAGCACCGTCCGGTGCCGCTGTGGCAGCACATGATGGCCGGTTCGCGAATGTTCGACCTGTTCGCCGAAAGCAACGGTGGACGCGTCACCGTCGACCCGCAGCTGGTCCGGCGGGTGCAGGAGCTTGAGCGCCACAGCGGGTGGGACCGGCCGCGCGGTGGGGCACCGCGGTTCAGGCCGCCGGCCCGGGTGGACGTGGTGGCGCGGCTGGACCGCGACGCCCTGCTGCCGGCGATCACCTTCATCTTCAGCCGAGCCGGCTGTGACGCTGCGGTGAACCAGTGCGTTCGCAGCGGGCTGCGCCTGACCACCCCGGATGAGTCCGAGCAGATCCGCGCGGTGGTGGACACCCGCACCGCCGACCTGCCCGAGGGGGACCTCGGCGTGCTCGGTTTCTGGGAGTGGCGTGACGCCCTGGAGCGCGGCGTCGCCGCCCACCACGCCGGGATGTTGCCTGCGTTCAAGGAGACCGTGGAGCAGCTGTTCGTCCGCGGGTTGGTCAAGGCGGTGTTCGCCACCGAGACCCTCGCGCTGGGGATCAACATGCCGGCCCGCACGGTGGTGCTGGAACGGTTGGTCAAGTTCAACGGGGAGGCCCATCTCGATCTCACACCTGGTGAGTACACCCAGCTCACCGGGCGAGCCGGGCGGCGCGGCATCGACGTCGAGGGCCATGCCGTGGTGCTCTGGCAACCCGGCGTGGACCCTGCGCAGGTAGCAGGGCTGGCGTCGGCCCGCACCTACCCGTTGTGCAGCTCATTTCGGCCCGGCTACAACATGACCGTCAACCTGATCGATCGAGTCGGGGCGGATGCCGGACGGGCCCTGCTCGAGCGCTCCTTCGCCCAGTTCCAAGCCGATCGCTCGGTGGTGGGGCTCGCCCGGCGGATCGATCGCAACGTCGAGGGGTTGGCGGGCTACGCCGACTCGATGACCTGCCATCTGGGAGATTTCGCCGAGTACTCCCGGTTGCGCAGGCAGATTTCCGAGCGGGAGCGCGCCCTGGCCCGCCACGGTGCCGCGACCCGTCGCGACGAGACGGCGGCGTCCCTTGCGCAGTTGCAGCGCGGCGACGTTATCGCGGTTCCCGGTGGGCGCCGATCGGGTCTGGCGGTGGTGCTCGATCTCGGTGACGGTCCCTACGATGATCCCCGCCCGCTGGTGCTCACCGAGGATCGGTGGGCGGGCCGGCTCTCGATCGTCGACTTCCCCATCCCGGTGCAGGTGCTCGGCCGGATGCGGCTGCCCAAGCGGGTAGAGCACCGGGTTCCTCGGGTCCGCCGCGACCTCGCCTCGACGCTGCGCCAGACCGGCATCGCGATGCCGCCTCGGGCCCGGTGGCGCAGCGATGCGGCGGATGACGCCGAACTGGGAGCCCTGCGCCGGGCGCTACGCGCGCATCCCTGCCACGGCTGCGACGACCGGGAAGCACACGCCCGGTGGGCGCAACGGCACGACCAACTGGAACGGGAAACCGACACCTTGCGCCAGCAGGTCGCGGCGACGACGCATTCCCTCGCCCGCACCTTCGACCGGATCCGGGCCCTGCTGACCGAGCGCGGATACCTGGACGGCAATCAGCTCACCGAGCACGGCCGGACCCTGGCGCGGTTGTGGTCGGAGACCGACCTGCTCACTGCGGAGTGCCTGCGCCGCCAGGCATGGGACGGCTTGGAACCCGCTGAGCTGGCCGCGGTGGTCTCAGCGCTGGTCTACGAGGCACGCCGGGACGTTGCGACACCTCGGGTTCCGCCTGGAGCCGTAAGTGATGCGCTGGTAGCCACGGTGCGGTTGTGGGCGGATCTGGAGACCGACGAGCGGCGACATCGGCTGGAGCGCACCCGAGAACCCGATCTGGGCTTCGCCTGGCCGGTGTACCGGTGGGCGCGCGGGGAGTCGCTGTCGGCAGTGTTGACGGCCGCTGAGGACAACGGTGCCGAGCTCTCCGCGGGGGACTTCGTCCGGTGGTGTCGCCAGGTGCTGGACCTGCTCGACCAGGTGCGTGGTGTCGTCGGCGAGGACTCGCCGGTCGGCGCGGCGGCGGCCGCAGCGGTGCGCGCATTGCGCCGCGGCGTAGTCGCCCTGGGAACCGTGTGAGGGTGGATACCGCCACGTGGCTGGCGTGGGCGAACTTCGAGACGATGGACGTGAGGAGCTAAATCGGCAACGACACCGCGACGTGTCCACCGCCGTCCCCGCCCGCGGCGCGGAAGGTGCCCCCGAGCTGCTCGGCCCGATCGCGGATCGACGCCAGCCCGACGCCTGGGGCCCACGTCCCCCCGGTCCGGCCGCCGTCGCGGACGTCGATGTGCAGGCCCGTCGGGTCGGGATGCAGCCGCACCGCCGCCTCCCCACAGCCGGCGTGCCGGGCGACGTTCGTCAGCGCCTCGGTCACGATCCGGTAGGCCGCGACCTCGACGGCGGCGGGGAGAACCGGCATCGGGTCGGGAACGTCGATCCGCACCGCGAGGGGTCGGCCGTCGGCGGCGTGCATGCGGTCGGCCTGCTGGCGCAGCGCTCCGACGAGGCCGAGCTCGTCGAGCGCGGGCGGGCGCAGCCCCTCGACCAAGCGGCGGATCTCAGTGATCGCGTCGGCCACGTCCCCGCGCAGCCCCCGCAGCAGCGCGGACGCCCCGGCCGGGTCGGATGTGAGGGTGTTGCGAGCGGCGTCGGCGGCGAAGGCCACGCCCGTCAGCGTCGGGCCGAGGCCGTCGTGCAGGTCACGCCGCAATCGGCGGCGCTCCTCCTCGACTGCCGTGATCATCCCAGCCCGTGAGTCCCTCAGCTGCTCGGCCAACTCCCGAGCGACCAGCGTCTGTGCCAGCGCGGGCGCGACGATCCGCAGCACCGTCGCGTCCGCCGCGTCCAGCGCTGTGGCGCCACGACGCAGCCCGACGACGAGCTTTCCGACGGTGCGCTCCCCGGCCCGCAGCGGCACCGACCGGACGGCCTCCGGTTCTGCACCGGTTGACGCCACCACGTGACCCTCCCGGACCAGCGCCGCGTACGGCAGCACCAGCGCCTCCCGCAGCGCTCGTAGCGCGATCACCGGGTCATCGCAAAGCCGCTCCCCGACGTGGGATGCCGCCGCCAGAGGGGCGGCGCGGTCGCCGAAGAGCATCCGGTCGACTGCGCCCCGCAGCAGCGCCGCGGTGGGCGCGAACCCAACCGCGCACAGCGCCCCGATCAGTGCCGTCGCTCCCGTCGACGGCGCCCTCCCGGTGGCCAGGACCGCCGCCGAGACGATCCCGACGAACACCGCCACGAAGGACAGGACCGCAACCGCCAGCACCACGACCCGCACGATGAGCGCCCGCACGTCGCGCAGCCCCGGCGCGACCGCACCGACGTACAGCGCGGCGGGCACGGCCAGGCAGGCGGCGGTGCCGAGGACGAGGCCTACGTCGTTGTCGGCGAGGAACGCCAGGTGTGCGCTTACCAGCCCGGCCGTCCCGGCGCCGAGCGCCAGCCACAGCAGGCCCTGCCGCTCGTGCTCCCCGGCGTGCTCGTAGCGCCACCACATGGCGGCCAGCAGCACGACGAACGTCGCCAACCCGGCGACCCCGGTTCGCAGGAACGACCCTGGCAGGGCAAGGGCGAGCGCACCGGTTCCCAGGACGACCACCAGGGCCGTGCGGCCGACCGTGCGCGGCAGCGTTCCGTCGGGATGGATCAGGATCGTGACGGGTAGCACGCCGAGCAGCGCCACCGTCGTGAGCCGCTCGGTCCACACCGGACCCCCGGCGACCTCGGTGACGGCACTCGCGAGCAGCAGGAGCCCGGTCAGCGTCATCGACGCCCCCAGCCGGCGCCCGTGGGCACGCACGATCCCGGCGCCGCTCGCGGTGCAGGCCACCCCGAGGACGAGCAGGGCGACCGCCGCCGCGGTCACGGGCCCGTCCGGCGGCCGAGCCCGCCCTCACGGGCCCGCACGATCGCCTCGGCCCGGTCGGCAACGGCGAGCTTGGCGAAGATCGATGACAGGTGATTACTGACGGTCTTGGGAGCGAGGGCCAGCGCGCGGGCGATCGCGCCGTTGCGTTCGCCTGTGGCAACCCGGTCGAGAATCTCGCGCTCCCGCGCCGTCAGCCCGGGAAACGGTACCTCGGCCGGGCGGGGCACGGCGAAGAAGCTCAGCACCCGCGCGGCCACCCCCGGCCCGAAGACGGCCTCGCCGGCCGCGACCGAGCGCAGCGCCCGGTCGATCTCTTCCTGCTCCGCGCCCTTGAGCAGATAGCCCCGCGCACCCGCACGCATCGCGGCGAAGACGGTGTCGTCGTCGGCGTACATCGTCAACATGAGCACTGCGGTACCCGGCACGGCATCAGCGATCCGGCGGGTGGCCTCCAGGCCGTCGACGCCCGGCATCTGCACGTCCATGATCACGACGTCAGGACGCAACGCGCGCGCCTGTCGCACAGCCTGCTCGCCGTTGGTGGCCTCGCCGACCACCGCAAAGCCGGGCAACGAGTCGATGAGCGCGCGCAGGCCGTGACGCACCACGGGATGGTCATCGGCGATGACCACCGCGATGCGGTTGTCATCCGAGGTCGGCACCAGTCCATGATGCCGCCGACCGGCCCGGAAGCGGCAGGCTCCGGTTCCCGATCGACCGGGAAATCCTCCCGGATAATGGGGATCGGAAACGGCTCCGGACGGGCGTGGCGGGATGCCATGGTCTTTCCGACGTCACCACCGGCGTCGAGCTACCGAGGAGAGACCCGCCATGTCCACTGCCGCATCCACCGCTCCCGCCCTCAGCACCCGCAACAAGGTTGGGCTCGCCATCGCAGGCGTGCTCGGGCTGTTCGACTGCGCCGCGCTCCTCACGCCATACCCCGAGGAGCCCGGACCCCCCGTCGGCATCCTGGTGCTCGACACGATCCTCGGCGTGATCACGGTGGTCGCGGTCGTCATCGGGTGGCGCGCCGCGCGCCGCAGTGCCCTGCGTGTCGCGGCCGGGGCCCGCATCCTGTCGGCGATCACGGCGCTGCCGGCGTTCTTCGTCGACGTGCCGGCCGCCGTCAAGTTGCTCGTGAGCGTGTTCGTCGTCGTGACGGTCGTCGCCGTCGTGCTGATGCTGGCACCCGCCCAGCGCGCGGCCGCCGTCACCGACTGACACCACATCCAGGCGCTCGCCGCGTCGTCATCGCAGGCTCCGGGGTGAGTGCGACTAACGATCTGTGCCGTCGTGTCCGGCTTGGCGGAGCGCTCGGCGGGCACGCACGATAGGCAGCGGATCCCACGGGTGGCGGACCAAGTGCCGCACAATGGCGCGCGGCACGACCCGGGTGAAAAAGACTCCCACGTCGATCGACTCGCGGACCGCGCGCACATGCTCGCGTGGCATACGTGAGCGGATAAGGCCTTGGCTCAAATCGTTGAGGTCCGCCCGCCGGAAAGCCTCGGCCAGCTCCGCATGGCGGCCTCGATAGGGGGTCAGGTGGTGGTGCTTGGCGATGATGACCGCAAGCTCATCGGCCCATGCGCCGCGTCCGGTGCGCTGCAGCCAGGCGTCCATGGTGCTGATGGACGGCCCGAGATAGTCCAGCGAGCTGAACACGTTGATGTCATGAAAGGCCGCCGCGATAGCCAGCTTGTCGTCGCGGTCATCGCGATCAGGCACGATCGCGCGCGCCATATTGAACACTCGGTAAACATGACCTCGGTAGCTGGCCCAGCCGCGCTCGTTTCCTAACGCGTGATCCCGATGCGAATCAAGGATCTCCTCAACGAGAGGATGAGCCTGGAGGACGTAAGTGGTCACAGGTGGCATCGTACTCATCTCCATTCTTGGCACTTACAGGAATCCCAGGCACAACCAGCACCACACGAACCCCCTCCGGTAGCCAAGGCCTCGTAGGCGCCGCCGTGCAGGGCGAGGTTCCGCGGCCAGCCGGCACAGTCTCCAGCAGGCGGTAACGCGAAGACGCTTGGAGATGCGGGCCTTGATAACCAACAACGGAAACGAGTTGTTCTGCGCTACAGCGCGCGGCGGGCCGCTTCGGCGGCGAGTTCCGATCGGGTGGCGATGCCGAGTTTGGCGAAGACATGGGCAAGGTGGGTTTTCACGGTGCCCCTTCCGATGAAGAGGCGTTCGCCGACTTCGGGGTTGGTGAGGCCTTTGGCGACGAGTTTGACGACCTCGATTTCGGTGGGGGTGAGGCTGGCCCAGCCGCTGGACGGGCGTTTGCGTTCACCTCGGGCTCGGGATACGTAGGCGACCGCTTCGTCGACGGTGAGCGCCTCCCCTTCGGCCCAGGCGACGTCGAAGACCTGCTCGCCACCGGCGTCTCGGGCCCTGGCCACGTCGGTGTCGTAGCCGGCCTGGTCCGCCGGCCAGCGGGCCAAGCCGATCTCGGCCCGCAGGGCTGACGCGGCACCGAACAGGCGGGCTGCCTCTGAAAAGCTCTCCTGGTCGGTGGCCAGCGCGGCCAGTGATTCAAGCGACTCGGCAACACCTGGGCGTAGGCCCGCGCGGACCCGGAGCGCCAGGGCTTCGTGGTGGAGATCCTCGGCCTGGCTCGGGTCATCCCGGCGGCGGGCGAGTTCGCCGAGGTGATGGTTGGCGTGGGCGGCCAGCCAGGGGTTGCTGATGACCGTGGCGAGCTCCTTCGCTTCGATCAGGGCCGCTTCGGCGGCCTCGAGGTCGCCGGTAGCGAGGTGGGCAGCGCCGAGCACCCAGAGCCCGTGGGAGACGTGCAGGGGAGCACCGAGTGGGCGCAGGAGCTCCACAAACGGTTCGACCATGCCGCGGGCGTCGGCCGGGGCCCCGCGACCGACCAGGAGCGAGGCGAGCGCCGGCACGCCCCACGGGGCCCCGAGGTAGTCGCCGGTGGCAGCCGCCCGCTTGAGGAACGGGCCCAGGCGTGCCTCGGCCGCGTCGTAGCGGCCGGTCAGGGACTCGATCTCGCCGAGTAACGCCATGGCGATCCCGGCGGTGGAGGCTCCCCCGACTTCCCTGTCGTATTCGAGGGCGGTTTCCAAGGCCCGCTCCGCGGTGGCGAACTGCCCCTGGTGCAGGCCCGCCCATCCCACGATGGTGTGGTACCAGGCGATGAAGTATGGGTGGCGCAGATGCTCGGCGACGCGACGCAGCTCGGCCAGCGCAGGGGCGAGCCCCTGGTAATCGTCCTGGACCATCCAGGCGGCCGTCATCATCTTCCGTCCGGCGGCGACTGCCCAGTGGTCTCCGAGCTTCTGGCCGAGGGTGATGCTCCGCTGGAGAAGGACGCGGGCCTGCTCCGGTTCCGGGCGCAGCCAGCCGGCCACCACTCCGTTGGTGTTGAGGGCCCGGCCTATCGCCCATTCGTCGCCGACTTCCTCAGCCATCTCTAATGCCTGGGGTGCGTAACGCCCCATTGACTCGAAGTCGCCGCCGTAGAGCGCTACGTGGGCAGCCCCCCACAGCGCCCGGGCCCGAAGCGGTGAGGGACCTTCGTCGCGGGCCAGTGCCTGGGCGAACCACCGGCCTCCGGCTTGGAGATGGGAGTGCAACTCATAGAACAGGGTGAGGGCGGTGACGAGACGCAGGAACGGTTCGTAGGCCCCGGTGGCGTCACACCACTCAGCGGCGGCTCGGAGATTGTCCCTCTCCCGTTCGAGGCGATCCAGCCACGCGGGGCCGCCGGCCAGGAACAACTCCGGCTCGGCCCGCTCCGCCAAGGCAAGGAAGAAATCCCGATGGCGTTCCCGGGTCGGGTCGCTCTCCCGAGCGTCCACCAGCCGCCCTCGGGCGAAGAACCGGATCGTCTCGAGCAGGCCGTAACGGCCCTCCGCCCGGTCGACGTCAGCCTGGACGAGGGACTTGTCCACCAGGCGGGACAGGACATCCAGCACCGCGTAGCGGTCCACGATCTCGTCGGCGCACACGCTCTCGGCCGCATCGAGGGTGAAGCCGCCGGCGAACACCGACAGGCGGCGCAGCAGGGCCCGCTCGGCATCGTCGAGCAGGTCGTGGCTCCATGCCACCGACGTCTCGAGCGCCCGCTGGCGGGGCAGCACGGTCCGGCCCCCACCCGTGAGGAGGCGGAACCGATCGTCGAGGGCCGCGGCGATCCCTGCCGGGGGCATCATGCGAACCCGGGCGGCGGCCAGTTCGATGGCCAGCGGCAGGCCGTCGAGGCGCTGGCAGATCTGCCCCACTACCTCGGCGTCGTCGCCATCCGCAGTGAATCCCGGCCGCACGAGGGCGGCCCGCTCCACGAACAAACGGGCCGCGGCCTCCTCGTCGAGCGAGGGCACCCGCCAGGTCAACTCTCCCGGAACCCCGAGCGGCTCCCGGCTCGTAACAACGACCTGCAGCGCCGGCACCGCCTGCAGGAGCGCTTCGACCAGACGGGCGCAGGGTTCAAGGACATGCTCGCAGTTGTCGAGGATCACCAGGGCGTCGAAGCCGGCCAGCTGTTCGCTCAGCGTGTCGACGATCGGGCGGCCCTGCTCCTCCACCAGCCCGAAGGTGCGGGCCACCACATAGGGCACGGTGTCGGCCGCCGACACCGGCGCCAGCTCGACCCACCACACCCCGTCCGGGTGGCGCTGCGCGACCTCGGCGACAGCGTGCAGGGCGAGGCGCGTCTTGCCGCAACCACCCGCCCCCGTGAGAGTCACCAGTTGCGCCGCGTCGAATGCTCGGCGCAACTCGGCCAGCTCCACCTCCCGTCCCACGAACGAGGTGAGCTGGGTCGGGAGGTTATTGACGATCGCATCGAGTGACCGCAGCGGCGGGAACTCGTTCACCAGCTCGGGATGGCACACCTGCCACACCCGCTCGGGCTGGCCGAGGTCCTTCAGGCGGTGGGAGCCGAGGTCCCGCAGGCTCACACGGTCAGGGAGGCGATCAGCGACCAAGTCGCGGGTGACGCCGGAGAGCACGGTCTGCCCGCCATGGGCGATGGCGCGCAGCTGAGCGCAGCGGATGACCGCCCGTCCAACGTAATCATTACCACGGAGCTGCGCCTGCCCAGTGTGTAACGCCAGCCGAATCCGCAGCGCCCGGCCCTCCGCCCACGGTTCGTCATCGAAAGCACGTTGCGCGTCGAGGGCTGCGGCGAGCGCATCCGACGGCCGGGCAAATACGCCCACCACGCTGTCGCCCTCGCTGCGTTTCACCGGCCGCACCCCACCATGGAGGGCGATCGTCGCGTTGAGCAATTCATGGTGGCGGGTGATTGCCGTCCCCAGTACCTCCGCGTCACCCTCCCAGAGACGAGTCGATCCCTCAATGTCGCTCATGAGGAAGGTGACCATCCCAGTCGGGAGGGAACGGGCGCTGACCGGGGACATCACGGAGACGTCATCCTTCACAGTCGAAGACAATGACAGATAATCCCAAGTGTTCTCCATGACGCCATGTTCCGCGAGGGGCCAGGTCAGAACATCTCCCAGATGGCAGACGTGGCCACCGATGAGAATTATTCGGAGGCGTTGATGACGAAAGTGATCAAGGAAAGCCCGGACGGGGTGGGATTTGCCGACTGCATGCTCAACCCAGCAGCCTCGCCCAACTTGGCGAATTCGGCGAGCGTCCGCTCTCTCCCGCCGAGGAACACCAACATCAAGAGGTTCATGAAGGTAAACGTCAGCGAGTTTCCATGATCGCTGGTTCGATCGACCACAAGTATCCGGCGGCCAGCACCGGCTGCTTGCGCGCACCGGCACAGGATCGTGGTGGCGTCTTGATCATTCCAGTCGTGCAGGATACTGGCCAGCAGATAAAGCTGACCGCCGGCAGGCAGCGAGTCGAAGATGTTCCCCTCGACAGCCGACGCCCGATGAGCGAGTCCTGCGGTGTTGAACGTCGCCTCAGCGAGTGGCGCCATCGCCGGCAGGTCGACCAGCGTGCCCTTCATGGCTGGGTGCGCCTGCAGAAGCTCGGCTAGCAGCAGCCCGGCGCCGCCACCAACATCCACCACATGAGTGATGTCGTTCCAGTCGTAACAGTTGACCACATCGGGGGCAAACGACGCTGCACGGGAAGCCATCAGCGCACCAAATGAACTCGCCATATCGGCATGGTCCTCGAGGTCTTCCCACACCGGACGGCCAAATATCTTCGGATATGCAACCTCGCCTGTGCGCACCGCATCGAGTAGTCCCGTGAAAGAGACGTCCATGCGGCCGGCGGCGGGCCCGTCGAGGTCGAACCAACCCCGTAGTTGCATCGGATGCTTGCTGGTAAGCACGCGAGCCGGTTCTGTCATCGAGAACACTCCCTGCTCGGGCTCGGAGAACACACCCCGGCAAGTGAGGTAGCGCATCAACCGACCGAGTGCATCAGGACTGGCGCCGGCCGCGGCCGCAAGCTCATCCAGCCGATTCGTCCCGGCTTCGATCAGGTCAGCTAGCCGGAGTGTGGCCGCGACGCGCACCGCGTACGGTGAGGCGAGGTTGGCCAGCTCGGCCACTACTGATAGTTCACTGGAGCCGGTTGAGTCGCCGGGAGCTGGTCTCCGAGCCTCGCCGTAGAGATTCTCGATCATTTTCTTTTCACTCATCAGGTTCCATGACCCTGGAGTAACACTCTCGAGTGCTGCCGGCAAATCCTCCGAAATGCCTCTGTGCTCGCGTCTGCATCGAAGGCGCACATCGGGTACGCGCAGAACAAGGAGAACGGGTGTCTCGTGGCAAGGTCGTTCCAGAGGTCCTCTAATTCGATGGCAGCAGCGACATTCCCCTCGTCCCACAGCACCGCGACCATCTCGCCGTAAATTTTCACATCGCGCGCGCTTTCCACTGCTCGGAAAACGAGCTGCTCCATGGAGGCTCTGAAGCGTGCCGCGTCCGGCATGCCGTCCACCATAAACGTCGCCAGCACTTCGAATGCGTCCAGTTCGATGAACCAGCCGCATCGACGCATCTCATGTACCTCGATACCTGCTTCCATGAGCGCGCGGTCGAACGAATCTCGGTGGGGCTCGGTGGCAACCACGATGGCAGCACCGCCGGTGAGGAGGCCTGGTGTGAGGAAATCCCGCACGGAATTCACGAGGAAGCCTGCTGTCTCGTAGAATCCGACGAAATGCGGATGACCATGGTCGACAATATTGTCGGGCGGTGGCTCATTTGCGATCAGGCCGCGGCCGCCCTGAACGGCTAACGGGCTGAGAACCCGCTGCAGGGGGGTCTGCTGAAGCTGCTGAAGACGCTCCCTCAACTCCCGGCGGGTGATGCGATACATTCCCCCCGAACGCCGCACACCGAGGCGACGGGCCCAGGTGCTGTCAAGCACGACATGCCCATTGGTTCGCCTCTTCGTGGAGCGGACTCTCGAAACACTGGCGGCTGAGTCGCCAGGGTCTCTCCCGGCATCGCCGTAAAGGTTCTCGGTCATTTTATTCTCCTAGCCCTACTGACGTGTGCTGTTATCAGGTGGATCAACGCAACGCGGGATTTGTCAGCGGTGGGTCACCGAGGACGTGGACGCGCCGCAGGTGGCGTCCGCACTTGCTGGCGTAGGACTCCCGGCCGTGTAGCAGCGTGTAGTTGTCCGCAACGACAACATCCCCTGCCTGCCAGGAGTGGGCATAGCAGTGGTGCGGGTCGTACAGCGCATCTCGCAGCTGCTGTTCGATCGCAGCGACACGCTCGGCCGGCAGGTCATGAAATTCGACCCTTGGCCGGTTGACGTAGTCAATGTTGTCAGGAACAGTTTCTAAATACCGCATGGTAGGAAACCTGCGGTTCGGGTGTTCGACAACGAGCGCTGACGTAGCTGTACCACCGTAGTGTGACTCTTTGCTCACTCGGTACGTCAGGGTCAGCCCCGCCCACAACGTGCGGGTTGACGGGGAGGCGCTGGCGAGTACCCGGGTCGTGTCGCAGAAGATGGTACGTCCACCCTGCTCATCGTCGGGCGCGCTGACGCATTGGAAGATCTGGAACTCCGGTATCCGTTCCACGAACATGCCATCCCAGTGGAATGTCACCGCAGTGTTGTCGAAAACGTGATCGGCCGGGCGTTCGTACTCAACCAGCTCGAGCACGGCGCCGAAGGGCCAGGTAAGCACTTGTCCCCACGATTCGGCGTAGCGGCATAGTCTTTCTGGGGCTGAGAACGGATCGAAGCCGCGCAGGACGAGCACGTGATGTAGGCGAGCCAGCTCTCGTACTATCGGAACCGGGACCTCGGTCAGATCTGCGCTCGCCATTCGCGGGCGGATCATCACGCCGTATGGTGACATGGCTTCCATGTCGAACTGGTTGGGCAGTCCCGGATGCAATGGATTCACGGTCTTTCTCCTGACTTCGCCCAAGGCTCGCAGAGGTTGGATCGGGTGTTCTTGACGATCTCAGGCGACCAGGTCCAAACAGGTGCTCGAACCCCTCGCTATATAATGTGACGGTCTCCCGTCGACATAAACAAGCTCGGCGCCCATTGCCTCTGCCTGGTGCCGCTTCATGAGCACGAATCTGCCGTCGACACCGACAGCAGTGCCGTGCCAAGGGGTGAGCCAGTTGTCCGGGGTCTCAACAAGGTGTATGCCGAGCTTTGCAGAGCCACAAGGCTGGGGGTGAATCGACAGTCGCACGGCGTCCGGGAACCGTTCAGCGACCAGCTTGCCCCATGCCTTGCTTCGCTGGATCACACCATAGGCACGCTCGCGGCATTCTCGCTGAAGCGCAGCGCGGCTCCCTTGGTAATCGGGAGTGTCGGCGTCTTCTACCAGGAACCTGGTGATTCCTCGGTATAGCATGAGCTGTTCACCGCCGCCGCTAACCTGCTGCTTGAACACATCGAGACCTTCGCCGTAGCGTTGCATCAGCGCCCGGCGCATTGTCGTGTGCGTACATCCGGGATACTCGTGATCAAGGTTGAACAGTCCGAGCGAGTCCGGCCCAATCGAATTGATCATTTCCCGCAGCTCAGTTTGGTAACGGGTAACGTTTGAGTCGCCAATCCCAACGAGGTCACTGAACACCCGACCGTCGGAGCAGACGATGATTTTCGCGCCGGGCGGGTACACCTGCCGAACTCGGTCGCATACCGCGGCGAGAAACCCGAGCGAGAGCCGTTCTGCCATGTCGGGCGTAGCACCGAGTATTTTCGATCTATTTGGGGACTTGGCAGGGAAGGCTGGAAGTACGAACTCGACCGGGATGCCTCGGGCGACGAACCGCATGATGCGCCCCCGGTGGACCTCAATGCAGCTGTCGCACGGACGAGAGATGCAGGATGCATCCGCAGCCAGCCGCTGGTGCGCCATGACGACCCTCAGTATGTTCGAGGCAATTTCGCGCTCGTGACGAGTCGACACAACAGCACCAAGAGCAGCAGACGCGGTGCTGACGGTGAACTGGTCGATCACTGTCACCGGCAGGGAGCACTGCAGGCAGGAGAGGGTGCGCATGGCTATCTCCGGTGGGTCGTGCGGGCCAGATGTGCTTGGCGTCTGCTGTTGGCTACGTGGCCTCGACTTCGCGCCTGCAGTCAAGCTATGACCGCGTTGTCCGCACTACATCTGCCCGGTGGCCTATATCGGACCAGCCGGAGGCATAGAGGGAATCAGGTGAGGTTGGCGAACGCCTCGACCTGGTTGATCCGACCAGACACGATCAGTACGTCGTCGCGGTGCACCACGGTGTCCGGGGTGGCGTAGGTGAACTCTTCGCCGGGACGCTTGACGGCGACCACCGTGATGCCGTGCCGGGTGCGGACCCCGCTCACCGAGAGCGGGCGGTCGAGGACCTCCCGCGGTGCGGCGGTCTTGACCATGGCGAAGTCGTCCTCGAACTCGATGTAGTCGATCATCCGGCCGGTGACGAGATGGGCCACCCGCTCGCCCATGTCGAATTCAGGAAGCACGACGTGGTGGGCACCGATCCGCTGCAGAATGCGGCCGTGCTGGCGGCTGGTCGCTTTGGCCCAGATGTGCTTGATGCCCAGGTCCACCAGCACCGCTGTAGTGAGGATGCTCGCCTCGAGGTTGGTACCGATGCCGACGACGGCGCGGCTGAAATCGGGCACGTCGAGTTGCTGCAGCGCCTCGGCGTCGGTGGTGTCGGCGACCGCGGCGTGGGTCAGATCGTCGGCGTACCTCTGGATGAGGACCGGATCGCTGTCCAGGCCAAGCACCTCTGAGCCGCGGCGGACCAATTCCAGCGCCAGCGATGCGCCGAACCGCCCGAGGCCGAGCACGACGACCCGGCTGGTGCGTAGATCGCGGTCGCTCTTAGCCAACGATGGTTCGCTCCTCCGGCAGTTCGTAGCGGCGCCCGCGGTCGCGCAGGGCGAGCGCGGAGGCCAGTGTGATAGGGCCCAGTCTGCCCAGGAACATCAGCGTGGTCAGCACGAGTTGCGCAGGAGCGGACAAGTCGTCGGTGATACCTGTGGAGAGCCCGGCGGTGCTGAAGGCGGCGACGGTCTCGAACAGCACCGCGTCGAGGCCGAAGTCGCTGATGGACAGCAGAATCACCGTGTACACCATCACCAGCCCGACGCCGGCCAGCGCGACGGTGAGCGCCTGGCGCTGCACGGCGGCGGGCAGTCGACGGCCGAGGACGTGCACCGTGGGTTCACCACGGACCTCGGCGAACATGATGAACGCGAGCAGCGCGAACGTGGTCACCTTGATGCCGCCCGCGGTACCGGCGCTGCCGCCGCCGATGAACATCAGGACTTCAGTGATGAGCAGCGTCGCGGGGTCCATCTGACCGACGTCGATGCTGTTGAATCCGGCGGTGCGCGGCATAATGCCGTGGAAGAAACCGATGACCAGCTTGCCGCCCACGTCGACCCGGCCGATCGTGCCGGGGTTGCGCCATTCGGCGATGAGAAACGCTGCGATCCCCAGCAACACGAGGATCGCGTAGGTGATGACGGTAACCCGTACGTGTAGGGACCACCGGGAGGTGCGCCTGCGCAGCCGCCGGCCCAGCTCAAACAGCACCGGGAAGCCGATGCCCCCGGCGATGCTGGCGAGTGCGACCGGCACGCAGATCCATGGATCGGTGGCGAAGGTAATCATGCTGTCGGTGAACAGCGCGAAGCCGGAGTTGTTGAACGACGACACTGCGTGGAAGCCGCCGAGATACAGCGCTCGCCCCAGCGGTTCGTCGTAGAACAGCGCAAATCGCGCCACCAGCGGCACGGCGACCAGGAGCTCGATGACGAGGCTGACCGCGAGTACGCCGCCGAGGACCTGGCGGACATCACCGAGCCCCAGCGACTTGGTCTCGGCTTGAGCGGTCAGCTGTAACCGCAGTCCCATGCGCTGGGCGATGAGCAGGCCAAGCAGCGTCGCCAAGGTCATGATTCCGATACCACCGGCCTGGACCAAGCCGAGAATCACCAGCTCGCCGAACGTGGACCAGTACGTCGGGGTGTCCACGACGAGCAAGCCGGTGACACACACGGCCGAGACCGCCGTGAACACCGCCACCACGAAGTCGGGCGACGTGCCGGTCTCGGTGGTGGCGGGGAGCATCAATAATGCCGTCCCGATCGCCGCCGCCACGGCGAATCCGGTGACCACCGCGGCAGCCGGCCGGCGGAGCAACGCGGCAACCGGTGACCACTGCCGCAGCGCTGCGATCACCACAAGGCGGAGACTAGCGCTCCAGCATCACCCTGCTCCGCGGCTTGGGGAGTGCGGCGCTCACGGCGGGCGGGCAGCGAGCACACTGGTCGACGTGAGCCGGCCGTCCTCGCAGAACCTTCCCAGGGCAGCGCGCGCTCGGCGCCGGCTGTCATCTCAGGCCAGACGGGGTGAGCTGCTCGATGTGGCCCTGCGGGAGTTCAGCAGCCGGGGTAACTACCTCACCCAGATGGACCACGTCGCCGTCACTGCCGGGGTGAGCAAGGCGCTGGTGTACCAGCACATCCCCAGCAAGGAGGAGCTTTTCGCGGCGGTGACCGAGCACGTCGTGGAAGGGCTTCATGGGCCGGTTGCCCGAAGTGTTGGGCAAGGCCGGCGATGCGCTCGGCGCCTGGCGCGGCGTGGTCCAGCTGCTCTGCGACCTGGTGAGCGAGCGTCCGGAGGCTTGGGCGCTGGTCGCGCGGCACCTGGATAACCCGGAGGTCGGCGTGCCGCTGCGCGGACTCCGGGAGCAGATGACTGAGGTGCTGGCGGCGGTCCTCGCCAGCTACTACGCCCCCGAGCAGAGGGGTGCGGTGCCCTCCAAGGAGGAGGTAGTAGAGCAGGGCTCATCAGGGCCGGGAAAGTTGCTCTGGCGTCGGGCCGGGGTGCTGTAGCGGGTCCGTCAGCTCCCTGCTTGAAGCGCCGCAGCCTGAAGGGCCGCGACGAGTCGGTCCACCGCGGTGCCGAGACCCCATTTCCGCTGCAGGGCGGTGAGTGCGGCGGGGTCGGCCGGGGTCGAGGGCACTGTGTCGTCGCGATCCTGGTGCACCGGGGCATCGGTAGCCACCCGTACTACGGTGGGGGCCAGCTCCAGGTAATCCCGATACGCCCGCAGCTTGGCCCGCATCCCAGGGGCGAGCGCCGATCGCGGATCGTCCAGTGCCACGAGCAAGCCCTCCACCGAGCCGAACCGGCTGATCAACGTGGCCGCGGTCTTCTCACCGATGCCCGGTACCCCGGGTAACCCGTCGGACGGATCGCCGCGCAGCGCGGCCAGGTCCGCGTAGCCGGCTCCAGCTCCGGTCTCGGGCAGCCCGTAGCGTCTTGCGAGCTCGCTGGGACCGATCACCTCTGCTTTGGCCAACCCGCGCCCGACGTAGACCACCCGCACCGGAGTCGGCCCGGTGCGCACCACCTGAAACAGGTCCCGGTCGCCGCTGACCACCTCGACCGGGTCCCGGCGCTCGGCCGCAGCCAGTGCGCCGATCACGTCATCGGCCTCGTACCCCTCGGCGCCTGCGGTGGCCAGGCCGGCGGCGGCCAGCAGTTCGAGGATCAGCGGAACCTGCGGGCTCAGGGTGTCCGGCACCTGCTCGACGTCGGTAGCGCCGGGTCCGGTCTCCTCGGCGACCCGATGCGCCTTGTAGGAGGGAATCGCGGCGACCCGGAAGGCCGGCCGCCAGTCCAGATCCAGGCAGGCCACCAGCCGGGACGGGCGGCGCGACTCGATCAGCCGGGCGACCATGTCCGTGAAACCCCGCACCGCGTTCACCGGGGTGCCGTCCGGAGCGGTGATCGACTCCGGGACCCCGTAGTAGGCCCGGAAGTACAGACTCGCGGCGTCGAGCAGCAACAGTGGTGCGTCCATGAACGCAGAGCCTGCCAGCTTCCGGGCGCGGCCCTAAGCTTTGAGTGTGCCCGCCCCACTCGACACGCTCACCGCCCGCCTGGCCCGAGCCCAGCAGGCCACCCAGGTCGCCGGTTTGGACGCCCTGCTGGTCACGCCCAGTTCCGACCTGCGTTACCTGCTGGGCGTGACCGGCGAGTCCCATGAGCGGTTGACCTGCCTGGTGTTGCCCGCCCACGGTGATCCGGCGCTGGTCGTGCCGGCGTTGGAACGCCCGGGCCTGAATGCCACCCCGGTGCCCGAGCTCGGCCTGGAGATTGCCCCGTGGGTCGATGACGAAGACCCGTATGCGCTGGTCGCCGATCTACTGCTGCGGTCCGGAGCGCGACCGGCGCGCGCCGCGGTGGGAGACGCGATGCCCGCAGCCCACGTGCTGCGGCTGCGAGCCGCGCTGCCCGCCTGCACGCAGGAACTGGCGTCGACGGTGCTGCGGCAACTGCGGATGCGCAAGGACGCCGCTGAGATCGCCGCGCTGACCGCCGCCGGACAGGCCATCGACCGGGTGCACGCCCGGATGGGGGAGTGGTTGCGGATCGGGCGTACCGAGGCGCAAATCGGTTCTGACGTGGCCGCCGCGATCATCGCGGAAGGGCACACTGCGGCAGCGTTCGTCATCGTCGGTTCCGGTCCGCATGGGGCAAGCCCGCATCACGACGTGTCCGACCGAGTGGTGCAGCCCGGGGACGTCGTGGTGGTCGACATCGGCGGACCGACACCGGAAGGCTATTTCTCCGACTGCACCCGCACCTACAGCCTGGGCGAGCCGGCCGCCGCCGACGTCGCCGCTGGTTATTCGGTGCTGCAGGCTGCACAAGACGCCGCGGTGGCGGCAGTCCAGCCGGGTATCACTGCGGAGCAGGTGGACTCCGCCGCCCGGATCCCGATCACCGACGCCGGTTTCGGTCACCGATTCATCCACCGGACCGGTCACGGCATCGGTCTTGAGGTGCACGAGGAGCCCTATATCGTGGCCGGCAACGACCTGGTGCTCGAATCAGGTATGGCATTCAGCATCGAACCGGGCATCTATCTCCCGGGCCGTTGGGGTGCCCGTATCGAGGACATCGTGGTGGTCGACGAGCACGGCGCGACCCGGCTAAACCACCGCCCACGCGAGCTCCTGGCATTACCGGCATAACGACGGCCCACTGTGGCGGCCACCACAATCTGTCGCCGAAAGTTACCTGGTTCACCAGCGCGCAATGGGATATTAACACCCGTTCGTCATTGGTCACATGCAACCAGATGCAACGTAACGACCGAACCCTTTAACCTGGAGAGGGCAAGCAAGGGGGCTTGCCTTAACACGCGGACACCCAGGAAAGCACCAGCTCACTGACGAGAACCGTGGGGCCGACCTCCAATCGCACCAACGCCAGCAGCCCGCGCTAGCCGTGAACTGCGCAAGATGGGAACAGGCCATGACGATAAGCAATGAGACTGCAGACTTTCGAGAGGTCAACCAATATGATCTCTTGGTGACACCGGAATTCGCGCCACTTGCTGAGTTTGCTGGGTTCGGAGCATACGAGGCGGTGGCCGTGCAAGAGACCGGTAAGGCCATTTCAGGGCTCACCGATAAGTTTGCAGAGGAGATATCCGGATACCTTATGACGCGCCCGGAGTCTGCTCCGCTGATAGCAGGTTCGGACCCACCGATCAGTCCACTGGTGATTAAGGAATGGCTGGATAGGACGATCGCAGGGCCGTTTGACGGTGAGCTGTCCGCCTTCCTGCGCGAAGTCAGCCAAGTCGGAGGAAAGGGGGTGACCTTTCCCGGGGTGCAGGTGCCCCTTCCACCCCAGCTGATTCTGGCTCTCACTGGGTGGATACAGGGACAGATCCTCAAGGCCTTGGGCGAGACCTGCGACGTCGCCAACGTTTCGGCGGCTGGGGGAGCGTGGATGAACCAGTTCATGCTGCAGCTCGGGATCATCCTTGAACCTACTCTGGCACAACCGAACGCCCCCCTGGGCAGCCATGAAGCCGCCGAGTTCCATCCTTACGCCGAGTTTGCGGGGTTTGGTGCTAAGGAGACATCGATTCTGCGCAAGACCGGCCCGCTACTGGGACCAGCGGCAGGTGGCGTGGTCACCCTTGCTTATGATTACCTGCTCTCCCGTCCAGAGTCGGCCGGATACTTCCAGGACGCCTCGCATCTCACGCAGCGTAAGATGACACTCAAAACCTGGTGGTCCAGGAGCACCATGAAGCCGATGGACGGTGATTTCCACGCCTATATGTCCAAGGTGGCCGATGCCCATGTCAAGGGCGGTGGGACGCATCCCCACGTGGTC
>JALZDN010000106.1 GCA_030862525.1 Actinomycetota bacterium | reverse complement strand
ACCCTGGCGTGAGCCACCACCCTCGACTGGCGCCACCTCGGTCGTCCGTCAGCGGTGTCACTGCACCTGCGACACTGATTCCGACGAGCCGACCACCAGCCGCGGTGCTTATCAACTCGGAGGAAACACACGTTGAGCCCATCGCCTGAGGCCGGGCCACTTATCGTCCAGTCTGACAAGACGCTGCTGCTGGAAGTCGACCACCCGGCGGCCGGCACGGCACGGGCCGCGATCGCGCCCTTCGCCGAGCTCGAACGGGCACCCGAACACGTGCACACCTACCGGGTCACCCCGTTGGCACTGTGGAATGCGCGAGCCGCGGGGCACGACGCCGAGCAGGTCGTCGACGCGCTGGTGCGCTTTTCTCGATACGCCGTGCCGCAGCCGCTGCTGGTCGACGTCGTGGACACGATGGGCCGCTACGGTCGACTACAGCTGATGCACCATCCGGCGCACGGACTGGTGCTGGCATCGCTGGACCGCGCCGTGCTTGAGGAGGTGCTCCGGCACCGCAAGATCGCCCCCATGCTAGGGGTGCGGGTGGACGACGATACCGTGGCAGTGCATCCTTCTGAGCGCGGTAGGCTCAAGCAGGCCCTGCTCAAGGTGGGTTGGCCGGCCGAGGATCTGGCCGGCTACGTCGATGGCGAGGCTCATCCGATCGAGCTTGCCGAGAGCGGTTGGTCACTACGTAGCTACCAGCGCGATGCAGTGGCCGGATTCTGGGCCGGCGGTTCCGGGGTCGTGGTGCTGCCCTGCGGCGCAGGCAAGACCCTCGTCGGGATTGGTGCGATGGCGCAAGCCCAAGCGACCACGCTGATCCTGGTCACCAACACCGTCGCCGGGCGGCAGTGGAAACGAGAGCTGGTGGCACGAACGTCGCTATCGGACGATGAGGTCGGCGAGTACTCCGGTGAGCGCAAGGAGATCCGCCCGGTGACAATCGCGACCTACCAGATCATGACGCGCAAGTCGAAAGGCGAGTACCGGCACCTCGATCTGTTCGACTCCCGGGACTGGGGTTTGATCATCTACGACGAGGTGCACTTGCTACCCGCCCCGGTCTTCCGGATGACCGCCGACTTGCAGTCTCGCCGCCGACTCGGGCTGACCGCCACCTTGGTGCGCGAGGACGGCCAGGAGGGTGACGTCTTCTCCTTGATCGGGCCCAAGCGCTACGACGCGCCGTGGCGCGACATCGAGTCCCAGGGCTGGATCGCGCCGGCGAACTGCGTCGAGGTACGGGTCACCCTCACCGACGCCGAGCGCCTGGGCTACGCCACCGCGGAGGCCGAGGAGCGTTATCGGGTCTGCTCCACCGCCCGAAGCAAGCTTGCCGTCGTCCGCGCGATCATGGATCGACATCCCGACGAGCCGACCCTGGTGATCGGCGCGTACCTGGACCAGCTGGAGGAGCTCGGCGAGGCGCTGGAGGCGCCGGTGATACAGGGCTCGACCCGGAATAAGGTGCGGGAGGACCTTTACGACGCGTTCCGGCGGGGCGAGGTGCGCACGCTGGTGGTGTCCAAAGTGGCTAACTTCTCCATCGACCTACCGGAGGCGTCGGTGGCCGTGCAGGTCTCCGGCACGTTCGGCTCCCGGCAGGAGGAGGCTCAGCGACTGGGCCGATTGCTGCGACCCAAGGGCGACCAAAGGCAGGCGCACTTCTACTCGGTGGTTTCCCGGGACACCCTGGACACCGACTATGCCGCGCACCGCCAACGCTTCCTCGCCGAGCAGGGTTATGCCTACCGGATCGTCGACGCCGACGACGTCCTCGGTCCCCAGCTACCGAATTCGGGTTAGCGGCGGCGGCGCCACCCGCGGATAAGCAGGACCAGCGGGCTAGTGCGGTGATCGCCGACACGGCGCGTTTGGCGACCGCGCCGCTCGCGGCGTCGAGCAGGTCGAATCTCCTCGGTTTCCGGCGATGCAGCCGGCGACACCCGGGGCTGCGACGCCGCGGGTCGCGCCGGCCTCCCAGAGGTCCCTGATATCCCGGCAGCTGCCGCTGCCGACGCTCGGCAGTGGTAGCTGCCGCCCTTCCTTCGATGCCAGGGTTTCCGCCAGGCAGTCCGCGAACTGACCGATGATCTTTCCGTCGACGTCTTCAATCATGCCTCGGCCGAAGTGAGCCGGCTTGCCCGTGATGGTGCAGATCAGCCTTACACCCTGGCGGCCATGGCGACAGTGCGCCGGGTTGACTGAACTACTCGTCAGACTCGCTGTGGATCAGCTCACTCCGCGGGAGCAGTGGCGGCCACCCGCAGCCGGGGCGGGACCTGCTTGTCCAGGCCGAAGGGTTCAAGGTGGTGATCCAGGACGCCGTCGAAGGCCGCAGCGATGTCCTCGGTCGCCCAACCCTCACGATGCAGCACCGGCTTTTTAATCCCGGGCTGGCGGACGATGTGCAACTGATCACCGGTGAACCGGATGAGTTGGCCCGTGATTCCCTCAGCCCGGTCGGAGAGCAGATAGGTGACCAGCGGAGCCACCCGATCCGGGGTGCGCTGTGGCGTGACGCGCAACTGGGCGGCCGGGGAACGTTCCACCATGCGGGTCCAGGCCACCGGGCAGACGCCGTTGACCCGTACGCCCAGCTCCATCAAGTCCAGCGCCCAGGAGTAAGTGAGGGACGCGACCGCACCCTTGGAAGCCGCGTAGGTACCGGCGGCACGCTGCCCGAACGATGAGCCCGACGAGATGTTGACGATCGATCCGGCGCGTTGCGCGCGCATCACCCGGGCCGCCGCGATGCCGCAGTAGAGCACGCCCAGCACATTCACTTCGATGAGTTCGCGGGCGACGTCGACGTCCTCGTCCCAGGGCAGCGCTGTGTAGTTGAGTGCGGCGTTGTTCACCAGGCCGTCGACCTTGCCGAACTCCGCTAGGCACCGCTCCACAACCCCACTGGCCTGATCCGGATCGCGGACCGACTGGGCGCTGGCCACCGCCCGACCGCCGCAGCGACCGATCCGAGCTGCGACCGCCTCTGCCAGTTCACCGTCAACATCGTTGACCAGGACGGAAGCGCCGGACCGGGCGGCGTGCACCGCATAGGCCTCTCCTAGTCCGCGGCCGGCGCCGGTAATCACGATCGCCTTGCCTTCGAGGATCCCCATGGCTGCCCGCCTTCCGGGATGACCGGTACCCGATGGCCCGGCGATGCCGCCAGTCTCGGGGGGAAGGGACCGGGATGGGTTACCAGCTCAGCGAAGGGTCCCTGCCCAGCGCCGGGCGGGTGGAGCCGTTCGGCCCAACGGGTAGCCCCCGACTAGTCGACGAGTACCCTCCAACTAGTCAACGGTGAGCACCGAGGGACCGTCATCGGTCACGGCGATGGAGTGCTCCCAGTGCGCGGCGCGGGACCCGTCCAGGGTCACCACGGTCCAGCCGTCGTCGAGTTCCTCAGTCTTGTCTCCGCCTGTGGTGAGCATCGGCTCAATCGCCAGGGTCATTCCCGTTACCAGGCGGGGTCCGCGGCCCGGACGGCCCACGTTGGGCAGAAATGGGTCCATGTGCATGGCTGTGCCGATGCCGTGGCCGCCATAGTCGGCCACGATCCCGTAGGACACACCGTGCGCGGTAGCGGCGGCCAGCGCCGCCGTCTCCACCGCATGCGAGATATCGGTCAGCCGGCCACCTGGCCGCGCCGCCGCGATTCCGGCCTCCAGCGCGGCCCGGCAGGCCGCGGACAGCCGACCGTCGGCTTCCACGACGGTTCCGACATGCACTGTCACCGCGGCGTCGCCGTGCCAGCCGTCGAGGATTGCGCCGCAGTCGATGGACAGCAGGTCGCCATCGTTGAGCACCTGCGCACGACTCGGGATTCCGTGCACCACTTGCTCGTTCACCGAGCTGCAGATTGATGCGGGGAATCCGTGGTAACCCTTAAAGGACGGTACGGCCCCGGCCTCCCGGATCGACTGTTCAGCGAGTTCGTCGAGCTCACCGGTACTCACTCCGGCGTTGGCGTGACCTTCGAGTAGCCGCAGGGTCCGGGCAACCACCGCGCCAGCGGCACGCATCGCCTCGATCTCACCAGGAGACTTGAGTTCGATGCTGGTCCGTCCCCGCAAGCGTCGCACCACAGCACGCACCCCACCCCCGGTCATCGAGCTCGTCATGCCCGAGTTCGCAACGCGTCCAGTGCTCGACCAGTCACCTCAGGCACTGAACCAGCCGCCGGCACCGTGACCAATCTGTCAGCGTAGAAGTCGAGCAGCGGCGCGGTCTCTTCGCGATACAGCTGTTGGCGGCGCCGGATCACGTCCTCTGTATCGTCGTCGCGCCCGCGGGCCAGCAGGCGCTGCACCACCAGCTCCTCGGGCGCATCAAGCTCCAACACCGCATCGATCTCGCAGTCGAGATCACACAGCAGATCCGCGAACACCCGTGCCTGGCTGACTGTGCGAGGGAATCCGTCGAGCAGGAACCCCGCCCGGCAGTCGTCCGCGGTGAGCCGTTGCGCGACCATCTCGTTGGTGACCTCGTCGGGTACCAGCGCGCCGGAGTCCAGGTACTGCTTGACCTGCTGGCCCAGCTCGGTGTCGTCATCGACGTGGGCCCGGAACAGGTCGCCGGTCGAGACGTGCGGCACACCGAGTTCCTCGCTCAGCACGGCAGCCTGGGTTCCCTTGCCCGCGCCCGGCGGACCAACGATGAGGATTCGCACTATCGCAGGAACCCTTCATAGTTGCGTTGCATCAGCTGGCTCTCGATCTGCTTCACCGTGTCCAGCCCCACGCCTACCATGATCAGCACGGCGGTGCCGCCGAAGGGGAAGTTCTGATTCTGCCCACTACCGGTCAGCTCGAGGAACAAGTTGGGCAGTACGGCCACGGTGCCCAGATACAGCGAGCCGGGCAGGGTGATCCGGCTCAACACGAAGCTCAGATACTCGGCGGTCGGGCGCCCAGGCCGGATGCCGGGGATGAAACCGCCGAACTTCTTCATCTCCTCGGCACGCTCATCTGGGTTGAACGTGATCGCTACGTAGAAGTACGTGAAGAAGATGATCATCAAGAAGTACAGTGAGATGTGCACCCAACTGGACTGATCGACCAGGTAGCGGCTGATGAAGTTCTGCCACCACCCCGGCTCACCGGTGGACGAGGTGGTCAGCCGCGCGATGAGGTCGGGCAGGTAGAGCAACGACGATGCGAAGATGACCGGAATAACGCCTGCCTGGTTCACCTTCAGCGGCAGGTAGGTCGAGGTGCCGCCGTACATTCGGCGGCCGATCATCCGCTTGGCGTACTGCACGGGGATCCGTCGCTGACCTTGCTCGACGAACACCACACTGGCAATGATGGCCAAGCCGAAAACGCAGACGAACACGAAGATCAGCGGACCGTTCTGATCCAGAATGTTTTTGCCCTCGGCCGGGATGCGCGCGGCGATCGAAGTGAAAATCAGCAGCGACATGCCGTTGCCGATGCCTCGCTCGGTGATCAGCTCACCCAGCCACATCACCACGCCGGTGCCAGCTGTCATCACCATGACAATGACGACCAGGTTGAATACCGATTTGTCGGGGATGGGCGGCAGCACGCAGTCAGAGAACAGCTGACCCCGGACCGCCAGCGCCACGATGCCGGTTGACTGCAAAACAGCCAGCGCGATCGTCAGGTAGCGGGTGTACTGGGTGAGCTTGTTCTGGCCGGTCTGCCCCTCCTTCTTGAGTTGCTCGAAGCGGGGGATCACGACGGTGAGCAATTGAACGATGATGCTCGCGGTGATGTAGGGCATGATCCCCAGTGCGAACACCGCGAGCTGTAATAACGCCCCACCGCTGAACAGATTGATCAGCGAATAGATGTTCTGGTTGTCACCACGCTGCACCTGGTCAAGACACTGCTGGATATTGACGTAGGACACCCCGGGAGAGGGCAACGTCGCGCCGATCCGATAGATCACCACCATGCCAAGGGTGAACAGGATCTTGCGCCGCAGATCCGGCGTCGCAAGGGCCGAGCGGAAGGCGCCGAGCACTCCTACCTCCTGGGCACGGCCGTGGTGAGGCCGTCGATCGTGGACCGGCGGTCGCACCACCAGGGGCGGCGACCGGGCGATGCAGGGGCACGTGACGGCGCATGCCAGCCAGCTCGCCCACGCACTCTGGCCGACTGTAACAGCAGGACCGGACTGTAATAACAGAGCCCGTAAGGGCAGGGGCCGCCTACAGCTCGATGCTGCTGCCGCCTGCTGCGGCAATCTTCTCCCGCGCGGAACCAGAGAAGGCCTGGGCGCTGACCTGCAGCGCCACCCCGCCGAGGTCCCCATTGCCGAGCACCTTCACCGGCAGTCCCCTGCGCACGGCGCCGAGGGCCACCAGCTGCTCTGGCCCCACGGCCCCTCCGTCAGGGCACAGCCGGGCCAGGTCGCCGACGTTGACCACCTGGTACTCGGTACGGAACCGGTTGCGGAAACCCTTGAGCTTGGGCAGCCGCATGTGGATCGGCATCTGCCCGCCCTCGAAACCGGCAGGAACGTTCTTACGGGCCTTGGTCCCCTTGGTACCGCGCCCCGCGGTCTTGCCCTTGGACGCCCCGCCGCGACCAACGCGCATCTTGGCGGTCTTTGCGCCGGCGGCTGGACGCAGGTGGTGAACCTTGATCGTCATTTCGAGTAGACCTCCTCCACCGCCACCAGGTGACGGACGGTGGCGATCATGCCGCGAACCTGAGAGCTGTCCTCTTTGACCACAGACTGCCGGATCTTGCGCAGCCCCAGGGAACGCATGGTCTCACGCTGGTTGCGCAGGCTGCCGATGGTGCTGCGGGTCTGGGTAATCCTCAGTGCCATGTCATGCTCCCTGAGCGGCACGCGCCCGCAACATGCCAGCCGGGGCTACGTCCTCCAGCGGCAGGCCACGCCGTGCGGCCACCTCTTCAGGGCGTTGCAACCCCTTCAGCGCGGCAACTGTGGCGTGCACGATGTTGATCGCATTATCGCTACCCAGCGACTTGGAGAGGATGTCGTGCACGCCTGCGCACTCCAGCACCGCGCGCACCGGACCCCCCGCGATAACCCCGGTACCAGGAGACGCAGGACGAAGCAGTACAACGCCTGCCGCAGCCTCGCCGGTGATCGGATGCGGGATGGTACTGGCGATCCGAGGTACCCGGAAGAAGTTCTTTTTCGCTTCCTCCACGCCCTTCTGGATCGCCGCCGGCACCTCCTTGGCCTTCCCGTAACCGACGCCGACCATGCCGTCACCGTCGCCCACCACGACCAGCGCGGTAAAGCTGAAGCGCCGCCCGCCCTTGACGACCTTGGCCACCCGGTTGATCGCGACCACACGCTCGAGGTGCGGGCTCTTCTCCTGCTGGGCGGGGCCGCGGCCCCCGTCGCGGCGGTCCCGACGATCGCTGCGCTCGCCTCCGCCTTCCCGCCGCATGCGTCCAGGCATCAGGCGTTCCTTCCGTTGCTCGCGTGCTGCTGTTGTTGCTGCCTCGGGTACTGCCTGCCGTGCTGTTCGGTTTTCTCCATCAGTCAGAATTCCAGGCCGGCCTCGCGGGCGGCGTCGGCCAACACCGCGATCCGACCGTGGTAGTCGTGGCCGCCACGGTCGAAGACCACCCGGCCCACGCCGACAGCCTGGGCTCGGGCCGCGATCAGCTCCCCGACCCTGGCTGCCCTGGCCTTTTTGTCCCCGTCCATGGCGCGAACGTCCGGCTCGATGCTGGATGCCGCCGCCAGGGTGTGCCCGGCCAGGTCATCCACCAGCTGCACGGCGATGTGCCGAGACGAGCGGTTGACCACCAGGCGCGGGCGCGCCGGCGACCCGCTGATCCTCTTGCGAAGCCGGTGGTGCCGCCGCAACCTTGCCAACCGGCGTTGAGTCGAGACGTCCTTGCCGAGCCGGGGGCGTTTCGTCTTATTTGTTGCTGCCTCAGCCATGATCACTTACCTGTCTTCCCGACCTTGCGCCGGATCTTCTCGCCCGCGTAGCGCACGCCCTTGCCCTTGTACGGATCAGGGCGGCGCAGCTTGCGGATGGTCGCCGAAACCTCGCCGACTGTCTCTTTGTTGATACCCGCCACGGAGAACCGTGTCGGACTGTCGACCGTGAAGGTGATGCCATCGGGCGCTGCCACCGGTACCGGGTGGCTGTAGCCCAGCGAGAACTCCAGATCCGAGCCCTTGAGCGCCACGCGATAACCGACGCCGTGGATCTCCATCCGCTTCTCGTAGCCCTGGCTGACCCCGACGACCATGTTGTTCACCAGCGTCCGGGACAGCCCGTGCAGTGACTTGCTGCGCCGCTCGTCGTCGGGCCGCTCGACCAGCAGGGTGTCGTCCTGCGCCCGCTGCACGGTGATCGGCTCCGGCACGGTGTGCGAAAGGGTGCCCTTGGGTCCGCGCACCGTCACGGTGCGCCCGTCGATGACCACATCGACCCCGGACGGCACGGTGATCGGCTGCTTTCCGATGCGCGACATCTCGTCTGCTCCCCTCTCACCAGACGAAGGCGAGGACTTCCCCGCCCACCCGTCGCTTAGCGGCTTGCCGGTCGGTGAGCAACCCCGTGGACGTGGAGATGATCGCCACGCCCAGGCCACCGAGCACCTTGGGCAGCGAGGTGGACTTCGCATACACCCGCAGGCCTGGCTTGGACACCCGGCGCAGGCCGGCGATGCTGCGCTCCCGGTTCGGGCCGAACTTCAAATCGACCACCAAGGACTTGCCTACGGGCGCTTCCTCGGTGTGGAAGCCCGAGATGTAGCCCTCCCGCTGGAGGATCTCGGCGATATGCGCCTTGATCTTGGAATGCGGCATCACGACCCGGTCGTGATAGGCCGAGTTCGCGTTGCGCAGACGGGTCAGCATGTCTGCGATCGGATCGGTCATCGTCATAGCGATCTCCTACCAACTGCTCTTGCTGATGCCGGGCAGCTCACCGCGGTGAGCCATCTCGCGCAGGCAGATCCGGCACAGCCCGAACTTCCGGTAGACCGCCTTGGGGCGCCCGCAGCGCTGGCAGCGGGTATAGCCCCGCACCGCGAACTTGGGCTTGCGCGCGGCCTTGATTATCAGCGCCTTCTTCGCCATCAGCTCTCCTTGAAGGGGAAGCCCAGGCGACGCAGCAGCGCCCGGCCCTCCTCGTCGGTGGTCGCCGAGGTGACCACGGTGATGTCCATGCCGCGCGGGCGGTCGATGCTGTCCGGATTGATTTCGTGGAACATCGACTGCTCATTGAGTCCGAACGTGTAGTTACCGTTACCGTCAAACTGGGTCGGCGACAGACCACGGAAGTCCCGGATACGGGGCAGCGCGATCGTCAGCAAACGATCCAGGAACTCCCACATCCGATCGCCCCGCAAAGTCACCTTGGCGCCGATCGGCATGCCCTCGCGCAACTTGAACTGCGCGACGGATTTGCGGGCACGCTGCACCTGGGGCTTCTGGCCCGTGATCGTCGACAGGTCACGCACGGCACCGTCCATCAACTTGGCGTCCCGGGCGGCTTCCCCGACGCCCATGTTCACCACGACCTTCACCACTGCAGGTATCTGCATCGGGTTGGGGTAGCTGAACTGCTCGCGCAATGCGGTGGCGATCTCCTCGCGGTACCGGGCCTTCAGCCTGGGTACCTTCGTTTCCACGGTCGTCATCTCAGATGTCCTTGCCGCTGCGCCGCGACACGCGCACGCGCTTGCCTTCGTCGTCAGTGCGGTAGCCGACCCTGGTCGGTTTGCCGTCCGAGTCGACGACCATGACGTTCGAGACGTCGATAGTCGCTTCCTGCGTGACGATCCCGCCACTTTGCGCACCACGCTGGGTGCGGCTGATCCGGGTGTGCTTCTTGATCCGGTTAACGCCTTCGACGAGCACCCGACTGGTGTCCGGATAGGCCTGGATCACCCGGCCCTTGGCACCCTTGTCCTTGCCGGCGATGACCACGACCGTGTCACCCTTGCGGACTCTCATGGCTACAGCACCTCCGGAGCCAGCGAAATGATTTTCATGAATCGCTTGTCCCGCAGTTCCCGACCCACCGGGCCGAAGATCCGGGTACCGCGTGGCTCGCCGTCGGGCTTGATCAGTACCGCAGCGTTCTCGTCAAAACGTATGTAGGAACCGTCCGGACGGCGCTTCTCCTTGACAGTACGCACGATGACGGCCTTGACCACGTCGCCTCGCTTGACGTTGGCGCCGGGAATGGCTTCCTTGACGGTCGCCACGATGATGTCTCCGATGCCGGCGTAGCGGCGCGAGCTGCCGCCGAGCACCCGGATGCACAAGATCTCCTTAGCACCCGTGTTGTCGGCGACTCGCAGTCGCGACTCCTGCT
>JALZDN010000099.1 GCA_030862525.1 Actinomycetota bacterium | reverse complement strand
ACGCGGGCCTTGCCTGCCACTGCTCTCCTCACTGATGGAGCCGGCGGCAATCCCGCTCGACCCCGTTACTAACGCATGTCCATCGCTGTCAGAGCTTCACGGCTGCGGGTACATGTCGGATCGACCTTGCTCTCTACGTTGACCGGGCACCCGGACGGTTCCGGGAGTCGGATGCGCCCTCGGCGAACCGAGGACCGATGGCGTATCCGGACGGCTGAGTGAGGTAAGCGTGCACCGCGGCGGTGTCAAGCGTTCCCACGCGTAATGCCCGTGGAAAAGCCCGGCGCCGCTCGGCGAGACGCAGACACCCGATGTCGGGGTGCATCCACGCACCCCGACCGGGATGCCGACGCCGCGGGTCCGGGACCAGAGTCTCGTCCACCGCCACCACGCGCAGCAATCCAGAAGCCGCCGCCTTGGTCCGGCAGCCTACGCAGGTCCGGATAGGCTCGGCGGGCCGCTCGCGGCGGCGGTGCCGGATATCGTCCGGGCAGGCGTAGACCGTCCCCCGACGGCGGGCCATCACAATTCTAGCGCGCACCGGAGGCCGGTGGAGAACCGGCATTGGTCACCGGTACTTCGGTGTGCGATGTCGTGTGCGGTGCGCGGGCTGTGGGGGCCACCACCGGGTCCGCGTCGCTCCGAATGTCGATCTTCCATCCGGTCAGCCGGGCGGCCAGCCTAGCGTTCTGGCCTTCCTTACCGATCGCCAGCGACAGCTGGAAATCGGGGACGACGACCCGGGCAGTTTTGGCTCGGGCGTCGATGACCTGTACAGAGATGACCTTCGCCGGAGACAGGGCGTTGCCCACAAACGTCGCTGGATCGTCCGCATAGTCAATGATGTCGATTTTCTCGCCACCCAACTCGCTCATCACATTGCGGACCCGCTGGCCCATCGGCCCAATGCACGCGCCCTTACCGTTGACTCCCTGGACGGTCGACCGTACGGCGATCTTGGAGCGGTGCCCGGCTTCCCTGGCCACCGCCGGTATCTCCACGGTGCCGTCGGCGATCTCCGGAACCTCCAGCGCGAACAACCGGCGCACCAGGTTGGGATGCGTCCGGGACAACGTGATCTGCGGTCCGCGCAATCCCCGGGACACACCCACCACGTAGCACTTGATCCGCTCGCCGTGCCGGTAAGTCTCCCTCGGCGCCTGCTCCACCGGCGGGATCACGCCCTCGATATCGCCGATCTTGACCACCACCACACCGCGGGCATTCGCCCTGGCATCACGCTGCACTACGCCGGCGACGATCTCGCCCTCCTTGGCCGAGAACTCGCCAAAGGTGCGCTCGTGCTCAGCGTCGCGCAGCCGCTGCAGGATCACCTGGCGGGCCGTGGTGGCCGCGATCCGACCGAAGCCCTCGGGGGTGTCGTCCCACTCGTGGTCGACATTCCCGTCGGCGTCGAGCTCCTGCGCCAGCACCCGGACCAGGCCGGTCTTACGGTCGACATCAATCCGTGCCTGCGGTTGGTGACCGTCGGTATGCTTGTACGCGGTGAGCAATGCGGTCTCGATAGCCTCGAGCACCGTCTCGAAAGAAATGTCCTTATCGCGTTCAATGGCGCGCAACGCGGCGATGTCGACGTTCACCGTTCCTCCAAATCCTGCCGTCTCGCGCCGTCGAGCGCAGCGAGCTCGGCGGCCGGCGGCGGGCGAAATTCCACTTCCACCACCGCGCGGCGCAGTTCCGCGTAGCGCACCCAGCGAAGGGTTCCTGACACCAGCAGCGTGACGCCCTCGTCGTCGCAGTCCCCGATCCGGCCGACCAGCTCCGCACCCTCTGCCTCCACGACCCGCACTAGGCGCATCCGGTTGCGCCGCCAGTGCCGAGGATGGGTCAGCGGCCGGTCCACCCCTGGCGAGGTCACTTCAAGGGTGTAGGGCCCCCCGAGCAGCTCGTCGCAGTCGTCCAGCGTCTGGGATACCGCACGGCTGACCGTGGCGATGTCGTCGAGCCCGACGCCCGCGTCCGAATCGATGATCACACGGACCAGCCACCGCTGACCTGCGCGTATCTTCTCCAAGTCCTCGAGCTCAAATCCGGTGCCGACCACCGCGTCGCGCACCACCGACTCGACCGCTGAGTCGGAGCTCGCGGGTTCAGTGGTCACCGTGGCCTCCTGCCTGGAAGTGACTGTCTGTCGGTCGATGTGGCGATGCGGGCGACGACCAGCGCGGGTGCGCGCCCCGTCGGGTCACCCAGGGTATCGCGTCGCGGGGCCTATCTGCGCCAAATGGATCACGGTGCTGCGCACAGGCGGACCAGAGGCTGGCAGGATGGCCAATCGTGCCCGGACCCCGCCACAGTCGACGCCGCATGCTGGCCACCGGGGCCGGGTTGCTCATCGGTCCGACCGTGCTGGCCGCGTGCACAGGATCGACACCGGTGGCACCCGAGGAACCGGACCCGCTGGAGCAACCAGCCCGGCGCGCCGAGACCGACTCGGCCCTGGCACAGGCAGTGGCCCAGATGGAAGCCGAGATCGAGAACCCGGTGCAGGGTCAGGCACAGCCTGCCTTGGCCGCGGCGGCCTCGGCACTCGCCGCAGACCGAATGGCGCACGCGATCACGCTAGGCACCGAGCTGCGTCGAGCCCGGCCCGCGACGGCTCCCAGCAGTGTCGTGCCATCAGCCCCGCCCACACCGGTCCCCGTTCCCGACCCGGCCAGCGCTCGGGCTGCTCTGCTTCAGGCGGTACAGGCGGCGCAGGATGAGGCATCCCAGCTAGTGGCGACGCTGCCCGGCTACCGCGCAGCGCTGCTGGCGTCGGTGGCCGCCTGCTGTGCAAGCCACGCTGCGGTGCTGTGAATGACCGCTCGCCGCTCCCCTTCGTCCCGGCCATATGCTCGGTCGGGATGAGGGACGTGCCGGTGGAGGCGCTGCAGGCTGCGTTGGCGGCCGAGCATGCGGCGGTGTGGGTTTACGGGCTGGCCGGGGCGTTCTTGCCGGATGAGTTGTCCGGTCAGCTCCGCGAGGCCGCTGGCGCGCACCAGGCTCGGCGCGATGCCACCGAGCGGACGCTGATCGACGCACGCGCGCAGCCGGTGCCCGCCGAGCCGGGTTACCTCACTCCGGAACCGGTGACCGACGCCGCGTCAGCGCTGCGGCTGGTGATCACTGCGGAGACCGACGCGGCCGCGGCGTGGCGCTCGGTACTCGAGCGCAGCCCTGCCGATCCGGTCCTGCGCACCGCCGCGCTGGACGCGCTGACCCAGGCCGCCGTCCGGGCGACCCGCTGGCGCGCCGTCGCGGGCATCATCCCGCTGACGGTGCCGTTTCCAGGCGCACCGTAAACCGCCGTACCGTCGTCGGCGTGCACACCGAGGAACTCCAAATCCAGACCGGCTCACGCGAGCAGGTGCGTGACCTCACCACGGAATGTCGAGCGTTTCTCGACCAGGTGGGCGCCCGCGACGGCCTCCTGCATGTGTGGGTGCCGCATGCCACCGCCGGCCTCGCGGTGATCGAGACGGGGGCCGGCAGCGACACCGACCTGCTCGCCGCGCTGCATGAACTGCTGCCCGCCGACGGACGGTGGCGCCACCGGCATGGCTCGCCCGGACACGGCAGGGACCACTTACTACCCGCGTTGCTGCCGCCCTACGCCAGCGTGCCGGTGCTCGGCGGGCAACTCGCACTGGGCACCTGGCAGTCGATCTGCTTGGTGGACACCAATGGCGACAACCCGGTCCGCACGGTCAGGTTGAGCTTCTTGTCCGGCTGACTATTTGCCAGCCAGCTCTTTCAGGAGCGCCACCGCGCCATCCACCGGCACCTCGGTGCGCTCCCCGGTGGCACGATCTTTGACCTCCACCACGCCCGACGCCAGACCGCGTCCGACTACGAGGATGGTGGGCACGCCGATCAACTCGGCATCGGCAAACTTCACCCCAGGAGTGGCCGGGCGATCATCGAGGATCACGCGCACGCCGGACGCATCCAACTCGGCGGCAAGCCGCTCGCCGGCGGCCCTGACGGTGCCATCCTTACCCACGATCACGACGTGCACGTCGGCTGGGGCGACCTCCCGCGGCCAGATCAGCCCGTGCGTGTCGTGGCTCTGCTCGGCGATCGCGCCGACCAGCCGGGAGATCCCGATGCCGTAGGAACCCATGGCGATCCGGATCAGCTGACCGTCGGGCCCCAGCGCGTCCAGGGCGAAGGCGTCGGCGAACTTGCGGCCGAGCTGGAAGATGTGCCCGATTTCGATGCCCCTGGCGGCGACAAGGGTCCCCGCACCGTCGGGTGACGGGTCGCCAGGGCGGACCTGTGCCGCCTCGATCGTGCCGTCGGGGAGGAAGTCCCGACCGCAGAGCAGATCGACGACGTGGTGGTCGGGCCGGTCCGCACCGGTCGCCCAGGCCGTGCCCCGCACGACTCGCGGATCGACGAGGTAGCGCACGCCGTTCGCCGCCAGCGCTGCTGGCCCGATGTAGCCCTTGACCAGGAACGGGTGCGCGGCGAAGTCGACATCGTCGAGCAGCGCGATCTCGGCCGGGTACACCGCGGCCGCCAGCCGCTTCATATCGACCTCGCGATCGCCGGGGATCCCGACACCGAGCAGAGTCCAACAGTCCCGCGCGCCGGGTGCCCGGGTCTTGACCATCACGTTCTTCAGGGTGTCCACGGCGCTGAAGGTGCGACCCAAGCCCGCCGCGTTGAGGTGGTCGACCAGCGTGTCGATGGTCGGGGTGTCGGGGGTATGCAGGATTTGAGCCGGCGGCAGGCCTTCGATGGGCAGCTCCGGCGGTGCCGGGGTGGTCACCGCCTCCACATTGGCTGCGTATCCGGACTCGGTGCTGCGCACGAAGGTGTCCTCGCCGGTGTCGGCTTCGGCGA
>JALZDN010000046.1 GCA_030862525.1 Actinomycetota bacterium | reverse complement strand
CAGCCAGCACGGGATCGATTTCAACCGCCACGTGCCGCCCCCGCCCAGCGAGCCGATGCTCGATGGCAGTGGTGACCGAGCCGGTGCCAGGCCCGAGCTCGACCACCACCGGCTCGCCCACCCTGGGTACCACAGCGGCCAGCCGCGCGGCCAAGTGCGAGGAGCTCGGTGCCACGGCGCCCATGGTGACCGGATTGCGTAGTGCGGCGGCAAGGAAGGGGACAAGGTGTCGCGGTACCAGCGGCATGTGGAAAGCCTGCCCGCCCGGGACGGCAAGTGTGAAATCGATCTTGCGGCCACCGCCCCGGGCCTGCCTGCTGAGCCGCTCAGCAGTCTCGGAGCTCCGGTGTCTGGTTGAGCACCTGGTCTCGGGCGGAGACAAACCGTCGATAGGCCTCGCCGGTCACCGCCTCAGGGCGAAACGCCGCCACCCGGTGGCAGTTCTGGAAAGCCAGCTGCACACCGAAGTGGCGCTGCAAGGAGCCCCGAATGGCGTCGCTGGCCAGCGCGCGTAGCAGCTGGCCACGAGCTGCCTCATCCGGCGGCGGAACCGCGTGGTCAGCGAACTCCGAGCCGGCGTTGACCGCGAGGTCGCCGACGACCTGCGAAATTACCTGCCAGGCATAGGGCAGCGAATCCCGTACAACGGTCACAAACGCCGCATCATCGAGCTCGCTGTGCTGCGCTGCCTCGATCATCGTGGTTGGCACGTCCAGTGACATCGGTCCTCCTCGATCGGTGATTCACGAGCAAACAGCAGGGAAAAAGTCCGGGTCCACCTGCTCGGCGAGGTCCCGACCCGCCGACTGGTTCGCCCAGGCCCTCGCGTTGCGCAGGTGAAAGTGCACGGTGTCACGGTGATATGCGGTCCAGTCCCGCTGTACTCCGTCAAGCTCGGCGAGCACCGCGTCCAGCGCACGTCGTACCTCAGGCTCCACCGCATCGAACGACGGAGCACGGCCCTGTTCAGCGGCCCGCACCCACGCTGACTGCCCCACCGTCGCCAGCAGGGCGGGACCCAGTTCGGCACGCAGCCAAGCGGTGTCGTCCTCGGTGGCCACTTTGTTGCCGACCACTCGCAGCCGCACTCCGTGTCCTTCGACGTGCTGCTGGAGCTGCCGGTACACCCGGATCCCGCGCCGGGTCGGCTCGGTGACCAGGACTACAAGATCAAAGCGGGTGAACAGTCCGGACGCCAACACGTCGGCGCCCGCGGTCATGTCGACCACCACATACTCGCCGGACCCGTCCATCAGATGATTGAGGTACAGCTCCAGTGCGCCGGTCTTGGAGTGGTAGCAGCTCACCCCGATGTCCTCGGGCTCGAACTCCCCAGTGACCATCAGCTGTGCACCACCGATGGCGCGGGCAAAGCGGCGGTGCAGCTCCTCGTCGGGGTCCAAGCGGAGCATCCGGGAACCTCGGCCGGGTGGTGTTGTCTTGATCATCGAATCAGCCGACGTGATCCGAGGGTTGCTGCCGCGCAGGTGCTCCTTGATCCAGGGCAGCTGCCCGCCCAACGGTGGGATCGGCTCATTATCCAAGCCCAGCGCCTCACCGAGGTGTTGGTTGATGTCGGCGTCAACGGCCAGCACGGGCCGGCCGAGCTCGGCAAGGTAACGGGTGAACAGGGCCGACAACGTGGTCTTACCGCTGCCACCCTTGCCGACGAAGGCAATGCGCACTGTGCTCCGATCTCCTTCCAACGTGATTGACCAGATCGTAAACGATAGTCGTTACCACTAAAGGGTGGCGCGGTGTGTCTCCTCGCCGTAGCACGGAGTGCACAGCGGTGCACCGTCGAGGAGGGGATTGATTCGACGCTGTGGCGCGTTGTAGTGGCTGCACGGCCTGCGCGAAGGGCCGACCGAGACGAAGCGAGGTGGCAGCACGTGACCGCCGACCTGTACCGAATCGACGCGGAGCCATCGGCTCCGACGGGCACGGTACTGGTACACGCCCTGACCGGATTCGTCGACGCCGGTCAAGCCGGGCAGGTAGCAGTCGCCCATCTGCTGGCGAATCTGGAGCACCGCGTCCTCGCCACATTCGACGTCGACCAGCTGCTGGACTACCGCACTCGCCGACCGACGATGACCTTCGACGGGGACCGTTGGGAGAGCTATGAGCGGCCGGAGTTGGTACTGCATGAGATGCAGGACAGCACCGGCGCCCCGTTCTTGCTGCTTGCTGGCCCGGAGCCGGACCTACAGTGGGATCGGTTCACCGATGCAGTCCGCGAGCTGGTCGAGCGCTTCGGTGTAGGCCTGACCGTTGGCCTAGGTGCAGTGCCAATGGCCGTCCCGCACACTCGGCCAGTGACGGTCACTGCGCACGCCACGCGCCGTGACTTGATCTCCGAATACCAACCGTGGTTCGGTGCCATGGAGATCCCTGGCCACGCCGGTGCGCTGATGGAGTTGAAGCTGGGCCAAGCCGGGCACGACGCGATGGGCTTCGTCGTGCACGTGCCGCACTACCTGGCCCGCATCGAGTATCCAGAGTCCGCCCGCGGGCTGTTGGAGCATCTGGCCCGCAGCAGCGGGCTGAACCTGCCGGTGGAGGCGCTACGCCCAGCGGCACTGCGAGTTCTGGCCGAAGTGGACAAACAGGTCGCCGAATCCCAGGAAAGCATGTCGGTGGTAGCCGGCCTAGAGGCGCGGTTTGACGCCATCATCGGTGAGTCTGATCAACGCCCGCTGCTGTCCAGCGATGCCGGATCCTTGCCCACTGGCGACGAGATCGCTGCGGAACTCGAACAGTTCCTCGCCGAACAAGACGGTGGCAGCGCCGAGAGCTAATCCGACCACACCCTGGCCACTTCCGCGGTGGCCGACATCGCCTGGGTACGCCCAGCCTGCGCGGCGGGCGCCCGACGGGCGAGATCCAACACGTTGCGGCCGATCGCACGTCGTGCGTCGACGTCCGGTGTGACGAGCGTGACCCGTGCCCGCTTGCGCAACGCGGCTACGTGCGCAACCGCGCCAGTTGCCGGCCGGAAACCGCGCGTGACTGGTGCGAGCACCACAACCCGGTCGTATCCTGCCGCCAGATCGGCATTGGTCGCCGAGCGCACACCGCCATCGATCCAGCGCCGCCCCCCGATGGTGGTCGGTGGCCACACCCCCGGCACGGAGCAGCTGGCCGCAACGGCATCGACCAAACTCACTGCAGTGTCCCCCACCTGGCTGCCCTGACCGAAGGCAGCGAACTCGCCCGATTCGGCATCGACGGCTGTGACCAGCAAGGGCTGGGCTGGCCAAGTACGTGCTTTCAGCCGAGACGCGATGACCCCACGGCGTTCGGCTTCCGGAACCGTCGCGGTCGCCAGCGCCATCCTGCCGACTCGTACTCCGACCTGTTGCGAGCCCCGAGAGCAGGCGACGGCCCAGCCCCACCGCACCATCGTCCCGATCCCCATTCGGACCGGTGGCTCAAGAGCCGGTGGAACGAGCTGACTGGTGTAAAGCTCCTCGAGGTCATTACCCAAGGTCATCAGTGCACCGACCACCGACCCGGCTGACGTACCAACCACGAGATCAGCGTCGCGCAGATCCACCCCATGTTCAGCCAGCCCGGCGAGCATCCCTAACTCCCACGCGATGCCGGTGATCCCACCGCTGCCGAGCACCAGCGCGCGCTCGGACATCCCCAGCCTCCTCCCGCAACACAGCAAGCTGAGTTCAGTATGGGCGCCGGCGACTGTGCAACACCGGCATGTCAAGGCGACTCATGCAACATTCGTCGCCTCGCCCGCGACCGGTTCAAGCCCCAGACCTGAGCCGCCGTCTCCGCTGGCCAAGATCGGGGTGGGCAACCGGTTCTTCATCCGGTTCCCACCCCAACCTGACGCGCGGTATCAGCTGCAGCCGCTGGTGGAACCGCAACCTTCGCAGACATAGCAGGATCCGGCCGGCCGCATCTTGGTTCCGCAGGTCATGCACAGCGGTGCGTCCGCGGCCTTGCCTAGCTGAAGTTCCAGCAACTCAGTTGAGCTGCCGACGTACACCGGCGCCGGGCGGACCTGCGCCGACGGGATCGGGACGGTGGAGTCCACCGACGTACGGAGCGACTCCACGTCGACGCCGCCGTCCACCCCGACGCCGTAGCCAGCGGACACCTGCTCAGTGCGCTCTTGTGCAGTCAGGATGCCCAGTTGGTCACGCTTGTCCTTAGGCAGGTAGTCCAGTGCGATTCGACGGAACAGGTAGTCCACGACGCTGCTGGCCATCCGAACGTCTGGGTCATCGGTCATCCCCGCCGGCTCGAAACGCATGTTCACGAACTTCGAGACGTAAGTCTCCAACGGCACCCCGTACTGCAGCGCTATGGAGATCGCCATCGAGAAGGCGTCCATCACACCGGCCAGCGTGGAACCTTGCTTGGACATCTTCACAAAGATCTCACCGAGGCCGTCGTCTGGGTAAGACCCCACCGTGAGATAGCCCTCGGCACCACCGACGGTGAAGGAAACGGTTTCGCTGGGCCGCTTTTTGGGCAGCCGTTTACGTACCGGTCTGGTTTCGGCTATCACCTTCTCCGCCGCGGCGGTCGCAGTCTTGCCGGTGGACAGCGGCTGGCCGACCTTACAGTTGTCCCGGTAAATCGCCAACGCCTTGAGCCCCATCTTCCACGATTGGAGATAGATTTCCTCCACGTCGGCAACGGTGGCCTTCTCCGGCATGTTGACCGTCTTGCTGATAGCTCCGGAGATAAACGGTTGGGTCGCCGCCATCATCCGAACATGCCCCATCGGAGCGATGGCCCTCTCGCCCATCGCGCAATCGAACACTTCGTAATGCTCGGTGCGCAGCCCAGGAGCATCGATCACGTGGCCATGCTCAGCGATGTACTCGACGATCGCCTCACTCTGCTCATTCTGATAACCGAGCGCAGCGAGTGCCTTCGGCACCGTCTGATTGACTATCTGCATAGAGCCACCGCCGACCAGCTTTTTGAACTTCACCAGTGAAAAGTCCGGTTCAATTCCGGTCGTATCACAATCCATCATGAATCCGATGGTTCCAGTAGGCGCTATTACACTGGCCTGAGCATTGCGCCAACCATTCTTCTCACCGATCCGAATGCCGTCCTGCCACGCCTTCGTGGCAGCCTTCTGCACGGTTCGGTCGTTGTGATGATAGGTACGGATCAGATCGTTGGCCGCAGCATGCTTGCGCATCACCCGCTGATGTGGTTCGGCGTTGCGCGCGTAGCCGTCGTAGGGCCCGACGACTCCGGCAAGCTCCGCAGAGCGCTGATACGCCGTGGCGCTCATCAGTGAGGTGATCGCCGCGGCCAGCGCACGGCCACCCTCCGAGTCATATGCGTGCCCGGTGGCCATTAACAACGCTCCAAGATTGGCGTAGCCGATGCCAAGCTGCCGGAACGCCCTGGTGGTGTCTCCAATCGCTTCAGTGGGGAAATCCGCGAAACAGATTGAGATGTCCATCGCTGTAATGACGAACTCCACCGTCCTGGAAAACAGTTCCGCATCAAAGGTGAGGTCCTTGCGGAGGAACTTCATCAGGTTGATCGACGCAAGGTTGCAGCTGGAGTTGTCGAGATGGAGGTACTCTGAACACGGATTGGAAGCGGTGATCCGTCCCGACTCCGGGCAGGTGTGCCACTCGTTGATCGTGTCGTCGTACTGCAGGCCGGGATCGGCACATTCCCAGGCAGCCTGGGTAATATCCCGGAACAGCTCCTTGGCCCTGACGGTCTCGATGACCTCACCGGTCATTCGGGCACGTAGCCCGAACTCACCATCAATTTCCACAGCACGCATGAATTCATCGGACACCCGGACCGAGTTGTTCGCGTTCTGATACTGGACCGAGGTGATGTCCCTGCCACCGAGGTCCATGTCATATCCGGCGTCGCGGAGTACCCGGATCTTGCGCTCCTCGGCTGCCTTGGTCTGTACGAATTCGCCGATATCGGGATGATCGACGTCGAGCACGACCATCTTCGCGGCGCGCCGGGTGGCGCCGCCCGATTTGATAGTGCCCGCCGAGGCGTCCGCTCCGCGCATGAAGCTCACCGGACCGGATGCCGTGCCACCAGAGGACAGCAGTTCCTTCGACGAGCGGATACGGGAAAGGTTCAGGCCAGCGCCAGAACCACCCTTGAAGATCAATCCTTCTTCTCGATACCAGTTGAGGATCGAGTCCATGGTGTCGTCAACAGACAGGATGAAACAGGCACTCACCTGGTTAGGGGAGGCAGTGCCGACGTTGAACCAGACTGGGGAGTTGAAACTGAAAACCTGGTGCAGCAGCATCCAGGTCAGCTCGTCGGAGAAGATCTCCTTGTCGGTCTCGGTGGCGAAGTACCCGTGCTGCATACCGGCGGCGGTGTAGGTCCGCACCACCCGATCGATCAGCTGCCGTAGGCTCGACTCGCGCTGCTCACTACCGGCCGCACCGCGGAAATACTTGCTGGTCACTATATTTACCGCGTTGATCGACCAGAAATCGGGGAACTCCACGCCACGCTGTTCGAAGTTGACCGTGCCATCCCGCCAGTTGGTCATCACGACGTCCCGGCGCTGCCACGTCACCTCGTCATAGGGGTGGCGCGCCTCGGTGGTGTAGACCCGCTCCATCCGAAGCGCGCGCTGAGGCGGCGCTGCCGGCGAAGCTCCAGTCCCGACGGTCTCGGTCATACCATCCCTCTCTATCGCGATGTCCATACCTTCTGCGTGCTTCACGTGATGTCGCCTGCTCTTGATGTACTGCCGCTGGTGGGAGGGACCTCCCGCAGGTTTCGGATCTCCTTTTCGAAGTCATCGATCGAGGAGAAGGACCGGTACACACTGGCAAAGCGCAGGTAGGCGACCTCGTCGAGACCCCGCAGCGGACTGAGGATGGCCAGCCCGACCTCCTGGCTGGGCACCTCGGCGCTGCCTGAGGAGCGGATCGCCTCCTCCACTCGGTGTGCCAGTTGCTGCAGCGCGTCCTCGTCCACCGGCCGTCCCTGGCATGCCCTGCGCACTCCGCGTACGACCTTGTCTCGGCTGAACGGCTCGGTGACACCCGAGCGCTTCACCACGGCGAGCACCGGCTCCTCCACGGTGGTGAATCGACGACCACATTCAGAGCATGACCGGCGCCGGCGGATCACCTGTCCGTCCTCGACCTCGCGTGAGTCGACGACGCGTGAGTCGGAGTGTCGGCAAAACGGACAGCGCATGCATCCCCCTTCCCCGACCCAACCTGTGGGCAAACTACAGCACTGTAACTACTATATGTGGGGGTTGACCTTAAGTCGAGCCACCACGACGCGCACGGTCGACCGGGACCGTGGGGTGTGACGCTCTCACGGCGTACGCAGGTTGTGGTTACGGGGTCAAGCAGCGAAGCGCAGCCAGGCGATCGACGGCAGCCGACCTAATGGTGGTCCGGCACCTGTAACTGCTGACCGGGCGCAACGGCCGAACTCGCCATCCCGTTCAGTTGCCGAATCCGCTCCACCACCGCGCGCTGATCGGACTTCGGCGCTACCCGATGCGCGACATCCCACACGGTCTCGCCGGCACCGACCCGGGTCATCGCCGTCTCGGCCGGAACCCCGGGATCAGCGGCGTGCCCGATCCAGGCCACCCCGCCGACCACGGCTAGCGTCACGGTGGCGGCGGCCGCCAGGCGTACCGCCCCGCTCAACCGTGGCACTCGAGTGCCCGCCCGCTGCGACCCGCCTCCCCACGGGACCCGCAACTGCCGACGCGCCAGATGCATCACATGTCCGCGCACCGGAGGAGCGATAGGCAGCACGGGGGCCGGGGGTGCCGGAAGGGACCTGGTGAGCGTCGCTTCGCACAGCGACCTTGCGTCCGCCGCCCCCAGGTGGGGGTCGCATGCTGCGGTCCGGTTGCTCAACTGCGCTGGTGCGGTCATCGAGACTCCCTTATCGGCTGGTAAACGTCGAACACGGGTTCGATCGAACGGCTGTGCGATGTCTATCACGGCAGTCCGACAGAATCTGACGACTACGCGGCGTGTTGCTCGAACACATGTTTGATCTCTGCCGAGACCGTGATTAGCCTCGACTCCGAGAGCGGACCGACATTGGTCTGTGTTGGTGTGAGGAGGACCGGTGGGACGACAGCGCAGCGACGAACCTGAAGGCGCCGGTTCCGGAGCGCAGCCGCACGGCACGGGCGACGTCGCGCAGGTGCATGCCTTCCCTGACCTCGACGACAGCGCCGGGACTGACGGCCTCACCCCACGGCAACGACGGGTCCTCGAGGTAATCCGGGACTGGGTGGAGCGGCTCGGCTACCCGCCGAGCGTGCGGGAGATCGGCGAGGCAGTTGGGCTCACTTCTACGTCGTCGGTCGCACACCAGCTACGCGCACTGGAGCGTAAGGGGTACTTACGCCGCGACCCCAATCGACCGCGCGCAGTCGGCGTCCGGCCCGCGGAAAGCGCGCCTGACTCCTCGGAGGATTCCAGCGCCCGTCCCGCCCCCACCTTCGTGCCCGTGGTCGGCCGGATCGCTGCAGGCGGTCCGGTACTCGCCGAGCAAGCCGTTGAAGACGTCTTCCCCTTACCGAAGGAGATCGTCGGCGAGGGCTCGCTGTTCCTGCTGAGGGTGGCGGGTGATTCCATGGTTGAGGCGGCGATCATGGACGGGGACTGGGTGGTTATCCGCCAGCAGCCCACCGCCGAGAACGGGGACATCGTCGCCGCCATGATCGACGGCGAGGCGACCGTGAAGACGTTCAAACGCCGTGACGGGCGTATCTGGCTGCTCCCGCACAACCCTGCCTACGAACCGATCCCCGGGGATGAAGCCACCGTGCTCGGCCGGGTGGTGGCGGTGCTGAGACGGCTGTAAGCCGACAGCCGGCCAGCCCCCGTCGACCGGTCCCTGCCGCCCGGGTGACCCGTAATCAGGCGTCCACCAGGTACCCGGCCAACGCACCGGCGAGGTCCGGTCGTACCCGCGCACGCAGCCGGGTGCCAACCTCAGTGTGGGCGGTGTCCAGCACCTCACCCTCGGCGTGTACGCGGGCGACCAGGGCGCCTTGGGCCCAGGGCAGCAGTGCGTCGACCTCGACCTCCGTCCGGGGCAACACGTCGGTGATCCGCTGGACCAAGCCGGTGATGCCGGCGCCCGTGTGCGCAGAGACGAACGACGCGTTCGGCAGCAGGTGGCGCAGCCGCGACAACACGAACTGGTCGGCGTCGTCGATCTTGTTCACGACTAGCAACTCCGGCGGCATCGGCACCTCGCGGCCCTCGGTGATCTCGGCGAGCACCTCGCGCACCGCCTCCACCTGCCGTTCGGGCATCGGGTCGGATCCGTCCACCACATGCAACAACAAGTCAGCGTCGGCGGTCTCCTCCAACGTGGAGCGAAACGCCTCCACTAGCTGATGCGGTAGGTGGCGGACGAAACCGACGGTGTCGGTGAGCGTGTAGTCGCGCCCGTCTGGTGTGGCAGCCCGGCGTGTGGTGGGGTCCAAGGTGGCGAACAGAGCGTCCTGTACCAACACCCCGGCCCCGGTGATCACGTTGAGCAGGCTGGACTTGCCCGCGTTGGTGTATCCGACGATGGCCACGTTGGGCACCTCGTTCGCACGCCTGCGGCTGCGCTTGGTGTCGCGAATCGTGCGCATCGCGGCGATCTCACGGCGCAGTTTGGCGAGCCGGCGGTGAATGCGCCGCCGGTCGGTCTCAAGTTTGGTCTCACCCGGTCCGCGGGTGCCCACTCCTCCGCTGGCTCCGCCACCAGCACCACCGGCCTGCCGGGACAGCGACTCACCCCAGCCGCGCAGCCGCGGTAGGAAGTAACTCAGCTGAGCCAGCTCGACCTGCGCCTTGCCTTCCCGGGAGCTGGCGTGCTGGGCGAAGATGTCGAGGATCAGCGCGGTCCGGTCGATGACCTTGACCTTGAGCTTGGCCTCCAGCTGCCGCAGCTGGCCGGGAGTGAGTTCGCCGTCGCAGATGACCGTGTCGGCAGCAGTACCGAGGACGATCTCACGCAGCTCCATGACCTTGCCGGAGCCGATGTAGGTTGCCGGGTCCGGGCGCTGACGGCGCTGGATGAGACCATCGAGTACCTGGGATCCGGCAGTTTCGGCGAGTCGGGCCAGCTCGGCCAACGACGCGGCCGCCAGGGCCGCGGAGCCCTCGGTCCAGACCCCGACGAGTACCACGCGCTCCAAGCGCAGCTGCCGGTACTCGACCTCGGTGACATCAGCGAGTTCGGTGGACAGGCCTGCCACCCGACGCAGCGCGGAGCGGTCCTCGATGTCCAGCTCGCCTCGGGAGGCAGGGCCGGGATCATGTGGTGGGAAGATCGGTGAGGTTGTCATACGCCTCTCATCGTGACACGTCGGGTGAGTCACGCCCACTCGAATTCGGGTGCCATGCACTCTGGGCCCAGACTGCATGGCAGGACAGTGGCAGTCGGTGCGCTGGCGATCAGTGCGCCAACCACCAGTCGAGAGCCAGCCGGCCTCGGGCGACAAGCACCGCGGGACCGGTCAACGTGCTGCCGTCCCCGGCGATCGCCACATGCACTAGTCCGCCGGGAACCTGTACGTCCGCCTCGCCGGTGTCCCGACCCCGGGCATCCAGCGCGGCAGCAAGTGCAGCCACTGTTCCGCTGCCGCAGGAGCGGGTCTCCCCCACTCCCCGCTCGTGCACCCGCATCCGAAGCTGCCCAGCGCATAGCACGTTAACAAACTCAACGTTGACGCCGTGCGGAAAGATTCCGGGGTCGTGCCCCGGTGGCACGGTGAGGTCGAGTTGCTCCACCGGGACCTCGGTCAGGCAAGCCAGATGCGGGTTGCCGACGTCCACAGCGAGTCCGCTGAACGCCGCGCCCTCAACGGTCACCATTGACATGCCGGTACGCCGCACCCGACCCATCTCGACGGCCACCGTGCCGTCATCGTTGCGCCGCACCGTGCGCGGACCGGACCGGCTGCCGATCCGGAACTCGGGGCCGGTGACCAATCCGGCATCAGTCAAGTAGCGGACCAACACTCGCATTCCGTTGCCGCACAGCTCAGCGACGGAGCCGTCGGCATTGCGGTAGTCCATGAACCAATCGTCAGGTGAGGTGTCCGGCGACGCATCGGGCACCAGTGCTCCTGGCACCACCCGCAGCACACCGTCGGCACCCAGCCCGCGGTGCCGGTCACAGAGCGCGGCCACCCGCGACGATGTCAGGTTCAACGCACCGGTGGGGTCGGGCAGCAGGACGAAGTCGTTCTCCGTCCCGTGTCCCTTGAGGAACTCGATGCCCTGCTCCATCGTGTCCGAGCCTATCCGTCTACCGTCGCTGCGAGCGCGGCGTCGAGCAGGCCGGGATGGTCGGAGTTCAGCCACCTGATCCGATCGTCTCGGCGAAACCAGCTGCGCTGTCTGCGGATGAAACGGCGCGTTGCACGCGCGGTCGGCTCAGCAGCGCAGGACGGGTCGACGCCGGCACCCAATGCGGCGAGCACCTGCTGGTAGCCCAGTGCTCGCGCCGCCGTCCGGCCTTCCCGCAGGCCCCGTGGCAGCAGTCGGCGGACCTCTTCGATCAGTCCCTCGGCGAACATCCGATCCACCCGCGCGTCGACCCGCACGTCCAGCGCCGCAGGATCAGTGTCCAGGCCGATGAGCACTGCGTCGTAACGCGCTGGGCCCGGCTGTGGCAGTGCCGCCGAGAACGGGCGACCGGTGAGCTGGATGACCTCCAGCGCGCGCACCAGCCGGCGCCCGTTGCTCGGCAGGATGCGACCGGCCGCCACCGGGTCGAGCCGATACAGCCGACGATGCAGCACCGGGGCCCCGTGCTCGGCCAGTTCGGCCGCAAGCCCGGCCCGCAGTTCGGGATCGGTGCCAGGAAAGTCCAGGTCGTCTAGCACCGCCCGGATGTAGAGCCCGGAACCCCCGGCGAGCACCGGCACCCGGCTCGCGGACAGTAACTCCTCCATGATCCGGCGGGCCTCACGCTGGTAGGCAGCCACCGAGGCGCTCTCGGTGACGTCGAGGATGTCGAGCAGGTGGTGGCGGACCCCACCCCGCTGTGCCGGTAACAGCTTCGCGGTGCCGATGTCCATGCCTCGATAAAGCTGCATCGCATCGGCGTTGAGCACCTCACCACCCAGACACCGGGCCAGCTTGACCGCAAGCTCGGACTTGCCGGTGGCGGTCGGGCCCACCACCGCGACCGCGCGTGGCCTCACGACCCGAGCTCCCACGCCACGTCCGCCGCCAGGGTGGGTGGATGCGGTACCACCGCCGCGCGTACGATCATCAGTGCAGGTTAGTGCTCACTTCGCCCTGCTCCTCCGCCCGTGCACCTGAACTGCTTCAATGCGGCCGTGGCCGGTCGTTTCGCAGACCTCCGGTCGAAGCGCACAGCCTGCAGTCGGGGCGCCCGCAGGACCCGGCGGTGAGCACGAGGTCGAGGAAGGCCGGCATGACCGAGCACAACCAAACCGAGAACACGTCCACCGAGCTCTCCGCCGCTGCCACCAAGCCGCCGAACTCGGGAAACGGTAACGGCGGGCCCCCAGCCGCCGGACCCCGACCTTCGGTCTCGCGGGCCTGCCGGGACCCGCAACGCTGGGGACGGATAGCTGCTGACGGGACGGTGTACTGCCACACCGCGGGCGACGAGCGGGTGGTCGGCTCCTGGCAAGCTGGGACAGCCGAGGAGGGGCTGGCGCATTTTGCCCGCCGATTCGACGATCTGCTCACCGAAGCTGAGCTGCTGGAGTCCCGGCTGACCTCCCGAGTAGGGGACCCCAAGCAAGCGCTGTCCCGTGTTCGGACGTTGCGCGACGAGCTCGTCGAACCGACCGTCGTGGGCGACCTCGTCGGCCTCACCGCCTTCCTGGACTACCTGCAGCGGCACGCTCAGCAGGCGCTGGCCGGCGCGAAGGCGGCCCGGGAGCAGGCCAGGGCGCAAGCAGCCGCCCGCAAGGAAGCGCTGGCGGAGGAAGCCGAGCGAATCGGCGCCGAGTCCACCCAGTGGAAGACTGCCGGTGACCGGCTGCGTGCCATCCTGGACGAATGGAAGACGATCAAGGGCGTCGATCGCAAGAGCGACGAAGCGTTGTGGCGCCGCTTCTCCAAGGCCAGGGACGCTTTCGCGCGCCGCCGCGGGACACATTTCGCCGAGCTCGACCGGCAGCGTGTCGGGGCCCGGAATCGTAAGGAGGAACTGGTCGCTCAGGCCGAGGAGCTGGCTGACTCCACCGACTGGGCCGCCACGGCGAGTCGGTTCCGAAACCTCATGGCGGAGTGGAAGACGGCTGGGCGCGCCCCGAAAGAAGCGGACGACGCCCTGTGGCAGCGCTTCCGCGCGGCCCAGGAGCAATTCTTCAACCGACGCTCCACCACGTTCTCCGCGCGGGGTTCGGAGTTCGAGCACAACGTGGCGCGCAAGGAAGAACTGGTCGCTGCCGCAGAGCGGATCGACCCCGCCGGTGACATCGAGGCAGCCCGAGCGCAGCTGCGAGGTATCCAGGAGCGCTGGGAGACCGTGGGCAAGGTCCCGCGGGAGCGGATCAGGGAGCTCGAATCCCGGCTGCGGGCCGTCGAGGAGCGGATCCGTTCGGCCGCCAACGCACACTGGCGACACACCGATTCGGAGGCCCAGGCCAGGGTGGCTCAGTTCCGGGAGCGGCTGGAGCAGTTCGAGGCGCAGGCGGCGAAGGCCCGTGCTGCCGGGGACGACCGCCGCGCCACCGCGGCGCAGGCCCAGGCTGACCAGTGGCGGGAGTGGCTGGCCGCCGCCGAACAAGCAGTCACCAGCCGCTGAACCGGCCGATCGATTACCGACGGGACAACGCGAGCCGCATCCACTGCACGGCCAGCACCATCACAGCGACGACGGCCAACACCATCCCGATGCCTGGGCCAGGACCGTCAACGGTCTGTCGGGACCAGATGGCCCATACCCCATCGAGCGCACCGTAGGTGCAGCCCAGTGCACTGGCCCAGACCAGGCCCCAGCGACGGGTCACGATCGCCAGCACTGACAGGCATACCCCGAATCCAAGCGCGACTGCACCGAACAGCCGCGGCAGCAGGCCGACTCGATCGTGCGGGTTCGCAGTGCCGCGCAACACATCCCATCCGTTCGCGTCACCGACCCACGGCAGCGTGATGGCCAGTAGCAGCACCATGATCGCGCCTGCGATCACGGCAGCGCGGGCACCAGGGTCCACTTGGCGCAGCGCAGAGCGTTCCACTGCGTCGATCTCGGCGCGCAGCTCGGCGATGCCGTCCGGGTCGTCGGTCACATCACCGCCTCCGCACAGCTCCCGTCACGTTGGTCGACCGAACGATGGCAACCCGAGCGCCACCCCCGGCGTCGTCGGCCGGCGACCAGCTGCCCAAGCCTCACCCGCGGTGGTCCGCCGGTGCGCTCGCAACGGTAGATCGGACACCAGGTGGTGCGGCGCCCCATAGGTGACCTCCGTGAGTACCACGTCCCCCGGCCGGACCTCGACTGCGCCCGGATTGAAGTGCACCAGCCGGCCGTCCCTGGCCCGCCCGCTCATCCTCCGGGTCACCGCGTCCTTGCGGCCCTCGCCCTCGGAGACCAGTACCTCCACCTGGCTGCCGACCAGGCCGCGGTTGAGCTCCCAGGAGATCTCCTCCTGTAACGCGACCAGCCGCTCGTAGCGGTCCTGCACCACCACCTTGGGCACCTGGGCAGCCATCTCCGCAGCCGGCGTGCCCGGCCGCGGTGAGTACTGGAAGGTGAACGCCTGGCTGAAGCGCCCCTCCCGCACCACGTCCAGGGTGGCCTGGAAATCGGCTTCGGTCTCGCCGGGAAAACCGACGATGATGTCAGTCGACAACGCTGCATCAGGCATCGCCGCCCGCACCTCGCCGACAATCGCAAGGTAGCGCAGCGCCCGGTAGGAGCGGCGCATCGCTCGCAGCACCGCGTCCGAACCGGACTGCAGTGGCATGTGCAACTGGTGGCAGACGTTCGGGGTCTCGGCCATCGCCTCGATGACATCCGAGGTGAAGTCCCGGGGGTGCGGCGAGGTGAAGCGCACCCGTTCCAGGCCGGCGATGCGCCCGCAGGCGCGCAACAAGTCGCCGAATGCGCGCCGGTCGCCGAACCCGACTCCATAGGCATTGACGTTCTGCCCCAGGAGGGTCACTTCGAGCACACCCTCGGCCACCAGGGCCTCAACCTCCGCAAGCACCTCACCGGGCCGGCGGTCGACTTCCTTGCCGCGCAGCGCGGGCACGATGCAAAAGGTGCAGGTGTTGTTGCACCCCACGGAGATCGACACCCACGCCGAGTGCGCCGAGTCCCGCTTCGCCGGTAGCGCGGAGGGGAACACTTCCAGCGACTCTGCAATCTCGACTTGGGCAATCCCGTTGTGCCGGGCTCGATCCAGCAACACCGGCAGTGCACCGATGTTGTGCGTACCGAACACCACGTCTACCCAGGGCGCCCGGCGGGTGATCTCGCCGCGGTCCTTCTGCGCCAGGCAGCCACCGACAGCGATCTGCATCCCAGGGTGCTCACGCTTGACCGGCCGTAGCTGACCCAGGTTGCCATAGAGCCGGTTGTCAGCGTTCTCGCGCACCGCGCAGGTGTTCAGCACGACCACGTCCGGGGTGTCATCCGGTCCAGCGAGGACGTATCCAGCCGCCTCAAGCAGCCCAGCCAACCGTTCGGAGTCGTGCACGTTCATCTGGCAGCCGTAGGTGCGCACGCGGTAGCTGCGCGAGCGCTGCTCGGTGCTGGCCGTCATCGATCGATCATTCCTCTCTGTCCGTCCAGGGTAGAGCCGGGGCCAAACCTGCCTTCGGGCTGCCCGGGTCACCGTCGGTGGCCGGCATGTACCGCCTTGGGAGACTCGTGACAAGGTGGCGCCTGTGCGCACATCAATGCCCAAATCCCACCGAATGGGCGGTCGTGGCGGATCTTGAGCCCCGCGGTCCTGAGCCGGAACCGCTGGCCGGGCCGAAGCCGTCGCCCGGCAGGCGGCCTCGGACGATACTGCGTGTGCTGCGTCGGCCCAGATGGCTACGACCGCGCCGACTAGGTTGCCTGCTGGTGCTGCTCGTGATGCTCGGAGTCGCAGCGCTGTGGGTACTGGGTGGAGTCGTCAACGTGTTTCGCGATCCCCCGGTCCCGGTGGCGGGTAGCCCGTTCGACACCGTTGCCCCACAGCGCCCGGCGAGCAGCGGATCGCCGACCTTCGATCGGATCAGCCAGCGCGGCAAACTCATTGTGGCGATCCAGGAAGCACCCGGACTGGCGCAACGCTCGCCAGGCTCGGGTGACTACACCGGCTTCGACGTCGCCCTGCTTGGTCTGATCGCGCGTGACCTGGGAGTGGACCCCGCCGCCACCAGCTTTAAACCTCTGACCGCGGGTAGCCGGGAGGCGGCTGTCGGCCGAGGCGAGGTCGACCTCGTGCTCGGTGGTTACGAGATAACCCCGCAACGACGCGACCAGGTGGGCATTGCCGGTCCTTACCTGACGCGCCCGTTGCGGCTGGCCGTGCCCGCGAACAGCCCGGTGACCGGCCTGGGTTCGCTCGGTCCCGGAGAGGTGTGCGTGCCGGCCGCCTCCCCGGCCGCGGCAGCGCTCATGGCACGTGGCGTGAGGCTGCAGAACCGGGCGACTTTGGAGGCCTGCGTGAATCTGCTCGGAGGCCGGGTCGCGGCGATCGCCGGTGACCAGGCCGCGGTGACGGCGGTGACGGCTAAGGCGCCCGGCACACTGCGAATGGCCGGCGAGCCGCTGGGGAGCATCGAGTACGGCATCGGACTGCCGCGAGGTGACCAGATGCTTCGCGAGCGGGTCACTGCGGTGCTGCGGCACGCAATCGACGACGGTACTTGGGCCCGTCTCTACGCCGAGTACCTCGGCACTCCAGTGCCCAGCCCCCCAGTGCCGCGCTGATCTACCCCCGGTTGCGACGCAGCAGCCGGGCCAGCGGGTCGAAGTAAACGTCGACGACCCGCTCCTTCATCGGGATCAGGGCATTGTCCGTGATTTTGATGTGCTCCGGGCAGACCTCGGTGCAGCACTTGGTGATGTTGCACATACCAAGGCCGTGCTCGTCCTGCGCGGCTTTCTTGCGGTCCACGCCCTCCTCGTCGGCGGCGTCCAGCGGGTGCATTTCCAGTTCGGCGATCCGCATGAGGAAACGTGGTCCGGAAAAGTTCTCCTTGTTCTCCTCATGGTCACGGATCACGTGACAGGTGTTCTGGCACAGGAAGCACTCGATGCACTTGCGGAACTCCTGTGAACGTTCCACGTCCATTTGCTGCATCCGGTACTCGCCAGGCTGCACGCCTTTGGGCGGCATGAAGGCCCGAACTTCGCGTGCATTCTGATAGTTGTACGAGACGTCGGTGACGAGATCCCGAATGACCGGAAAGGTCCGCATCGGGGTGACCTTCACCGGCTGCTGTGGCGGCAACGTGGACATCCGCGTCATGCACAGCAGGCGCGGTTGGCCGTTGATCTCGGCGCTGCACGATCCGCACTTGCCCGCCTTACAGTTCCACCGCACCGCGAGGTCGGGGGCCTGGGTGGCCTGCAGGCGGTGGATCACATCAAGGACCACCTCTCCCTCGTTGACCTCCACGTCGAAGTCGACAAGGCCCCCGCCGTCGGTGTCGCCCCGCCACACCTGAAAGCGCTGCTGGTAGCCCATGTCAGTTCGTCCCTCCCGGAAGCTCCTCGGCGGTGAAGTACTTCTTCAGCTCGTCGAGCTCGAACAGCTCCACTAAGTCCGGGCGCATCGGGACCTGCTCCTTGCCTTCAACGCGAACGTTGCGCTGCGCGCTGTCGGGGTCCTGCGCGCTGTCGGGGTCCTGCGTGCAGGCCAGCACCACGTGTCGCCATTCGGGGTCCATCACCGGGTAGTCGTCCCGGGTGTGCCCGCCCCGGCTTTCGGTGCGCTCCAGTGCGGCGCGGGCGACACACTCGCTCACCACAAGCATGTTGCGCAGGTCCAGCGCGAGGTGCCACCCGGGGTTGAACTGCCGGTGCCCTTCTACCACGACGTGCTGGGCCCGTTGGCGCAGCTCGTCGAGTTTCTTGAGCGCGAGTTCCATCTCGTCGGCTCGGCGGATGATGCCAACGAGGTCGTTCATCGTCTGCTGCAACTCCTGATGCACCTGATAGGGGTTCTCGGTGCCGTCGTTGTGGATACCTGCACCGAAAGGGGCGACCGCCCGCTTCGCTGCGGCGTCGACGTCGACCTCACGGACCGATGGCCGCGACGCACCCAGAGAGTCCACGTAGGACGCCGCCCCGAGACCGGCGCGGCGCCCGAACACCAGGAGGTCAGACAACGAGTTGCCGCCCAACCGGTTGGAGCCGTGCATTCCACCCGCGACCTCGCCAGCCGCGAAGAGCCCGGGGACCGAGGCAGCCGCGGTCTCCGGCTCTACCTCGATACCTCCCATCACGTAGTGGCAGGTGGGACCGACCTCCATGGATTCGGCCGTGATATCGACGTCGGCCAGTTCCTTGAACTGGTGGTACATCGAGGGAAGCCGCTTCTTGATGAGTTCGGCGGGCATCCGGGTGGAGACGTCGAGGAACACACCACCGTGCGGTGATCCACGGTTGGCCTTGACCTCCGAGTTGATCGCCCGTGCGACCTCGTCACGGGGCAGCAGCTCCGGCGGCCTGCGGTGGTGCTCCGAGTCGTCGTACCAGCGGTCAGCCTCCTGCTCGGAGGTTGCGTACTGGTCTACGAAGACCTCAGGAACGTAGTCGAACATGAACCGCTTGCCCTCGGAGTTGCGCAACACACCGCCGTCACCCCGGACCGACTCGGTGACCAGGATTCCCTTGACGCTGGGCGGCCACACCATCCCGGTGGGATGAAACTGGACGAATTCCATGTTGATCAATGCAGCTCCCGAGCGCAGCGCGAGCGCGTGCCCGTCCGCCGTGTACTCCCAGGAATTGCTGGTGACCTTGAACGACTTGCCGATGCCGCCGGTGGCCAGCACTACCGCAGGGGCATCGAATCGAACGAAGCGACCGGTCTCGCGCCAGTAGCCGAATGCCCCGGACACCGCGTCACCGTCTTTGAGCAGCTCGGTGACCGTGCACTCGGCGAAGATCTTGAGGTTGACCTCGTAGTCACCGTGCTGGGCGTAGTCCTCTTGTTGCAACGATACGATCTTCTGCTGCAGCGTGCGGATCAACTCCAGACCCGTTCGATCGCCCACGTGCGCCAGCCGAGGGTACTGGTGCCCACCGAAGTTCCGCTGGCTGATCTTGCCGTCCTTGGTGCGATCGAACAACGCCCCGTAGGTCTCCAGCTCCCATACCCTCTGCGGCGCTTCTTTCGCGTGCAGCTCGGCCATGCGCCAGTTGTTGAGGAACTTGCCCCCGCGCATGGTGTCGCGGAAGTGGACCTGCCAGCTGTCCCGCGAGTTCACGTTGCCCATCGATGCCGCGATACCGCCCTCGGCCATCACCGTGTGAGCCTTGCCAAACAGGGACTTGCAGACCACGGCGGTGCGCTTGCCCAGCTCGCGGGCTTCGATCGCGGCGCGCAGCCCGGCGCCGCCCGCGCCGATCACCACGACGTCGTAGTCGTGCCGCTCGATCTCGGTCATGGGTGTCGATTCCTCGTCAGTTGAAAAGGCGTAGGTCGGCGAGCCAGCCCGCGGAGACGGCCATGATGTAGAAGTCCGTGAACATCACCGTCATGAGCGAAGCCCAGGCGAACTGCATGTGGCGGCCGTTGAGTTTGGACAACTGAGTCCAGAACCAGTACTGCACGGGATGCTTGGAGAAGTGCTTGAGCCGACCGCCGAAGATGTGCCGGCAGGCGTGGCAGGATAGTGAATACAGCCACAGCATGGTGACGTTGACCAGCAGAATCAGCGACCCCAGACCTACCCCGACGCCACCGCCGGCGGGAAAAAACGCCAGGATCGCGTCGTAGGTGTTGATCAGCAGCAGCGCGCTCGCCAGGTAGAAGAAGTACCGGTGCAGGTTCTGCAGCACCAGCGGGAAGCGAGTCTCACCCACGTACTTCTTCGCCGGCTCGGACACCGCACATCCGGGCGGCGACAGCAGGAACGCCCGGTAGCCAGCCTTGCGATAGTAGTAGCAGCTCGCCCGGAAACCGGCGAGAATAGGGAAGATCAGAATCGGCAACGGCAACGCCAAGGGGAATTCCGGCAACGGAGTGCCAAGATGCGATGATCCCGGCGCGCAGGAAACGCTCAAACACGGCGAATACAAGGGAGTGAGGTACTGGTATTCACCGACCCAGTAGTGATCACGCATGAACAGCCGCACCGTCGTGTAGACGATGAAGCCGCCCAGGACGATGGCGGTTACCAACGGCGATATCCACCAGCGATCGGTGCGCAGGGTCCGGGCGGAGATTGCTGCCCGACCGCCCTGTGTTCGACCGGACTGCGCCCGATCGGATTGGGGGCCCTCGGACGGCGGGAACGGTGATGTGGTGGTCATGACGTCGATTCAGGTCGGTGACACAGGCCAGCGTGGTCGATTCAACCGCGATGCCCGCGGTCCGCGCGGGTCAGCGGCTCACACGGCGATGACTGACAGGCGCCGATGACTCACAGTAAGCCCGGCGCGCGCCACGGGTCAAAGATATCGTAACGCTCGTCTTGATAGCCTTACGCTATCCGCGTGCAACTACAGCAGCTGGTGTACTTCCTCGCCGTCGCCCGCACCCGCCACTTCACCCGCGCCGCCGAACTCGCGCACGTCGCCCAGCCCTCGCTGAGCAAACAGATCCACAGCCTTGAGCGTGAGCTGGGCAGCGAGCTGTTTCATCGGGCTCGGGGCAACGTGACCCTCACTCCGGCCGGAGAAGTGCTCGTCCCGTTTGCCAGGCGGATCCTGGCCGACGTCGAGACCGCCCGGCTACAAGTGCATGAGCTGGCCGAGCTTCGCCAGGGACGGCTGCGGCTGGGTGCCACGCCGAGCCTCTGCACCGGACCGTTGGCCGACGCACTTGCTTGCTTCCATGCCTGCTACCCCGGAATCCAGCTCATCATCGATGAAAGCGGATCGCGGGACCTGGTCCGGCAGCTCGCCGAAGGAGCCATCGACCTGGCGGTCATCACCTCGCCGCTGCAACGCCGGGATCCCACTTTGGACACCGTTCCGATCCTTCGCGAGCAACTCACTGTCGCCGTGCGGGGCAACATGGACCTCGATCTCCACTCGTTTCGAATCGACGATCTCCGGGATCGGCCGCTGGTGATGTTCCGAGAGGGCTACGACCTCAGATCGATGACGCTGGCGGCCTGCCAGCGAGCTGGATTCCAGCCGAGGTTCGCCATCGAGGGGGGCGAGATGGATGCGGTATTAAGCTTCGTCGAAGCCGGGCTCGGAATCGCAGTAGTCCCCAGCATGGTTCTCCCAAGTCATCCGAAGCTTCGTGGCGTGCCGTTCATGCCCCCAGTTCCGGTCCGGACGATCGCCCTCGCCCACCGCACCGACGTGCACCCCACCAGAGCCGCCGCGGAGTTCCGATCCACCCTGTTGCAGCTGCTGGGCAGAGCGCACGCACGGGGTGGCCTTCCCGCCGGTGTCGAGTTCATCGCCCCGCGGGAGGTGCCCGCAGCTCAGTCGGCACACGGCTCGACTTCAGTGAGCCCATTACCCGGGCCGAGCTCGTCGCGCACCACGCGCAACACCAGTCCCTCTGAGTAGCCCTTGCGGGCCAGCATTGCTGTCAGTCTGCGTGCCAAGGTGTATGCGTTCACGACGGTGCTGCTGCGTAGCTTGCGCCGGACCAGTTCGCGAGCCCGCTGCTCTTCGTCCTCGGGCCGTACCGCCGCCACTGCCTCACAGACGATCTCCTCCGGTACTCCCCTACGTCGGAGCTCAGTGCTCAGCGCCCGCCTGCCCAGGCCGCGGTGGCTGTGGCCGGAGTACACGGCCGACTCGGCGAAGGCGGCGTCATTCACCAGACCAACCTCGCCCAGACGGTCAAGCACTAGTTCACTGACCTCTTCGGGGATCCCTGCGCCGAGCAGTGCGTCGGCCAGCTCCGTCCGACTGCGCGGCCGAACCGTGAGCAGTCGCAAGCAGATGCGCTGTGCCACCGCCGCAGGGCTCATGGCTGTGCTCGCCGTGGGCGCCTCCATGGCGGGCCCGTGGACGCCAAGGCTGCGCCTGTTCATCGGGGCCCCCGGCACCTCAGTACGGGTCGAGAGCATCAGAAGTCCACCGGTGCCGGCACTGTCTGATCAGCGTCCAGTTTCGCTCCGATGCCGAGCTTGTCCTTGATCCGCTTCTCGATCTCGATAGCGATGTCGGGATTGTCGCCGAGGAACTTGCGGGCGTTCTCCTTACCTTGGCCGAGTTGGTCGCCCTCATAGGTGTACCAGGCACCCGACTTGCGGACGACTCCCTGTTCCACGCCCAGATCGATCAGCGAACCCTCCTTGCTAATCCCGTGGCCGTAAAGAATATCGAACTCCGCTTGCTTGAATGGCGGGGCGCATTTGTTCTTAACCACTTTGACGCGGGTCCGGTTGCCGACGGCGTCTGAGCCGTCCTTCAGCGTCTCGATCCGGCGAATGTCCAACCGCACCGAGGCGTAGAACTTCAGCGCCTTGCCGCCCGTGGTGGTCTCCGGGGAACCGAAAAAGACTCCGATCTTCTCCCGGAGCTGGTTGATGAAGATTGCGGTGGTGCCCGAGTTGCTCAGCGCACCGGTGATCTTTCGCAGTGCCTGACTCATCAACCGGGCCTGCAGGCCGACGTGCGAGTCGCCCATCTCGCCCTCGATCTCCGCCCGTGGCACCAGCGCTGCCACCGAGTCGATCACCACGACGTCGAGCGCACCGGAACGGATCAGCATGTCCGTGATCTCCAGCGCCTGTTCCCCGGTGTCGGGTTGGGAGACCAGCAGGGCGTCAGTGTCCACTCCGAGTGACTTCGCGTAGTCGGGATCAAGCGCGTGTTCAGCGTCAATGAACGCAGCGATCCCGCCGGCCCGTTGGGCGTTGGCCACTGCGTGCAACGCGACCGTCGTTTTCCCGGAGGACTCCGGGCCGTACACCTCCACGACCCGGCCGCGAGGCAGGCCGCCGATACCCAGCGCCACGTCCAACGCGATGGAACCGGTGGGGATCACCTCGACGGGTGCGCGGCCCTCCTCACCAAGGCGCATCACCGAGCCCTTGCCGTGCTGCTTATCGATCTGGGCCAAAGCGATCTCTAACGCCTTCTCCCGATCCGGTGCTGCTGCCATCTGACGGTCCACCTCGCTGGTCGTTCTTCTGGGGTCGGTGCCGACGCTAAGCGATGGGCCTGACACTTCGCGGCGACACACGCCGGGCCTGTGGACAGGAGTCCGCGTGTGGACAACAGACTAGACGAACAGGTGTTCGACACCACGGGTGACACGCCGAGATGCTGGGCTGCCGCGCCCAGCGGCGCCGGGAGCGCGCCAAGAGGCGACACACCGAGCGCCAGAGACGGACACGCCAGGCAGGGGTTAGGCCTGCGTGTTCAACGCCGCTCTTCGGGGACGTCGAATGTGGCGCACACCACGGCCCACACTTGCTTGGCGTCGATGCCCGCCTCCAGCGCCTCGTCCACCGTACGGCCGCCGAGTCCGGTGAACACGTGGTCATGGGCCAGTGCGGCGGCCCGTACCGGACCGAACTCCTCGTCCATCCGCTGCCGGAAATGGGTTATCCGCACTCCGCCAGGTTAAGTGCCCGCCTCCGGGTTTACCGTGATGGGGTGCTTGCCCAGGGCGACCCGACCGGACTGTCCTCCACCGCCGGACAGCTGGTGATCCTTTTCGGCCTGCTCGCCGCTCTAGTGGTGCTCCTCCGTTGGTGGTGGCAACAGCGCGGCCGCTGAAAGTAGGCATCGCGCCGCAAGCACACCGAGCAAGGGAGTCACCACCGTGACCGATGTGTTCCAATCCGGCGACCACGAGCAGGTCGTGTTCTGCCGCGACGAGCCCTCAGGGCTGCGGGCCATCATCGCCATCCACTCCACCGCGCTGGGGCCGGCGCTCGGCGGCACTCGGTTCCACCCTTACCCCCACGAGCAAGACGCGCTGGCCGACGTGCTGGATCTGTCCCGCGCGATGTCCTACAAGAACGCGCTCGCCGGATTGGACCATGGCGGTGGTAAGGCCGTCATCCTCGCCGACCCATCCCGGGACAAGACCGAAGCGCTGCTGCGCGCCTACGGACGCTTCGTGCAGTCGCTGGGCGGGCGATACATCACCGCATGCGACGTCGGCACCTACGTCGAGGATATGGACGTCGTCGCCAGGGAGTCCGAGTTCGTCACCGGACGCTCGTTGGCCCATGGCGGTGCCGGTGATTCCTCGATTCTCACCGCGTTCGGCGTTTTCCAGGGCATGCGTGCGGCAGCCGAGCACATGTGGGGCGAGGCGACCCTGTCCGGACGTCGGGTAGGCGTCGCCGGGGTCGGCAAGGTCGGGAGACTGCTGGTCGAGCACCTGCTCGGCGACGGCGCGGAAGTGACCGTGGCTGACGTCGATGAGCGGGTGATCGATCGAGTCCGTGCCGCGCACCCTGAGGTCGCGGTTGCGCCGACCACCGCAGCGCTGGTGGGCGAACCGCTCGACGTGTACGCCCCCTGCGCGCTCGGCTGGGCGCTGGACGATCCTACCGTCGCCGCGCTGTCGGCCCAGATCGTCTGCGGGGGCGCGAACAACCAGCTCGGACATCCCGGCGTGGAAAAGCTGCTCGACGAGCGGGGCATCCTCTACGCGCCCGACTACATGGTGAACTCCGGTGGCGTCATTCAGGTCGCCGATGAGATCGAGGGCTTCGACTTCGAGCGGGCCAAAGCCCGGGTCGCCCGGATCTTCGACACCACCCGCGAGATCCTCAAGCTGGCCGAGCAGGACGGTGTTCCGCCGGTAGTCGCCGCGGACCAGCTGGCCGAGCGACGGATGACTGACGTAGGACGGCTACGCAAAATTCTGGTCGACGCCCGCGCCGTGCTACACCGATAGCTGCAGCATGCCGAAGCTGGATTCAGCAGGCTCGGCGGGCCAAACGAGATGCCTGCAACCCGCCTGAGCCCGCTCAATGCGGCGCCGTCGGCTGGTGACGCGGCGAATTGTCGGGGGGCCGGGCCATGATGGCGGGGTGGACGTGCTCGATCTGTTCTCCCCCGCCACCCGAGACTGGTTCGCGGGAGCGTTCGCTGGACCTACCCCGGCGCAGGAAGGCGCGTGGCGGGCGGTAGCCGCGGGCGAACACGCGCTGGTCGTCGCCCCGACCGGATCCGGCAAAACGCTCGCCGCGTTCCTGTGGGCACTGGACCGGCTGGCTGTCGCCGGACCTCCGGACGAGCCGATGAGGCGGTGCCGGGTGCTCTACATCTCTCCGCTTAAAGCCTTGGCGGTGGACGTCGAGCGCAACCTGCGTTCTCCGCTGGCTGGTATCCGGCAGGCCACGCACCGGCTGGACCTGCCCCAGCCGGACATCCAGGTGGGGATGCGCACCGGTGACACCCCGGCCGAACAGCGCCGCGCCTTCGCTCGTAACCCGACCGATGTGCTCGTCACCACCCCGGAGTCGCTGTTCCTGCTGCTGACCTCGGCGGCCAGGGAGTCGCTGCGCGGCGTCCATACCGTGATCGTCGACGAGGTGCACGCCGTCGCCGCCACCAAGCGTGGCGCGCACCTCGCGCTGTCGTTGGAACGGCTGGACACACTGCTGGGGCGGTCCGCCCAGCGCATCGGCCTGTCCGCCACCGTCCGTCCCGTCGAGGAGGTCAGTGCCTTCCTGGCCGGAGGCCGACCGGTGCGCGTGGTGCAGCCGGCGTCAGCCAAGACGATCGAGGTCGCGGTGCAGGTTCCGGTGGCTGACATGTCTGCACTAGGCGAAGTGATTGATCAGGGCGAGGCGTCAGAACAGCGTGCCTCGATCTGGCCGGCGGTCGAGCAGCGTGTACTGGAACTCGTGCGGGCACATCACTCGACGATCGTATTCGCCAACTCTCGGCGGTTGGCCGAGCGGCTCACCTCCCGGCTCAACGAACTGGCCGTCGAGGAACCCGCAGCGCCGCGGGATCGGATGCCTGCCGAGCTGATGGGCCAGGCCGGGCTGGCCGGTGGCGCTCCTGAAGTGCTTGCCAAAGCGCACCACGGCTCGATGTCGCGCGAGCAGCGAACCCTGGTCGAGGAGCAGCTCAAATCCGGCCGGTTGCGGTGTGTGGTCGCCACCTCGTCGTTGGAGCTGGGCATCGACATGGGAGCGGTGGACCTGGTGGTGCAGGTCGAGGCGCCGCCAACGGTGGCATCAGGTCTACAGCGCATTGGCCGCGCCGGGCACCAGGTCGGGGCGGTGTCCCGAGGTGTGGTGTTCCCCAAGTTCCGTGGTGACCTGGTCTCGTGCGCGGTGGTCGCAGAGCGGATGGCCAGCGGGGCGATCGAGGCGCTGCACTATCCCCGCAATCCGTTGGACGTGCTCGCCCAGCAGGTGGTGGCCATGGTCGCGCTGGATCCGTGGACCGTGGGCGATCTCACCGCACTGGTCCACCGGGCCGCGCCCTATTCGGCGCTACCCGACTCGGCGCTGCACGCTGTGCTCGACATGCTCGCGGGACGCTACCCGTCGGAGGAGTTCGGCGAGCTACGCCCCCGGATCGTCTGGGATCGAGTCACCGACGAGCTTCGCGGCAGGCCAGGAGCGCAGCGGCTGGCGGTCACCTCCGGCGGAACCATCCCCGACCGGGGACTGTTCACCGTGATGACCCCCGGCGGTGCCGACGGGGCGGGCTCGCGGGTCGGTGAACTCGACGAGGAGATGGTCTACGAGTCCCGGGTAGGTGACACGTTCCTCCTTGGTTCGACCTCGTGGAAAATCGTGGACATCACCCACGACCGGGTTATTGCGGTGCCGGTGCCCGGCGAGCCGGCTCGGATGCCGTTCTGGAAGGGCGACGCGCCAGGTCGGCCCCTGGAGCTCGGACGGGCCGTGGGCGCGTTTGTCCGCGAGCTCAACGGTTCCGGGGTGGACGCAGCTCGTCGCCGCGCAGAGGCGGCTGGGCTCGACACTTGGGCGGCCGACAACTTGCTGTCCTATCTGCGCGAGCAGCAGGAGGCCGCCGGCCACGTGCCCGACGACCGCACCATCTTGGTGGAACGCTTCCGTGACGAGCTGGGCGATTGGCGGATGGTGGTGCACTCACCGTTCGGCGCGCAGGTCAACGGGCCGTGGGCGCTGGCGATAGGAGCCCGGCTGCGAGAACGGCGCGGCGTCGAGGCGCAGGTGGCCAGCGCAGACGACGGTATCGTGCTGCGGCTGCCGGACGCACTCGACGCCGACGGGGCCGAGGTGCTGCCCACCGCCGAGGACGTGCTGCTCGACCCGGACGAGGTGGAGGAGCTGGTGGTCGCCGAGGTGAGCGGTTCGGCGCTGTTCGCCTCTCGGTTCCGCGAATGCGCAGCACGTTCCCTGTTGCTGCCCCGCCGCGACCCCAAGCGCCGAACGCCGCTGTGGCAGCAGCGGCAGCGCTCAGCCCAGCTGCTCACCGTCGCCTCGAAGTACGAGCAGTTCCCGGTAGTGCTGGAGGCAATGCGGGAATGCCTGCAAGACGTCTATGACATGGCCGGGCTGCGCGAGCTGATGTCGGAGGTACGGTCGCGCCGGGTGCGGGTCATTGAGGTGGCCACCCCGTCGCCGTCTCCGTTCGCGCGCAGCCTGCTGTTCGGCTACGTCGGGATGTTCCTCTATGAGCTCGATGCCCCGCTCGCCGAGCGCCGGGCCGCAGCACTGTCGCTCGACTCCACCCTGTTGGCGGAATTGCTCGGCTCGGAGGCGATCCGTGAGCTGCTCGACCCCGAGGTGCTCATCGAGGTCGAGGCGCAGCTGCAGCGCGTCGATCCCGACCGACAGGTCCGAGACGTCGAGGGTGCTGCCGACCTGCTGCGGGCGCTGGGTGACCTCACCGAGGCCGAGGCCGCCCAGCGCGGGGCCGCCCCGGAGTGGCTCGCCGAGCTCGGTGCGACCCGTCGGGCGATCAAGGTTCGAATCGCCGGTGAGCAACGCTGGATCGCCATCGAGGACGCCGGCCGGGTACGTGACGCACTGGGCGCGGCCCTGCCGGTGGGAGTGCCGGAAGCCTTCACCGAGCCGGTTGCCGATCCGCTCGGGGATCTCATGCTGCGCTACGCCCGCACTCGTGGGCCGTTCACCGCCGGCGCCGCCGGGAAACGGTTCGCACTCGGCATCGCGGTGGTGGCAGCGGTGCTGGATCGGATGACCGGGACCGGCATCCTCGTCCGCGGCGAACTACGGCCAGTCGAGCTTGGCGGTGGGGGCATTGAGTACTGCCACGCCGACGTACTACGGCGGCTGCGGCGGGCATCGCTGGCCCGGTTACGCGTCGAAGTGGAGCCGGTTGAGCAGGCCGCGCTGGGGCGGTTCCTGCCGGCCTGGCACGGCATCGGACCTTGGAGCACCGCCCGAAAGGCGGCCGGACCGGCGCGGCTGCTGCGCAGCGCGCCCACTCCGGATGATGTGCTTGGCACAGTGGAGCAGCTAGCCGGTGCACCGGTGCCGGCGAGCGGACTGGAATCGCTGCTGCTTCCAGCCCGACTCCCGGGCTACTCTCCGGCCCTGCTCGACGAGCTCACCACCTCCGGTGAGGTGACCTGGACCGGGTGCGGATCGTTGCCGGGCGGCGACGGATGGATCGCGCTGGCTCCCACCGACGTAGCAGATCTCGTGTTGCCGGATCTCGAGGAGCAGCTCGAGCTCACGCCGACGCACCGTTGCCTTCTACGCGCACTGGGTTGGGAGCCAGATGGCGGTCCGGCCGTGGGCGGTGCGCTGTTCTTCAGGCAGCTCGCCGACCGGGCCGGTCAGTATCTGCTCGCCGACGATGAGCCGGTGCCCGGTGACGCCGACCTCGTCGCGGCGCTGTGGGACCTGGTATGGGCAGGATTGCTGACCAACGATTCGCTGGCTCCGCTGCGAGCCGTGGTGTCCGGCCGCTCGGCCGCGCACCGGCCGCGTCAATCCACACCGCGCGGCCGATACGCTCGGATGCGGGTGAGTCGGCCACCGATGCCCTCCCGCGCAGGCCCCCCGACAGCCGCGGGCCGCTGGTCGCTGGCGCCGCCACCCGAAGCCGACCCGACCCGCCGGGCGCACGCCCGTGCCGAAGTGTTCCTTGAGCGGCATGGCGTACTTACCAGGGGCGCGCTCGATACCGAACGAGTCGCCGGTGGCTTCGCCACCGTCTACAAGGTGCTGCGGGCGATGGAGGATTCGGGCCGGTGCAGACGCGGATACGTCGTTGAGGGACTCGGTGCTGCGCAATTCGCCGTCCCGGGTGCAATCGACCGGCTGCGCGCGACGGGCCACGTCAGCGACCGGGATGACCCCGATGCCGCCGCAGTTGTGCTTGCCGCGGCCGACCCCGCCCAGCCCTACGGCGCCGCCCTGCCGTGGCCGCCTACCGTGGGTAATCTGCGGCACCGACCTGGACGTAAGGCAGGAGCACTGGCCGTCCTGGTAAACGGTTCCGCTGTGCTCTACGTCGAGCGTGGGGGCCGGTCGCTGCTGTCGTTCACCGAGCACACCGAGACGCTACGCATCGCGATAGGGGCCCTCGCCGACGCGGTGCATCGGGGCTGGTTGGGCCCGCTGTCCGTCCAACGCGCCGACGGGGAGTCGGCGCACGGATCAGCGCTGGCGGGCCTACTCCTGGACGCCGGGTTCCGTTCCACGCCCCGCGGATTGCGGCTACGCGCCTGAGCTATCGCAGGCTTACTGGGTTGCCCCTTCATTGAGTGGCAGGGCGCAACAGGGTCCAGAGCTGGGCGACCGCCTCCTGGTCGCCTGCGATCCGCACCGATTGGTCCGGCAGCCGACCCCACGACCAGAGGTAAACCTCGGTGGGATTCCCGCTGACCATCGCATCCGCCGCGCGTGCGTCCGCCTCCTCTACCCGCCGCGCGGTGGATCGGCCCGGCTCGAAGACAGCCAACCAGCGCCGGTCGGCGGCAGAGAGAGCGACCGCGCCGTTCTGCGGCGAAGACATCCGCAGCTCGCCGAGGCGATGGCCGAACCAGAGGAACAGCAACTCGTCGATGCCATCTAGGGCCACGTCCGCGTCGATGGGATGCACCGGCCCCCCAGCAGCGGCCTCGACGTCGACGCGGTGCACGGTGGTCTCGTGGGCCATCCGACGCCGCCAGAAGCCGTGCGTACGGTCGGCGGGCCACCAGGTGTCGCACGGGTCGGTTGGATCATGCCGATTCAGCTCGGTGAGCAACTCGCTAAGTCCGCTCCGCACGAAACCGACCAGATCGCCGTCCGACGGCGACTGCTGCCACTGCTCGGGTCGCCTGCCGTCTCGTGCCCACAACCGAGTGACTCGATGGACGCTGCCTACGTGCCGCAGAGTCTCGCTCAGGGTGAAGTCCGGGCAGCCGGGGACCTCGGCCTGCGCCGCATCCGGCAGCGCGGCAGCGGCCGCGTCGAGCATCAGCTCGCCCTCGATACCGATAACGTCGAGCATCCGACCGTAGTCGATCAACGGCCGAGGAGCGGTCATCGGGAGGTCCTGGACGCCGTGTGCTGCGCGAGCCTGAGGAACTCGCCGGCCTGCCGGACGAGGTCGTCGGCCTCGCGGCTCGTCACCAGGCGACGCACTCCGGCCTCGGCGGCCGACCGAGTGGCCGACGTGGCGGCAAAGAACGCCGACCATTCCGCAAGTTCCGGCGCTACCTTGGCGAGAATCACCCACGCGTTGACAGGTCGGGAGCGGCGGCGCGGTCGAGCCCGCGCCGCTAGCACCGCCGCCGCCGCGCGCAGCGCTGCGAGGTGCGCCTGGGCATAGCGGTCCACCGGATGCGCGGCGTACTCGGCGTCCAGCAATGCGTTCTGCGCCTGCTCGAAAAGGGTTCGCACGGTGAACGGGTGATGAGCCGAGCCACCGCACCGCGAAAGCGGAACGATGGGGAGAGTAAGTGGGGCGGCACTGGGCATGTCGGCCTCCTCAGTCGGGGTCGTGATGAGTGCGACACCGGGTCACTGCGCCGTGGGGAAGCCGGCGGAGGCCGGTGGCGACGCGCTTCCCCCGCTCCGCCACCGGCCTCATGTTCGAACATGTGTTCGACACGACTCAAGAGTAACCCCGCTGGGTGCGGTCCCGTCAAGTCCGGCTCGTAGTAAGGGGTCAGCCGAGGCGTTGGCGTGGTCTGATAAACCCGTGCAGCCCGCCGGTGCCACCCCCTTAGCAGCTGCGCCGGCCGATACTGGAGGTCGGCGGTGACAGCAATGCGCGCCCGTGAACCGGCCCAGCTGGCCGAGCTGACAGCCGAGCAGTTGCGGGTGAGGCTGGATGAGGCGCTACGGATCTACGTCACTGCGATGCGCTACCCACCTGGCACGGCTCGGCATCGGAGCCCGATGTGGTTGGAGCACATGCTGCGAGCTGGCTGGCTGTGCATGGCGGCGTTCGAGGGCGACGTGCTGGTGGGTATCGCCTACGGCTACCGAGGAGCGCCCGGCCAGTGGTGGCACGACGAAGTACACCGCGGACTCGTGCAGGTCAACCCGGCCGCGGCACAACGCCACCTCACCGAGTACTTCGAGCTCACCGAACTTCATGTGCACCCAAGAGCACAGGGCAGAGGCATCGGCCAAGCACTTATCACGGAACTGCTGTCCAGAGCGGATGCCCCGCGCGTGTTGCTGTCCACTCCCGAGGGCCCGACCAGGGCCTGGCGGCTCTATCGCCGGATCGGGTTCATCGACCTGCTGCGCAACTACCACTTCACCGGGGATTCCCGCGCCTTCGCCGTACTCAGCCGCACGCTTCCGCTCTAACGCGTTAAGCCGAGGTTGGTAGCCGTTGACGGCGGTCGCGACTGGCGTTGGCGGTACTTGAAGACCCACCAACTGAACCGGGACAGCGCTGGGGCCGAACCCGGGCACATGTTGACAAGTCGTTCCCTTATCGTCGGTACGCACAGTGAGTGCAGGGTGGCCTACGCAGTGCTGTCACCACGATTGCAGGAGGGTCCATGGTGCAGGTGAACGCCACTCGCGGCGCGGGGCTTCTGTCCCCAGATGCGCCCGCGAAAGATCAGCAGGCGCACCCGCTCGACGAGGACCTCCGCGCCGAGGTGGACCGTGAACTCACCGCTTTCCTCCAAGCCAAACGCGACGACGCTGCGCAGATCGACTCGCAGTTCGTCGCCGCTGTGGACTCACTGAGCGACTTCGTACTCGGCGGGGGCAAGCGGCTGCGACCGACGTTCGCCTGGTGGGGCTGGCGGGGAGCAGGCGGCTCTTCGACGGGGTCAGAGGCGCGTGCGGTGCTCCGGGCGGTGAGCTCGCTGGAGCTCATCCAGGCCTGCGCGCTGGTGCATGACGACCTGATGGACGACTCCACCACCCGGCGAGGCGAGCCGACGGTGCATGTCCACTTCGCCGCCCGCCACCGGGCGGCCGGATGGTTGGGCACGCCGGAACGGTTCGGTGCCGCCACCGCCATCCTGCTCGGCGACATTGCACTGGCGTGGGCCGATGACATGTTGCGTGCGGCGGATCTCTGGCCTGATCAGTTGGGCAGAGCGCTTGGCGTGTGGCAGGCGATGCGCACCGAGGTGCTCGCCGGGCAGTACCTCGACGTACTTACCCAGGCCCGCGGCGACGAGGCGCCCGAGACCGCGCTGCAAATCGATCGGTACAAGACCGCTGCCTACACCGTTGAGCGTCCGCTGCACCTAGGTGCAGCGATCGCCGGAGCGTGCCCCGCGCTCGTGGACACCTACCGCCGCTTCGGTGCCGACATCGGCATCGCCTTCCAGCTCCGCGACGACCTGCTCGGCATGTTCGGCGACCCCGTGGTCACCGGCAAGCCCGCCGGCGACGACCTCCGCGAAGGCAAGCGAACGTTGCTGCTGGCCTACGGTTTGCGCGCCGCCGACGGGCAGCGCCATACCAAGGCGGCGAAGCTGCTGCGCGGCGCGATCGGCGATCCGCAGGTGCAGCACGACACCGTGACTGAGGTACGGGAATTACTGATCGAGCTTGGCGCGGTTGCCGAGGTGGAAAGTCGGATCACCGAACTCACCGACTCCGCTCTGACCAGCTTGTGCGCCGCCGACCTGGCCGAGCCGGCCCACGCCCGGTTGATCGAGCTAGCGGCGCAGGCCACGTGTAGAACCTCGTGAATGGTATTGAGTGCGGCAACACTGTTACGCACTCACGACCACGCTAGGGTCTGTGCGTGCGTACTGTGCCCGGGTCCACCGACCACGTGGTGGTCGTCGGCGCCGGGCTGGCCGGGCTTTCGGCAGCGCTGCACCTGCTCGGGGCCGGACGGCAGGTGACCCTGCTCGAAGCCCAGCCACATCCCGGCGGTCGGGCCGGCCGAATGGACCTGGAGGGCTATCGCCTTGATACCGGCCCCACCGTGCTCACCATGCCCGAGCTGATCGACGAGGCGCTGGCCGCGGTGGGAGATTCGGTCGCCGCACGGTTGGATCTGGTCGCGCTGCACCCGGCCTACCGGGCCCGTTTCGCGGACGGGTCGGTGATCGACGTGCACACCGATGCGGCAGCGATGGAGGCCGAGGTCCGGGCGGTGGCCGGACCGCAGGAAGCGAAGGGCTATCGACGGTTGCGGGACTGGCTCACCCGGCTCTATCAGGTCGAGATCGGCCGGTTCATCGGCGGCAACTTCGACTCCCCGCTGGACCTGGTCGCCAGCCGTGACGCGGTGAGGGAGCTGGCCACGCTGGCCGCGCTGGGCGGCTTCGGGAGGCTTGGCTCTCAGATCGGCCGGTTCCTGCACGACGAGCGGCTGCAACGGATCTTCTCCTTTCAAGCGCTGTACGCCGGGGTACCTCCACAGCGCGCCCTGGGTGCCTACGCGGTGATCGCCTACATGGATACCGTGGCGGGGGTCTGGTTCCCCCGCGGCGGAATGCGGGCGTTGCCCCAGGCGCTGGCCGATGCGGCCTCCGACGCCGGCGCTCAGCTTCGCTACGGCACCACGGTGACCGCCCTGGAGCACTCCGGGGACCGCGTTACCGCAGTACGAACTGCAGACGGCGAGCGGTTTGCCGCTGATGCAGTGGTGCTCACCCCCGATTTACCGGTGGTGCACCGGCTGCTGGGTAGGGCTCCACGGCGGCCGGTGCCGCTGCGCTGGTCACCTTCAGCGGTGGTGCTGCATGCCGGAGTCCGGCCGGGGACCGGGTCCGGTTGGCCGGGGCTGGCGCACCACACGATTCTCTTCGGCCAGGCGTGGGAGAGCACCTTCGACGAGATCATCTACCGCGGACGGCTGATGACCGATCCGTCACTGCTGATTACCCGTCCCACCGCCACCGACTCCACGCTCGCACCTTCCGGACGCGAGCTGCTGTACGTGCTCGCGCCCTGTCCCAACCTGCACACCGCACCACTGGACTGGGCCACCCTCGGGTCGGCGTACCGCGACGAGATCGTCAGCACGCTGGAACATCGGGGATTGGATGAGCTCAGCGATGCCATCGAGGTTGAGCAGTTGGTGACGCCCGCCGACTGGGCGGCTCAGGGACTGGCCGCCGGAACACCGTTCTCTGCAGCACACACCTTCGCCCAAACCGGACCGTTCCGTCCATCGAACCTGGTCCGCGGACGGGCCAATGTGGTGCTGGCCGGATGCGGCACTACGCCCGGAGTGGGGGTGCCCACCGCGATCATCTCTGGCAAGCTCGCCGCGGCCCGGATCACCGCCGCTGCTGCCCGTCGAGGTGCCGCCATCAGCGGCTGACACAACGGCCATCTAGGCCGGGCAGTCGAAAGTGGGTCATCCAGTCTGATAACCACTGGGTCACAACCAGCCCACCACTGGTTTAGGTGACTCTGCGCTGTGGAAACATACGGACCGCCATGATGTCGACCCCACCGTCTTCGATAGCTGAGCCGGATCACGCGCACGTCGGTCCCGCCCCCGCCGCCCAGCGGGAGCAAACCCTGTTGCTGCTGGACCGAGTGCGCCCTGGCCGGCTGCTGTCCGGCACGGTGCTGCTCGGTCTGGCCGGTTCGCTGCTGCTGGCCATCATGGCAGTCGGGGCCGGCGGCATCCTTGTCATCGACCCACTGATCACTGCGGGGCCGCTGTCCTGGATCCGCTACGGTCACGGTCGCGACCTCGCCACAGTGGCGCTCTATCTCGGTGTCGGGATGCTCGTGTGGGCATGGGTGCGCCTGGGGCGCGACGTGCGGGCCGGCACCGCGACCGTCCAGCATGTGCAGGTCGCCGGTGCCGTCTGGATCGCGCCGATGGTGCTGTCACCGCCATTGTTCACCAGGGACGTCTACAGCTACCTGGCGCAGGGTGCGCTGGCGCTGCGCGGGCTGGATCCCTATCAGGTGGGCCCTTCGGAGCTGCCGCCAGGACCCATCGCGGACAACGTGCACTATGCATGGCAGACCACGCCAGCACCTTACGGCCCGCTGTTCATCTTCATCGCCAAGATCATGAACTGGTTGACCGATGAGGACGCCATTGCTGGTGTGATCGGCATGCGGCTGGTCCTGCTGGTGGGTTTAGGACTCTTGCTGTTCGCGCTGCCCCGGCTGGCCGACCAACTCGGCGGCAACCAGACCGTCGCGCTCTGGCTGATGGTCGCCAACCCGATGACCGTCGTGCACCTGGTCGGTGGGCCGCACAACGACCTGCTGATGATCGGCCTGCTGGCCGTGGGCACCCTGCTGGTGCTGCAGCGCAGGCACGTCGCCGGGATCGCGCTGGTCACCGTCGCCATGGCAGTCAAGGCGTCGGCCGGGGTCGCGTTGCCGTTTCTGGTCTGGATCTGGGTGGCGCACCTCCCCGGTAGCCGGGGCACTCGGTTGCTGCGGGCCGGCCTGGGTGGTCTGGCGGTGTTCGTCACCGTGTTCGCCGGCGTCACCGTGCTGTCTGGGGTCGGTCTGGGCTGGATTCCCGCCCTGAACGCACCGTCGCTGATCATCAACTGGATGTCGCTGCCCACCGCCGCGGGTCAGGTCGCCTATGGCGTCACCATGCCGCTCCATGATCTCAGCAGCACCCCGTTCATCTTCGTCTTCAGGATCCTCGGCTCTGTGGTATTTCTGGGCATCTTCGCCCGGCAGTGGTGGCTGGCCAGGGACGGAGGACCCGAGACCGTACGCCGCGCGGCGATCGCGCTGCTGTGGGCAGCGTTGCTGGCGCCCGCCACGCTGCCCTGGTACTTCACCTGGGCCCTCGTCCTGGCCGCAGCCTTGCCGTGGCGGCGAAGTCCGCTAGCGTGGGCCGTCGTGGGATCCACCTGGCTGGTGCTGGCCACCTACCCCACCGGAGAGAGCGCATTCGACTCCGTGCCTTACCACATCGGGATGTTGGCGATTGCGCTATTAGCGGGCACCGCGCTGCTGCGCCGCGACCCGCTACGCCTGCGGGTCCGCACGCAACGCACGGAGGCCGGGCAGCCCCGTCTAACGGATATCGAAACCGCATGAACCGCGAGCTCGACGCGGCAAGCATCACCGAACCCGCGCTGCGGGCCTCGTATACCCGTTGCCGGGAACTCAACGCGGTGCACGGCCGCACCTACTTCCTCGCGACCCGCCTGCTACCACCTGCGGCCCGACCGGCGATCCATGCGCTGTACGGGCTGGCCCGCTACGCCGACGAGATCGTCGACGACTTGGCGGACACTCGGCCCTGGCCACAGCGCCTCGCGGAGTTGGATGGCCTGGCCCAACAACTGCGCGACGGGCTGGCGCGAGGCAGCTCCGACCATCCGGTGCTGGCCGCGCCGGTGCACACTGCGATCCGCTACCGGATCGACCCGCAGCACTTCACGGATTTCATGGCCTCGATGCGGATGGATCGACCGGTGGAGCAGGGTGGCGTAGCTGGTTACCAGACCTTCGACGAGCTGGGCCGCTATGTGCACGGCTCGGCGGCGGTCATCGGGCTGCAGGTGCTGCCGGTCCTGGGCACCGTGGTCGCGCAGGAGCGGGCCGAACCGCACGCCGCCGCGCTGGGCGTCGCATTCCAGATCACCAACTTCCTCCGCGACGTCGGGGAAGATCTCGATCGCGGGCGGGTCTACCTTCCCGCCGACGAGCTGGCCGCGTTCGGAGTGGACCGGGCGCTGCTGACGTGGTGCCGTAGCACCGGCCGGACCGACGACCGGGTGCGCCGGGCGCTGGCTCACCTGGTAGCACACACCCGGGCGATCTACCGCCGAGCGGCACCAGGTATTCCGATGCTCGCCCCGGTATCGCGAGCCTGTGTGGCTACCGCATTCAGCCTGTACGGCGGCATCCTGGACGAGATCGAGACGGCTGGCTACCACATTCTGTCCCGTCGAGTGGCAGTACCACGCCACCGTCGGCTCGCGGTCGCGCTGCCAGGCCTGAGCCGGGCGCTGGCGGCGCGGACGGTGCGGGGCGGCTGAACAAACCTGGGCGGATCAGTGCGCGATGGAGTCGATGAGCGCGCGGGCACCCTGGCGCAACAAGTCGGCACCGACGAAGTACCCCAGCGCGGCAGGATCTTCAGGCACGCCCCAATGATGGGAGTCGAGCCATTGGCTTCCGTCCAGATTGAACACCGTGCCGCGCAAGGTGAGCTTGCCGCTGCGTTCGGTGCCGGCATAGCCCGCGATGGGTGAGTTGCAGTGGCCCTGCAGGGCGTGCAGCATGGCGCGCTCGGCGATGGCGTGCCGGGTGGTCTCATCGTCACCCAGCGGGGCGGCCAACGCCCGGATCTCGTCATCGCTAGCGCGGCACTGCAGCGCGATGATGCCGGCGCCAATCGCTGGGCACATCGTCTCCAACGGCAGGATTTCGGTGATCCGATCCGCCTGCCCCACCCGATGCAGGCCTGACACGGCAGCGACAATCGCGTCGAAGTGACCGGCGTCCAGCCGCATGAGCCGGGTATTGACATTGCCCCTCAGCGGCGTGACCTGTAGCTGCGGATGGTGTAGCCGCAGCTGCGCGGCGCGGCGGACCGAGCTGGTCCCCACGAGTGAGCCCTCGGGTAGCTGCGCCAGGTGTGCGCCGGTGCGCGAGATCACCGAGTCGCGGATGTCCTCCCGCGCCAAGTACGCGGCGAAGGCGAGACCTTCGGGGCTGGGGACGTCGCCGGGGATGTCTTTGAGACAGTGCACCGCGAGGTCGACCGCACCATCGAGCAGCGCGCGGTCGATCTCGCGGACGAAGGCACCCTTACCACCGAGCGCGGCCAGGTCACCCATCCACTGGTCCCCGGAGGTGGTGATCTTGACCAGTTCAGTGCTGGCCGCGGGATCATGAGCTTCGAGCGCAGCGGCAACCTGCTCGGCCTGGTGCAGAGCCATCGGGCTGGAGCGGGTGCCGATCCGGATCGAGCGCGTGCGCGGCATAACCAAACCTTACGGACTGAGGTGCGGGTGGATCACGATAACAGTGCGAGCATTCGGCGGGTGAGCGAGCCACAGCGCGAGGACGTACCGTCGTGTCCTACGCACTCGCTGCGCCGACCCTGGCAAGCCGGCCATGGCGACGATCACAAACCCCCCCATTCCTCCAGCCGGTAGACGCGTTTCGCGTTGCCCGCGCCCACCATGTGCGCGACGCGCTCCGCGTCGGCACCCGACCACTCCCCCGCCGCCACCCACTCGCCGAGAACGCTGGCCATGGCACGCCGCCACAGCACCGCTCCGAGGTAGTGCAACTCGGCGGGCCCCCACGCGTCGGAGGAGAACAGCACTTTGCCGAACGGGGCCACTTCCAGTGATTCTGCGACAATGACACGGGAACGCGCCCCGGTGTAATTCACCGCCAATCCCACGTCCAGGTACACGTGGGGAAACACGTGAGCTAGATACCCGGCCGTGCGGTGATACGGATAGCAGTGCAACAGCATCACCGGAACATGGCGAGCCTGCGCCAGGCGGAGAAAATCGGTCATCAACGAGGGGTCGCAGCGGTGCAAAGTCAGGTCAGGGTCTCCGTACCCGACATGAAACTGCAGCGGTAAACCGTGTTCGAGGCCCCTCCAGAGCAGGTGGCGCAGCAGCACCGGATCGGTGAGGCGCAGCTCGCCGGTCTCTCGTCGCTGTAGCCATTGGCCGGCAGCGCGGCGTACCTCGCCGATAGTGGGTGGCTCGGGATCGAAGTCGAGGCCGTACCGGTAAGCGATGACGGACTTGAGGCCCACGGCGTGCCGTGCCCGCTCATCCAGGGTCGAGGCGAACCGGTCGGCGAACCCGGCCGCGCTCACGCCGCTAGCCGACACCTCCTCGGCCACCGCCTCGAGGCGCACGATTTCCGCTGCGGTTGCACCGGAGGCGGCCGCCATCTCGAGCGGTCCCAGGGTGGCCTCGGCGCGGTAGCCGGTCTCGATCAGGAACCATCCGATGCCACTCGCCGCGAGAAGCCGGCGGGTGACCTCTTTCGCACCGAGCTCTCGGCGGCGGGCGAGGTATGTAGTGGCGTCCACGTGCGGGGCCAGGTCGAGCACCGGGGCGCACCAGCGGCGGACCGCGAAGCCCAACTGCGAATCCAAGTGGGTTGTCCCTGCAGGTGATGGCCACGGCGATTCGGTAAGGCCGGCCTCGAACTCAGCATCGGCGACGTTATCCGTCGCAGCACCGTGCACGTGGTGGTCCACCAACTGCAGGGCCCCGACAACCGCAGGCAGCGAATCAGCACTCATCGACGACCCCGCAGCAGTGCTTGCCGTGCCAGGCCTGCTGACCTTCCCTGACGGCCACGCCGGCGATGAGCAGAGCGACGATCGGATCTGCCCACGACCAACCGAACAGGCTGTTGAGTAACAAACCGACCAGCAGTGCGCCGGACAGGTAGCTGCACAGCAACGTCTGCCGTGAATCGGCCACCGCGCTGGTGGATCCGAGCTCCCGGCCAGCGCGACGCTGGGCGTAGGACAGCAACGGCATGATCGCCAATGACGCCGCGGCCAACACGATGCCGACCGTCGAGTGCTTGGCATCCTGCGGGCCGGTCAGAGAACGCACCGCCTCGACCGTGACGTAGCCAGCCAACGCAAAGAAGGACAGCGCAATGATCTTCAAGGCGGTGCGTTCCCGAGCCTCAGGATCCCTCCCTGAGAACTGCCAGGCCACCGCGCTGGCCGAAGCCACCTCGATCACCGAGTCCAAGCCGAAGCCGATCAGGGCGGTCGAGGAGGCCACGGCACCCGCGGAGATCGCGACCGCGGCCTCGATCACGTTGTAGCCGATCGTGGCGGCGACCAGCAGCCGGATCCGGCGGGACAGTACTGCGCGCCGACCGGCATGCAGCCCGACGGTCACCGGGTACCCACCTCCACGACCTGGCCATCGATACATGCCTGGGCCGGATCGATGGCAAGCACGACCTTGACCAGCTCGCTCAGGGCAGCGGCCAAGTGAGCATCGGCCAAGGCGTAGTGGACTTGCCGGCCCTGGTACGTGCCTACCACCAGACCGCACCCGCGCAAGCAGGACAGGTGGTTGGACACATTTGAGCGGCTCAGTCCAAGCTGTGCCGCCAGCTGGCCCGGATAGTTCGCGCCATCCAGCAACGCCACCAAAATCCGGCATCGAGTGGGATCGGCCAGCGCCCGACCCAGCCGAGCCAGCGCCAACTCCCGTGTCTCATATGTCAGCACGGCGAAAACAGTACAGTCCACGCTGATTTTTACGGTCCACGTGGTTGATCAAGCCTGGACCCACTGACGCGTGGACCGCCAGGCCCTGCGCGCACCGCCTCACGAACCGCTGCGGTTGCGACCATGGCACAGCTCATCGTGATCCCTGGGGAAGGATGGGCGACACCTACGGAAGGAGTGCGCATGAGAACCATCGCACGACGTATTCCACGATGGGCGCTGTGGGCGTGCGCGTCACTGGGTGCGGTGGTCGCCGCCAACAACCTCGGCGCTAAGCGAGTGCCGTTGCTGCGGAGGTCCTTCCTGCGCTTGCTGGTGACCGTGCGACGTCTGCGCTCGGATGAGCTGGTGGGCGACGCACGAGAGGAGACCCTCGCCGCCTACGTCCTGGCAAACGCCCGGCAAGGTGACGTCGACGATGTCATTCGGGTGATCGATGACTTCTGCTACAACCGCAGCTTCATGATGAACGTGGGGGACGAAAAAGGTGAGATCCTCGACGGCGCGGTCCGGCGGGTCCGCCCCAGGCATCTCCTCGAGCTAGGTACGTATTGCGGTTACAGCGCGCTGCGGATGGTCCGCGTTATGCCGAGTGACGCCCGGCTCTATTCGATAGAGTTGAATCCGGCGAACGCCGAGATCGCCCGCCGGATCTGGCACCACGCCGGTGTCGGCGATCGGGTGACGGTCGTCGTCGGCCATCTCGGTGATGGCGGGTCGACGCTGGACCGGCTGCGGGCCGAGCACGGCTTCACCAACGGCAGCATTGACTTCGTGTTCATCGACCACGACAAAGCCGCTTACTTGCCCGACCTTGAACGCATTTTGAGCCAGCACTGGCTGCGCCCCGGATCCGTCGTGGTAGCCGACAACGTGAAGTTCCCGGGCGCGCCGGAGTATCGGACATATATGAAAGTGCAGGAAGGTAGGACCTGGCGCACGAAGGAGCATAAGGCGCATCTCGAATACCAGTCGTGGATCAAAGACCTGGTACTCGAATCGGATTACCTGGGCGGCTGACGCCGGCCTGGACCTCAGTCGCTACTGTGATTCGACGAGGCCCGTCGCGCCGTGGACGGTGATCCGCTGCCCGGTGGTAATGCGCAGGGTCGCGTCGGGGACTCCGACCACCGCGGGGATGCCGTACTCGCGGGCGACGACGGCACCGTGTGAATTCGCCCCGCCCATCTCCATCACCAGTCCGCCCGCCGTGAGGAACAACGGCGTCCACCCGGGATCGGTGGACGGCGCGACGAGGATCTCCCCCGGCTCCAGGTGAGCTCCGATCGGGTCGAGCACCACGCGGGCAATCGCAGTCACCGTGCCGGCGGAGGCGGGAGTACCGGCCAGTTGCCCCCCAACCGGTATCAGACCCGAGGTGGCGAGCGTCTCGGGCAAGCTGCCGTCGGACAGCATGATCCGCGGCACCTGTCGGCGCCGCAGCTCCCGCTCGTAGTCCTCCTGGCGCGCAGCGACGACACCTCGGAAGTCCATACCCTCGAGCGCGGTCCGGGCCTCAATGAGATCGAGGAAGAACACGTCGTCGGGCTTGGCCAGCACCCCGCGATCGCCGAGTTCGGCGCCGACCGCGGCCAGTTGTTGCCGGACGTGCGCCAAGGCGCGCACCAGGTAGTCCTTGTGCGTCTCGCGCATGCCGACCAGGCCTCGCACCCGGCTCAGCGCGATGCGCACTGCTGCGGCCCGCAGCCGGCTGCGGCGCCCGCCCCTGCTGACCACCCGGGTCACTGCCGCCTCGGCAGCGCGAGCACCCCGGGTGAACTGCGCGTCCGGGGCGAGATTCGGATCCTCCAGCCGCAAGTAGTTGGCCAGCACGCCCAGGATGTGAGCCGGATCGTCGGACCACCGCGGCATGCCCACGTCGATCTCGGCGACAGCCCGGTGACCGTGCCGGACCAGGAACTCCTCAAGCTCGCGCTGCAATAGTGGCGGCAACTCGCGACTGGCGAAGCGGTGCGCCAGCTCCGCCGGCGCCGCCCCTTGCACTACGTTGGCGGCCGCCTGATTCGCCCGGAGCCGGGTTGCCACTGCCCATAACTCAAGATCCATCTTGGTGGTGACGTTGTGCGGCAGCCCGCGCAGCATCTCGTCCCACTCACCGGGCTCGACGTCTTCGCGGGCGAGCTTGCCGGCCAGCGCCCGCGCTAGGAATCCGGCGCCGGCCACCGGCGTGACCGCCGGCATGATCGGGATCACCGCTGTGTTGAGCAGGCGCTGCGCGTGATCCAACCGTTGCCCGCTGGTGATGCCTGCCGGCACGGTCAGCTGCGAGCGCAGTCGCCGGCCGACCTCGTCGACCCGCCGGCGTGCCGCCGCAGGTGAGATCAGTGCTTGGACGATCTGCAGCGGGATCCGGAACCGCACGGCCACGGTCAGTAACCGCCGGACGAACGGCCACCATGACGTCGTCCGCTCCGCGAGCCGGGGGTCATCACACAGCTGCCGGAGCACGACCGCTGATCGAGCCTCCATCACATCCAGGATCCGGGGCACCAGCGCCCGGCCGACCCGGCTCCGCAGCACGGGCGTGACGTCGGCGAACGGCCGCTGGCCGGCCTCCGCGAACGCTGCCGGGCCGGCTACTGGGTCGGGGACCGCAGAGCCGAACACCACCTCCGATATGCACGACGTGATCAGCCGGAACGCTGCGATTCCCATCGGAGTTATCGGACGGGTCAGGCCCTGCGCGAGGCTCACGCAGAAGTAGACCCTCAGCTGGCCGTCCGGCTGAGTCGGCACCGGGTACAGCGTGGTGATCGGCCGGGCCTGCATCAGCCACAGCGCCCCGGCGCCGTCCAGTGCCCATTCGATGTCCTGCGGGGCGCCGTAGTGGGCCTGGACGCGCTGGCCGAGCGCGACGAGATCATGGATCTGCGCATTGCTCACACAAGGTGTCCCGGCGTCCGCTGGCCGCGCGACCTGTTCGGTGCCGCCACCCGGCAGTGCTCGCACGACCACCCGCTTGTCACCCAGCCTGCGTTCCAGCACCGCGCCGGTAGCGTCGACGACGAAATGGTCGGGGTTGACCGCGCCGGACACCACCGCCTCGCCTAGGCCGGGGCTGGCATCGATGACCGTGTGTCCACGATGGCCGGTCACTGGATCAGCGGTGAAGAGCACCCCGGCGGCCTGCGGCTCGACCATGTGCTGGACGACCACTGCAAGCCGGACGGTGGCGTGGTCGATGCCGTTGGTCGTCCGGTAGCTCACCGCACGATCTGTCCACAACGATGCCCAGCATCGACGGACCGCGTCGAGCACAGCCTCAGCGCCGATGATGTTGAGGTAAGTGTCCTGCTGACCGGCGAAACTCGCCCACGGTAGGTCCTCCGCGGTAGCCGAAGAACGCACCGCGACCGGCACGTCGTCGCCGAGGGCGCGGTAGGCACGCTGGACCGCATCGGCGACGGCGGCGGGTACCGGCGACGCGAGAATCGCGGCGCGGGCTTGCTCGGCGAGGCGCCCCGTGTCCGGTGTGGCGGGGTCAAAGGAATCCGCGGCGACCCGCTGGTAGGCCGCCGTGGTGAGGCAGAACCCTGGTGGCACCGGGAAGCCCGCGCGGATGAGCTCGCCGAGATTCGCCGCCTTGCCCCCCACGACGCGCAGCAGCTCCGCACCGAGGCACCCGAGATCGAGGACGAGCTCCTGGCCGACCGAACCAGGTCGCTGGGCCGTGGCCATACCGAACGGTAACGCCGCTGCCAGATAAACTCAACAGCCGATGAAAATCCGCTTGGGTCCGCCGCTGCCCACCCGTCGAGTAGGCCGGCGGTTCGGGTACGGGTTGGTCCTCGCGACGGCCGCCGTGATGACGGTGATCAGGTTGCTGCGCTGATGGGTGTAGCGCCGTAGTACAGCCGATTCCGCGCTGGGCTGAGTTCGGTACGTTCAGCCGCCGTGGGCTCAGTCGCATCGCCGTCCCGCCGCATGACGAGCGGGGTTCTCGACGCCGTGATCGTGGCGGCCGCAGGACTCGGGTTACGCCGCCTGCGGGGCCGACCGTGGCATGACGCATTTTCCGGCGCACAGTGGGACAGCCTGGTCGTGGCTGGCTGCTACTTCGTTGCGGGAGCGGCCTTGACTGGACGGACAGTCGGCCAGGCGGTCCTGGGCCTGTGGATGGCCGATGAGGTCACCCATGGACGGCCCGGCTGGCGCGCCGCGATGATCCGCTGGGCGATCCGCCAACCACCTCAGGTCCTCTTGATCGCCGTGTCCGGGTTGCCCTCGGTGCGCAGGGCTTTGGAGCAGTTGCGGGAACTCCAGCCTGATGTCGATGAACTGAGGAGCCGGTATGGACGCAATGACCGCGAACTCAGCCAGTCGCTGATGGACCTCTACGAAGCTCGGATGATTGCGCCATTCAACGGCTGGCCGCTGCTGATGGCCATACTGGCCGGGATGGCCTACGACGGGATCGTCACCGCAGGAGTGTTGCGTCCACCCAGACGGCAAGGCCTGCACGACCGTCTCGCTCACGTGCTCGTACTGGACCGCTGAGCACCTCGCGCTATAAGCATCCATGTGGCCGTCCAGGGCGGGTGAGAGAGCTCTTATTTAGACGGGGTGACGCCGTGGGTGACGAGGCGGGACACGTAGGTCGCGAGCTCTGCGGCGGTCCACGGGTAGTGCTCCAGCACCAGCATTCGCGCGCATGACTCGGCCACGGTGGCGAGCAGCTCTGCGACGACCGGCACCTTACGTTCGACGTCGTCGACGTCGTCGGACTCCATGTACAGGCGCACCAGTGCCTGGATCTGACCGAGGATCATGTCCCGGGCCCGTCGAACCCTTACTGCCACCACCGAATCAGAGCCCCGCCGGGACTCGAAGACCACTCGCCATGAGTTCGTGGCCTGACCCGCCGCGGTGAGAAAGGCCGTGAGCCCGGCCGCCAGTACCGTCTCCACGTTGTCGAACGTCGGATTTCTCGGCAACGCGTCGGTGATGGCGTCCAGCAGGCGGTGCTCCTCGCGGTCCAGTAGCGCGAGCAACAACTCGTCCTTGTTGGGGTAGCACTCGTAGACCACTGGCTTTGTCACGCCCGCCGCATTGGCCACCGCTTGCATCGAGGTGCCCCGATAGCCGCGCTCGACGTACACCTCCAACGCCGCGTCGAGGATCAGCGGTCGCCGACGCTCGGGGCCGAGATGGGCAGCCCGAGCGCGAACCGCCCGGGTCGGACCGGTCAGCGGCACCACTTTTCGGTTCGGCACTTGACAAATCTACCATGACGTAGGAACTTCCTACGGAGAGGTAGGAAGTCATGTGGGAGGCGACAGTGGCATCCAAGGGCGTGACCGATCCCGCCGATCTGACGCGGTTCTGCGAGGTGCAGCAGCTGGCCTACGCTGCGGCGCAAGCGGTCGCGGAGACGCTGGAGCCGGGCGTGACTGAGAAGCAGGCCGCCAGCAGGATCCGCGAATACCTGGTCGGACGCGGAGTGCAGGACTGGTTTCACACGCCGTTCGCGTGGTTCGGTGACCGCACCGCCTTTCGCGGTTTCCGGACTCCTTTCCAGTTTTTCCCCACTCACCGGCGGCTGGAAGAGGGCATGCCTTTCATCCTCGACTGTGCGCCGGTGCGGAACGGATACATGGCCGATATCGGCTACGCCGGTTGCCTGGGAACCAACCGCATCTACGAGCAGCTGATGGACGATCTGTCCGAGTATCGGACGCTGATCGTCGAGAGGGTCAACGAGGGCGTGCCGCTGCGGCAGATCTACCGCGACGTCGACGCCCTGATCACCCGGCAGGGCTACGACAACCGGCACCGCGTCTACCCCGGACGGGTCATCGGGCACCAGATTGGCAAGGTACGTTCGCGGCTGCCGAAGTTCATCGCGGCCGGTTTCGGGATCCGCTCTTTGCAGACCCTGGTCGGTGATCTGATCGTGGAGCGGATGCACCACCGCTCGCCGCTGTGGGCCGACGACCAGATTTCCAACCACCCGGCGACTCCGGGTTTGTGGGCGGTCGAGCCGCACATCGGTTTCCGCGACGTTGGGGTGAAGTTCGAGGAGATCCTCGTGGTGACCGGCAGCGGTAGCGCCCGCTGGCTTGACGACGATCTTCCGCACGTACACCGCTGGCAACGAGCATTGGCCGCATGATGACCAGCGAAGTGATCGCCATCGACGGCGTGGCGCTGCGGGTGTACGAGTCCGGGCCTGTCGACGCGCCCACGGTGATCTGCGTGCACGGCTACCCCGACGACCACACCGTGTGGGACGGCGTGGCCGCCCAGTTGGCTCCGCGCTACCGCGTGGTGAGCTACGACGTCCGTGGCGCCGGCGAGTCCGAGAAGCCGCGCGACCGGCAGGCATACCGGCTCGACCAGCTCGCCGAGGATCTCACCGCAGTGATCGACGCGGTGAGCCCGGATCGTCCGGTGCATCTGTTGGCCCACGACTGGGGAGCAGTTCAGACCTGGCACGCCGTGACCGGGAAGTGGTTGCGCGGCCGGGTCGCTTCGTACACGTCGATGTCCGGGCCGTGCCTGGATCACGCGGCTCACTGGTTTCGGGCGCGGCTACGCCGTCCAACGCCGCGGGCGCTGCGCGAACTGGTCACCCAGTTGGCGGCGAGTTGGTACATCGGGTTCTTTCAGCTTCCTCTGTTACCGGAATTGGCATGGCGTACCGGGCTCGCCCAGCGCGCGCTCGCTCTTCTGGAGCCGACCGGCGCCCCCGCTGTGTCCGACGCAGTGCATGGGCTACAGCTGTACCGGGCGAACATGCTGCCCCGGCTAGCCCAGCCCGGAGACCGGACGACCGACATCCCCGTGCAAGTCCTGGTACCCCGGCGCGATCCGTTCCTTTCGGTGCCGCTCCAGAGCCACGTCGATCGGTGGGTGCGCAACCTCGCGGTACGCGTACTGCCCGGCGGGCACTGGCTGCCGCGCACCAAGCCGGACGTGGTGGCCCGCTGCGTGGGCGAGCTGATCGAGCACACCGAGGGCGGGCCGGAGACGCGGGCGCTACGCCGAGCTCGGGTGCGGGTGTCCCGCAAGACCCGGGTGCGGGTGTCCCGCAAGACTCCGGTCACCGGTCAGCGACGCGGGCGGTTCGAGGACAACCTCGTGGTGATCACCGGCGCGGGCAGCGGCATCGGGCGTGCGTGCGCGCTCGAGTTCGCCGACTACGGCGCCGAAGTGGTCGCCACCGACATCGACCAGCAGGCGGCCGAGCGCACCGCAGTGCTGGCCCGTACGTTGGGGGTGCGCGCGCATGCGTACAGCCTCGACGTCTCCGACGGCGGTGCGGTGGAGAAATTCGCCACCGTGCTACGTGAAGAGCACGGTTTGCCGGACGTTGTCATCAACAACGCCGGGATCGGCCTGGCGGGGCCGTTCCTCGACACGACAGTGGCGGAATGGGAACGGATCATTGACGTCAACCTGTGGGGCGTCATCCACGGTTGCCGGGTCCTGGGTGGCCTACTGGTGGAAGGTGGGGCCGGCGGCACCATCGTCAACATCGCATCCGCTGCTGCCTACCTGCCGTCACGGACGCTTCCGGCATACGCCACCACTAAGGCCGCGGTGCTGGCACTGAGCCAGTGCCTGCGTGCGGAACTGGCCGAGCACGGCATCGGCGTGGTCGCAGTCTGTCCCGGTTTCGTGCACACCAACATCGCCGGTACGACCCGGTTCGTCGGCCTGGACGCCACCGCAGAGCGCACCGCCCAGCAGCGGGCGACCGCGCTCTACCGCCGCCGCAACTACACCCCGGATCGGGCCGCGCGAGAGATCCGGCGGGCAGTCGAGCGCAACGCCGCAATCGCGCCGGTCACCCCCGAAGCCAAGGTCGGCTTGCTGGTTTCCCGGCTGACCCCCGGACTGCTCCGGTCACTGGCGCGAGTCGAGCTATCTCGATAGCACCGACCGCCCGGAAGGGAGCACCCCACCGGCTCCATGGTGATCTGCGTGTCCCGAGCGCGCGGCAGGCGAATCGTTGTCGACCTTTAGCGAACGCTGACCAGGTCGACGACGAAGACGAGGGTCTCGCCGGGTTTGATCGCGCCACCCGCGCCACGATCGCCGTAGGCCAGGTGCGGCGGGATGGTGAGCCGGCGACGGCCACCGACCCGCATTCCGACTATCCCATCGTCCCAACCCTTGATCACCCGGCCGGTGCCGAGCCGGAACTCCAGCGGAGTGCCCCGGTCCCAGGACGCGTCGAACTGCTGTCCGGTGGAGTGCGCGACACCGACGTAGTGCGCCCTGATCTGCGAACCAACGATCGCCTCGGCGCCCTCGCCGACCACCTGATCCTCGATCACCAACTCGGTCGGCGCTGGACCCTCGGGTACGGCCACCTCAGGGCGGGTCAGCTCGCTCACGTCGTCATCCTCCTCGTCACCCGCCGCCGTCGACGGGATGCCATCCTGGCATGGTCGGGATGTGCTCGGCACATCTGATCGTCTCAGCGTCTCTGATCGCCTCAGTGTTGTGGTGGCCGGTGCGGGATATACCGTTATCGGCGACCACCTCCAGCAGGTGTTACCCGAAGCCGAGATCGCGCTGGTGTCCTCCCAGTCCCTGGCCGAGGCCGAGCGTGACGCGACTGTGCTGATCCCGGTCATAAGCAGAATCGACGCAGCCGTGATGGACCGGATCGCGGGCCTTCGGCTTATTCAACAGTGGGGAGCGGGCCTGGAGGGCGTCGACATCGACGCGGCCACCGCACGCGGCATCGCCGTCGCCAACGTCGCAACGACCGGAACGGGCAATGCCGAGTCAGTCGCCGAGTGGTGCGTGATGGCGGCGGTCGCCGTCGGCCGCCGGCTCCCTCAGCTGGAGCGGGTAATCCGAGACGGCAGCCGGTGGGGCGGCCCGGTTGGGCGCGCCTTGTGGGGCAAGACCGCAGGTGTGGTCGGGCTGGGAGGTGTCGGACAAGCTGTGGTGCAGCGCCTGATGCCGTTCGGTATGGACGTGATCGCCGTGACTCGCCGGCCTGACCGGCAGGCGGCCACCCGCCTCGGACTAGCGTGGTTGGGCAGCCTCGCCGAGCTCCCGGTCCTACTCTCCCGCAGTGACTACCTCTTCTTGTGCCTGCCGTTGAATGAGCAGACCCGGGGAATCATCGACGCCCACGCCCTGGCGCTGCTTCCCGATCAAGCCTGCGTGATCAACGCGGGTCGAGGCGGACTGCTCGATCACGAGGCGCTTACCGACACCCTCGCCGACGGTCGATTGATCGGCGCCGGACTCGACGTGTTCGATCAGGAGCCCCTCGATCCCCGGTCACCGTTGCTCACCCGCGCCGACATCGTCGCCACTCCCCACATAGCCGGCGTCACCGACGCCGCCTACCAAGGCGTAGCCACTCGAGTGGCAGCCAACATTCGACACCTGCTCGCCGGCGAGGCCCTCAAGGACTGCGTGAACTGACGCCGTGAGTCGCTCAGGCGGGGCTGCCAGCGCTGTCGCCGGCGCCGGTGAGTTGGCCGCCCATCGCGGCAGCGCCCACCAGGTTGCCACCGAGACCGCCGGTGCCGGTGCCGCCAGCGCCGGCGGTGCCACCGGCGCCGCCACCGGAGCTGAAGAGGGACAGGACCGTACGCGCAGGCAGCAGCTCCACGTCCTGGCCGTCGATCTCGGCAAAGCTTAGTGCGTCAGACATCGAGTCCTCCTCGCAGTGGCCCCCAGCGGACCGGGAACAGATTATGGATCGAATCGCCGATCCGGCTTATCCACACCATGGCCAGAAGAAGGTCACATGAAAACATGCATTCGCCCCCTAAACTTCGTTCACTCACCACTTAGCTGTGCACTTCGACCACTTGGTTAGCAGCGAACAGTTACGCACATTGCAGTAAACGATTACCTACCGGGCTGAGGTCGGCTGCCTGTCGGCGAGGCCCAGCAGGCGATCCTACAGCGGAGGATCGTCCAGCTGGCCGCCGCCGCGCACGCCGTGTCCACGATCGCCGGGAAGGCTGCCTTGGATCGGCTCCGAGCAGGTCCCCGTCGAACTTGTCGCGGCCGGCGTGGTCATCGTCGGACCGGCCAACATGTCGGGGACCCAGGCGTCGTCGTAGGCGTGTCCATTGAGACTCAGTGTGCAGGTCTCAGTACCGGGTACGCTTCGCTAAGTACTTATAGCTTGATTGAGTAGGTACCTACAGGTCGTTCGGGCCGCATTGGTCTATCTAGCATTCTTGGCTCACGTAGTGTTACAATTGTCGGGTCCGTAGCCCTGAATGCGGGGCCGTAGGCAATAGGCAAGGGGGCCTGGCCGTGCTGGACGCAATCGTATTTCACCTTAAGCGCTTATCAGCTCAACGTTAGCCAGGGCTCGGGGAACTTAGCCCTGAGCAACGTCAACATCAGCCGGTCAGCGAGTTGCCTGTACCCTTGCGTACATCTGCTGAGGCTCGAGTCAGGGCATTAGGTGTGGACCGCTGAACTACACCGCGTACGGGGGCCAGTACCGAGGATGCGCAGGCGCAGCAGGACCGTGAGCTGGTTTTGGGGATTACGCCCTTCGAGGAGCCCAAGTGCATCTCGCAGCGGCGCTCGCGCGAGCCGGCCTAGTGGGCGAGACGCCGGACGGCGCGCGCCGCGCTCGCAGATGTCTGCCGATGGTGGCCCGGTCTTTCCGGCGGTTCATGTTCGAGGGCCGGGAATGTGGTGGGCACGTCGGACCGCGGGCCAGCTTCCCGTTGTGGAAGATCCAGGTTCAGCGGCTGCTGGAGTATGACGACGCGCAGGGGCGTGCCGACGAGTTGCAGGTGCTGTTCGCCGGGGGTTCCACGACGAGCGCGTGGCGGCCATGGTCGCCACGCTGGCTGCACCGCTGATGCAGCGCGGCGCCCAGATCGGGATGGTGATGGGCACCGCGTACCTGTTCACCCAGCAAGCGGTCGTAGCCGGGGCCAATGCGCCGGGCTTCCAGCGAGCCGCGCTGGCCCGCGACCGCACCGTGCTGCTGAAAACCGCGCCCGGCCATACCACCCGCTGCGCGGACTCGCCATACGTTCACACTTTCACCGATACCCAATCCCGGTTGGGTGGCCGACGGGGTGCCGCGCTACCAGATGTGGGCCGAGCTGGAGCGACTCGACCTCGGTCGACTGCGGATAGCCAGCAAAGGGCTGCGGCGCGACGGCGACGCGCTGGTCGTGGTGGACGAGCAGGTCCAGCACCACGACGGCACGGTCATGCTCGGCGAGGTAGCCAACTGCGTTCGCCGACCACGCCGGTCGAGTCCTTGCACGCCCCGGTAACCGGGGGATGCAGCCAGCTTCCTCGACGCCAGGGTCGCCGACCTGGACCTCGACTCCATTGACGATGACCAGCCGGCCCTGGCACCGCAAGCGCGGCCCTTGGACGTAGCCGAGCTTTCCCCGGGCGCCGAGGACGTGGCCAGCTACTGGGCCAAACGTGCTGGCCGGGATGCGGTGACCGAAGTCGCCCCGACCGGTAGGACCAGCGGTATATACGCGACATTAGACAATATTGCAGCCTTTTGTGGACACCCACAGCGTGGCCGGCCCTCGGAAGTTGATACGGCCGTTCCACTGCACGTCCTCGAGGTCCAGAGCGGGAAAGCGCTGAATGAGCCTCGAGATTGCCACTCGCGCTTGAAGCCGCGCGAGGGCTGCACCGAGACAGTAATGCATACCACCGCCGAAGGACACGTGCCGGTGAGCGTTGGGGCGATCCAGCTGCAGCTTGTCGGCATCCGGTCCCCAGAATTTTGGATCCCGATTGGCGGAGGCTAGACTCACGGCTACAAGCCTGCCTGCTGGAATCTCCTGATTACCCACGCGAAAGGGATCAATTGTGATCCGTCTGCTCCACTGTAGCGGGCTATCGTAGCGCAGGATTTCCTCGACGGCATTGGTGGTCAGTTCCGGCTGCTCTCGCAGCAATTTTAGCTGGTCAGGATTACGCAGTAGCGCCAATGTGCCGCCCCCGATGAGGTTAACGGTGGTCTCATGACCTGCGAGAAAGAGCAACGAGACTTGGTCCAGCAGCTCGTCCTTGCTGAGCACATCCCCGTCATGCTCGGCCGCGATGAGTGCGGTGAGCAGGTCGTCACTGGGGTTGTTACGTTTCCAGCTGATCACGTCGTCAAGAAGGGCCGCAACCTCGAGTTCGGCCTCGGCGATTTCGGGCAGCCATCGAGGGTCGACAATCGGTTCCAGCGACCGAGTAATGGTGCCGATGAGTTCACGAAATCGGAGGTGATTAACTGGTGGCGTTCCCAACATCTCTGAGATCAGCGTGAAGGGCATCGGGAAGGCCAATTCGGCCACGAGATCGGCTTTTTCGGCGTTGTCAATTCGGTCGAGCGCTTCATCAACAAGGGCGACAGCACGCGGCTCCATTGCTGCTATGGTGCGCGGCGTGAAGGCTTTAGAGACCAGACGACGAAGCCGGGTGTGATCGGGCGGGTCCTTTTGTGCCATCGATTGGCCAGTCATATGGTGAGTGCGGTGGTCGGGAGCTAGATGTCGTTCGTCGACTGACTGTTGGGATCGCAGCAGTGCGCACACGTCATCGTACTGCGACAGAATCCAGGTTCCGAGCGGATGCTCATACACGGGCGCGACTGCGCGCAATTCCTCGTAATGGGGGTAGGGATCTTCGGCGAATCCTTCAGCGAGTGGATTGAACACGAAGGCGCTCGCGGTAGGGCTAGCGCTCTTGGTCGCTATGGCATCACTTGTACTACGACGGTCGGAAAGATGGGCCTCAAGCGCTTCCGCGCCGGCAACTGCTCCTCCGCATTCATGTAACTCGCGCTGCATGGCGATCAGGTTGGCGCGGATCGCCTGATCGGCGGTCACCTCGTTGACTGCCGCCCGTAGCTGGTCGGTGGTGAGGTCATCAAGCACAAGCCGGCGACCGAGGCCGAGTTGTTCGACACGGCAGGCGTTGAAGAACTGTTCGATCATCTGGGGCACCGCTACCAGCGGAACCGCGTAGTACAGGGACTCCATGGTGGAGTTCATGCCCGCGTGCGACAGGAATGCGGTCGCACGCCGGAGGACCGCAGGCTGCGGAAAGGATGTGCGCACGGTGAAGTTCTCGGGCACTTGCCCGAGCTCCGCCGGATCGATCTGATCTCCGATGGCCATCGCGACCTGCCAGCAACTGTCCCTGAAGGCCTCGAAGCACAGCCGATAGAACTCCGGTCGGTTGTTGAAGACGGTGCCCAGCGAGATGAACAGCAGCGGGGCGTCCCCTTGCGTAGGTTTCCACTGCTCGTCGGCGCGTTGCCCTAGTGAGGGGCCGAGGAAGCAGAAGCGTTCGTCGAAGCTCTCCGAGGCGATCTGGAACTGCTTGGGGATAAATACCAGATTCAATGGAGAGGGCGAGGCGCCCGTCGGCCGCAAGTCCGTAGTCACGCCATGTTCCGCGGTGAACTCCTTTATGCTCCGGCAGAACGCGGCAAGTCGCGGATGCTTGAACTGCTCATCCAACGATAAGTTTTCATGACCAGCGAAGGTGGGAATCAGCGAAATATCGGGGATCTCAAGATTGTCCGCGAGCGCTCGTCCCGCGAAGGCCATCCCGTCGTAGCACACGGCATCGGGGCGGTCACGTTCGAAATGCTTGAGCAGACGCGGAAAGCTCCTCTGTGCGTCAGCGAGGAAGTGTTCAAGCATGCGAGCGAAATTTTCAGGAAAGAAATCAACATTCGCTGGCAAATTCGGTAGCTCGGTGGGCAATGGGATGGGCTCGGCTCCGACGGCCTCAACCCCGGCGAGCATACTTTGTCCAGTGGCGTAACTGACGCGATGTCCCCGCCGAACAAGTTCTTCGACCAACGGCAACGTTGGATTGATATGTCCAACCGCAGGCACATTAACAAAAGCGAAGTGTTTTTTCCATGATGTCTTAACGCAATCGACCTGGTCACCGCTGAACGATCTTGAAGAATTGTGTCGGTTAGCGGCAGGCTCTGCGTACTGACCGCCAGCGGCAAAGCCCAGTGCGTTAGACATTAAGTCTCCTTGGGAAGTAGCCCATGATGCCGGTCAGAAACACTCGGTGGTACTGCCGAGTTGGTTCGTCTTGATCCTGCCTACCAGTAACGCCATGTGGCAATCAGTAGTCATACTTAACTGCTACAGGCGTACTACGTACGATTTATTGCCGATACTTAGAAACGCTTCGTCACAGATCGGCTACATAGAGCGATGCTGGGGTCCGTAGGTGACGTGGCGGCTGGATGGAGGCTTAAGCGTGAGAGTGGGCACAGGGCCGCGCCACAGGCCTGAGTTGCGGCGTGTCGGCTGGCGGCACGCCAGTGAGGAGTTGGCGTGGTGTGGCCACGGCACCACCGCTGATCATGACGGTTCCTACACACGGCATGATCACTGGAGCGAAGGCTGTGTCCATCGGCGAACAGTCACGTAGATTTCATGAGTGGGCTACCTACCGCGGTTGCGTCCCTGGAAGTGGTGTACGAGCTAGCCGCTTGTAAACGGCGTGGCGTTGTGATGTGAGACTGCCACCGCGTGATTCTTGTAAGAACCGACCAAGGAACTCAAGAAGGATTACCACGATGGCCGCACCATATAGTGCGGACTCTGCCGGGATGCTGGAATAGCACCTGGACGCCATTGTGACGTCGCATCATGGTATGGGGCCAGCGTCAAGTTCGCGTTCCACCTCACGAACGCGGACGGCCGCAGGCTCGACGTCAGCTCTGTATTGGATAGGTGCCGGAAGCCAAGCCGCTCGTAGTAGGGCCCGTTCCACGTTCAGCGGCTGGCGACACGCGACCGGACGCCCTGCGTGGGACAGCTGGTGCGCTGACATCTCTCGCTGCACTGAGCACTGGGCTGCGAGATCGGCGAAGGCCAGCAGGGACTCACCATCAGGCTTGGTGCCCGCGGTGGGGGCGACTCGATAGAGACAAGATCCAGTTTGCCTGGCAAGATCTTGGTATGTCTCGTGCCTCCCTAGTATCCGGCACTTTTCTCCGGCGCACCGCGACGTTCATCACGGCCGCCTCCGTCGCGCGCACCGCGTACGCCCTTAGCAGCCTGCGCCAATTGCGGCCTCTCGCCGCCGAGCCCTTGTCGGAACAGCCGACCGTTACCGTCATCATCCCGGCACGCAATGAGGAAGCCACCATCGACCGCTGTCTGAGCGGTCTGCGCGGACAGCGACACCAGGCGTTGCGCATCCTCGTGGTTGACGACCACTCTACCGACGCCACTGCGGCGATCGCCGAGAGGCACGTCGCCCAGGACCCGCGAGTGCGGGTGTTGCGCACCGACGGGCCGCCGGAGGGCTGGACAGGCAAGGTGCACGCTATGTATCTGGGCGTGCGTGCCGCCGAGGAGATCGACGACTGGGCCGGCCACACGGACTGGCTGCTGTTCTTCGACGCCGACACTATTGCCCGCCCGGATCTTGTGGGCCGACTCCTGGCCACCGCCGAGGAGCAGGCGGCCGACCTCGTATCCACCGCGGGCGCGACCGATGGCACTCGAGCCTCGTACTGGCTGTTGATGCCGCCCGCGACCAACATGTTCCACGAGATTGCAAGCCCAGACGGGCGCGGCGTGTGGGCACTGGCCATCGGGCACTGCATCCTGCTGCGGCGCTCGGCCTACAACCGAGTCGGCGGCTGGTTCGCTCTGGCCGACTCGCGCTGTGACGATGTCGGCATGGCCACCCTGGTCCGGGACTCCGGCGGGCAGACGCTGATGGTGGACAGCCAGCGGGAACTTTTCACCACCGGCATAGACGACTTCGCTGACGGGTGGAGGTCGATGCGCAAGAGCTTCGTCGGTGCCACCAGGGGCGACCTGCGAATCCTCGTCTCGGTCGCGATCGGCCACCTCGTCTACGGACTCACCCCGCCGTTGATGGTCACGGCCGGTCTGCGCCGACGTGACGCCCGGCTGTTGCTGGCTGGCGCCGTCGGCTGGGCGGCCCAGGCCGTTGCGCACGCCAAGACCGCCCGGCGGCTCGGACAGCCGGCCGCCTCCGGCGCGCTCGCCCCGTTCAGCTGGGCCGCGATCGGCTGCGGTCTCGGTGACGCCGCCCGGACCGTAATCAGCGGCAGCTCCTCCTGGCGCGGACGGCCGATGGTCACTCGCCGGAACCACCGGGGTGCGAATGGCCGCCGCGGTCGACCACCTAGAGAAAATTCCATGGATCCGTCCGAGGCCGCCCGGCAGTACTACCAAGCGGAGTTGGCCGCCGGCGTCGACCGCTTCTTCGAACCCCGCCGACAGGACTGTCCCTGGTGTGGATCCAGCGACCTGTCAGTCCGGCTGCGGACCTCCGACCTCGTCCAACGCAAACCGGGCCAGTTCACTCTGGAGCAGTGCGGTGCATGTCGGCACATCTTCCAGAATCCCCGGCTCACCCCAGCAGGGCTGGACTTCTACTACCGTGACTTCTACGACGGCCTGGGCCAGGCGCTCATGGAGCGAACGGCTGCCATGAGCGGGCCGTCCTACTGCGGGCGGGCCGAGATGGTCAGGCCGTTCATGGTGCCCACGGGGTGGCTGGACGTCGGTGCGGGACATGGTCACTTCTGTCGCCATGCACGGGAGGCCTGGCCAAACACCGCGTTCGACGGGCTCGACCAGAGCGCCGCCATTGAGCAGGCGCAACGCCGCGGCTGGATCGACCACGGCTACCGCGGGCAGTTCATCCCGCTCGCCGACCAGCTAGCCGACCGGTATGACGTGGTCAGCATGCACCATTATTTGGAACACACTCGCGAGCCGCTCGACGAGCTGGACACCGCAGCCAAGATCCTGCCCGCCGGCGGCTACATGCTGCTCGAAATGCCCAACCCCGACTCCCGCTTCGGTCGCCTGCTCGGACGGTGGTGGATGCCCTGGTTTCCACCACAGCACCAGCACATGATCTCGGAACGCAACCTGGTGGCGGCGCTGGCCGACCGTGGCTTCTCCACCGTGGCGGTCGAGCGCGGGGCGGCCCACCAGGGTTTCGATCTGACCCTGAGCCTGTGGCTTGTGATCAACGCCTGTGCGCCCGACGCGAGACTGCCATGGATGACCGCCGCGCCAACCCGCTGGCGGCGGCTTCGGCGCACCACCGTGTGGGCCGTCGGTCAACCGTTGCTGGTGGGCGCGTACGTCCTTGATGAGCTGCTTGGCCGTGTGGTACGGCGCACCCGCGGTGGCAACGCCTACCGAGTGCTGGCCCGCAAGGACGGCTGACAGTGACCACACCGGAACTCGGAGGCGGTAGCCAATCGGGTGATCGTCCTGCTGTAGATGACCTTCGCGGACGGCACTGCATCGGCACTACTGCTGGTGTGTCGCCGTAGCCGAACAGCAACGGGAATATTGGGAGCGCACGATCGTACAGAGTGGTTCGCAGGCGCGGGATGGTTGACGATGCTCTTCGGATCCGTCCATGTCCTGCTGCTGTTCAGCGCAGACATCATCGGCTACATCCCCGCCCTACTGCTCGGGGTGTAGGCAGCACGGTGGCGGCTGCTGGACGAGCCCGAGCGGCACCGGCAGCTGCTGTCACCGTGGCCTGGTGGTCACCGCGTTGGCGGCCTGCGGGCAGCGGTCGATGACCTGCTACTTGCGGCAGTCCGTGGTGTTGTGGCAGTGCTTCGCTTCGTATGGCAGGGCCTTGGGGGCGCACTCTCGCCGAGGACGCTCGTCAGCAGATAGGCGATTGGGTGGTCGTCGACATCAGCGACAACCCACGCTCGCCCGCCTGCTCGAAGGCGGCCAGCCTTTCCAGGCAGGTGGCTTGTCATCGGCGATCGCGTGCATCGCCAGTCTCGGAAGGGCGCACCGGCGCCTGTTCCAAGGCCTGCAGCAGGAGAAGCTCGTTGCTGCGAGCGGCACGGATCATAGTCTCCTGCTGGCTCCGGTATCGACGTGACAACGTTCTCGCTCCCACATTAGTCCACCGGCTCTAGCATCAGCCTATGAGCGATCCCTCCGCTACCAGCCCCGCCGTGCCGCAACAGGACTCCGAGCGGACTTTCGACCGGCTGGTGGACGAGGGCCAGCAACGTCTTGGCCGCGCGTGGTCGGGACTGCTCGCGACCGGCTTTCTGGGTGGGCTGGACGTTGGTGTGGGCGTCCTGGCGCTGTTGTTGGTGGAAAGCGTCACCCACAGCATTCTCCTGGGCGGCCTCGCGTTTTCCATCGGCTTCATCGCGCTGACCTTGGCGCGCAGTGAACTGTTCACAGAAAATTTCCTTGTCCCGGTGGCGGCGGTAGTGGCCAAGGCTGCGCCGGTGCTGTCGCTTGGACGACTGTGGACAGCGACAATGGTCACCAATCTGGCGGGCGGATGGGTAGTCACCGCCATCGTGATGGCCGGCTTTCCGGCACTGCGTTCCACTGCGGTGGACGCCGGAACGAACTATATCGAATTGGGTATTACCTGGAAGGCCTTTGCGCTGGCGCTTGTCGGCGGCATGCTCATAACGTTGATGACCTACCTCCAGCACTCTACGGAGTCCGACGGCCTGCGCCTGGTGCCTGCGGTCGTCATGGGCTTCTTGCTGGGCGCGGGCCAAGTAAACCACGCGATCGTGGCCTCGCTGATCTGCTTTGCCGCGCTGGAGGCCGGCGCTCCGTTCGGTTACGCCGACTGGTTGGGGCTGTTCGCTTTTGCGGCGCTCGGCAACATGATCGGCGGCCTAGGGTTGGTCACTCTGCTGCGCCTGCTGCAGGTGCCGCATAAGGTACTGGCCGAGCGCCGCGACAACGCCGGCGGGTGAAAGTCTTATAGCCCTGGCGGGTCAGACCTCGCCGTCGACGTCATACACCGCCGCCGCGGGGCTCGCCAACAATCGGCCGGCCAGCTCCTGCTTCAGGACAATCAGGTGGCTCTCCTCCTCCGCGGTTCGCTCCTCCTGGCGGACAAGTGAAAGAAATTCCTCTGTCACATATCCCTCGCGCAGCAGCGCAGTCACGCTACGCCCTCGGTAACCGAGTTTGAAAACAAAGAGCTCGCGTGTCGGGCCCAGTTCGGGACGCGCCAGCGAATCATCGATAACATAACGGTTCTCCGTCACGGCACGGGTGACCATCTCGAACGCATCGCGGGCACCCGGACCGGCAAAGGCCGTCTCCACCACGATCTCGCGTCGCTCCAATGCACCACCCGGCTCGAGCAGTGGCAGGACCCGTTCCATCACCTTGAACGCATGCGCCACGCCGCCGGGAGAACCCGGACCGTGGTAGCGCATCAGGTCCTCGAACGTATAAGTCAGAGTGTTTGCCTGTTCCGCAACCTCGATCGTGCTGATCACTTCGGACTCCCTCAGCGACTGAACCCGGTCAAGTCGACAACGATACTGACGATCAGCGCCCTAGCGGTTAGGCAGCAGGTGTCCGGCCGGCCAGCACCACCGCCAGTCTCGACGTTGCCGCCGCTGAGGACGACCCCGAACCGGACCCCCTTGCACTACACAGTCGACCCCTGATCGGCAGAACCGGGGGCTTCTCCGGATCCAGACAGCAGCGAGACTTCCTATCGTCATGGACACGTACGCGCCGACGTACGGGATAAAAGCCAGCGGAACGGCTGGAGGTCCACCCCGGCTCGAGGTGCTCCGGCGGGAGAGTCTCCACGGGTTGCGCGGTGGAGAAGCCAGGATCTTTGGTGGATAAGCCAGGAGCCTTCACGTTCGCCCTTTCGCCGATCCTCGTGTTCGCAGAAATAGAGGCGTCCGGCGACGCAGAGATACCTCCTCCGTAGCCAACGACCTCCGTAGCCAACGACGGAAACGCCACCCGTTCGGTCGAATCGGTGTTCGCTTCCGCCATGAGGTGTCATCGACCTGCTTGACGGGTACCTCCACGGGACAGATCACAACGATCGACCGGGAGGTGCGGCACCATGCCGGCACGCGATGAGCTGCCCAGCACACTGGAACGTTCCGACGACAAGGCGAAGCGGACCTGGATCAAAGCGCACGACTCTGCGGTGGACAGCTACGGCGAGGGTGAACGGGCACACCGCACCGCGTTCGCCGCGGTGAAACACACCCACGAGAAGGTCGGCGACCACTGGGAGCCCAAGGAGCAAGCAGGCCCGTCGGATAAACAGGCCGCCGGCGGGTCCGCAGACAGCGACCGCCCGACCGCCGGTGGCGTCGACGCGAACGCCAGCAAGAAGCACCTCGAGCAGCTCGCCCGGCGGCTCAAGATCTCCGGACGCTCGCGGATGACCAAGGATGAACTGGTGGAGGCGATTCGCAAGGCGAATGACCGCAAGACCGCCCAGGCCCGCAGCGACTGAACAGATCTCGCAGCTTGGTCCGTTAGCTGCGGAGCAACCGGACCACTGCCGCCTCAATCGCGGTCCGGACGCCCTCGTCGGACAGGTCGGCCGAGCTCGGTGTCGCACCGTCGAGCCTGCCCCCGTTGAGCCGGCGCAACGTGGGCAGCACGGTACGACCCTGCTCGAACCGTTCGATCAGTATGGGGTCCACATAGGACGCCCGAGCTACCGCTGGGGTGTTGCCCAAGTGGTCGGCCACCTCCCGCATCGCGGCTACCACCAGCTTCGCCTGCCCGCGCGGCGTCTCTGGTATCCCCTCAACGGCGTGCGTGGCCAGTGCCACAGCGGCCAGCACCGTGGCGTTCCAGGTGCGCAGGTCCTTGCACGTGTAGCGGCGTCCGGCGAGTTCCTTGACGGCCTCATTGAGGTCCGAGGTGCGCACGTCACGCCAGCCGCGCCCGTCCCGGTAAGCCAGCAGCTCCTCTCCCCCGCCGCGCCGGCGCAGCAGCGAGCCCACCACCCGGTGCAGGGACTGGTCACGCAACTCGAGCGTGCGTGGGATACCGCCCTTTGCGACGTAGTCGATCAAAATTCCACCGCGGTGCAATCGGACATGGTCCCGGCGCAGCGTCGCCAGCCCGAAGCTGCCCTCATCGTCGCCGCAGCTCGGGGCGTACTGCTCACCGCCAGCGCGGAACACCCCAATGTCCAACATCCGTACCGCCGCGGCAAGCACGCGGCGCTGCCCGAGCCCCGGTTCGGCCAGCCGGTGCGCCACCTCGAGACGCACCTTGGGCAGCCGTCGCCCCAGCGCAAGGACCCGCTGATGTTTCGCGGCGTCTCGAGCCCGCCGCCACTCGTCGTGGTAGCGGTACTGGCGTCGCCCGGCGTCGTCAGTACCGACGGCCTGGATGTGCCCGTCCTCCAGCGGCGAGATCCACACATCACGCCACGCCGGCGGGATCGCCAGCGCGCGGATCCTGTCCAGCGCCTCGGGGTCGGTCAGCGCCCGTCCTCGCTCGTCGTGGTAGCTGAACCCGCGGCCACGCCGGCGCCTGCTCCATCCAGGAGCGGCGGGGTCGACACGGGCCAAGTCATCGACGAGGTCGACCGGGGAGCCGGCGGCAGCGGACACATCAGGCAACTACCCGAGGAACGTGCCCTCCTAACGCTGAATGTTCGTCTCCGGTTTTGTTTCGCCCGGCGCAAGCGTGGGTAGCCAGATCGGCAAAGGAGAGGAAGTGATCTCGTGCGCGTCGCCGTGATCGGAGCAAGTGGCAACGTGGGCACGTCTGTGTTGGCGGCGCTGTGCGACGACCCCGCGGTCGAGGAGATCGTCGGCGTCGCCCGCCGTCGCCCGCCGAAATCGGTGAAGAAAGTCCGGTGGGTCAGCGCCGACGTGGCTACCGACGATCTTCGTCCCGCGTTGGCCGGCGCAGATGTCGTGATCCACCTTGCGTGGTTGATTCAGCCCTCTCGTGATGCGCACACAACGTGGTCGACCAACGTCATCGGCTCCTCGCGCGTCTTCGAGGCGGCCGCCGGTGCCGGCGTGCGAGCGATCGTCTACTCCTCGTCGGTAGGGGCATACTCGCTGGGACCGAAGGATCACCCGGTGGATGAGTCCTGGCCAACCGATGGCGTTCCGACTGCCACCTACTCCCGAGAGAAGGCTTACGTCGAACGCATTCTCGACGCCTTCGAGTTGCGCAATCCGAAGATACGGGTCGTTCGCCTGCGTCCAGGCTTCGTGTTCAAACGGGCTGCGGCGAGCGGGATCCGGCGGTTGTTCGCGGGGCCTTTGCTGCCGAGTCCACTGCTACGTCCTGAGCTCATTCCGCTCATACCACGGTTTCCGCGGCTGCGGTTCCAGGCCGTGCACAGCCTCGACGTCGGTCAGGCGTTTCGCCTGGCCGCGCTGCGACCCGAGGCACGTGGCGCGTTTAACGTGGCCGCTGAGCCACCGCTTGGACCTGACGAACTGGCCGCGCTGTTCCACGCCAGGACGGTGCCGGTGCCGGCAGGCGTCGTGCGCACGCTCGCCGCGTTCGCCTGGCACTCCCGGCTGGTACCCACCGAACCCGGGATGGTGGATCTACTCCTTGCGGTGCCGCTGATGGACATCACCCGGGCCCGCGACGAGCTCGGTTGGCGGCCGACACGTTCCGCCGGTGACGCCCTACTCGAGTTGGTCGGGGGCATGCGCGACGGCGCCGGCACCGACACCCCACCGCTGCATCCCGAAGACGGCGTCGCCGGACGACTGTCCGAGCTGGGCAGCACCCGAGTCGGCGCCAAGGACAGGCCCTGAGCGGGTCACTGTTTGGGTAAGGCCTCGCGCACTCGCGCACCACCGATGAGCCTGCCGCTTTCGGCGAGAAGTCGCCGCAGTGGGCTCAGGCTCCGGTCACCGGGATCATCGCCAGGGTCGAACCCCGGCAGCGGCGGCAGAATAGATCCTTAAAGGTGGATTCGGTAGGGATGCAGCATGAGTGAGCATCAAAAGCTGATCACCCGCGCCAACAACGCGGTCCGAATCGGTGACGGGGGAGACGCTCACGGGGCGCTGCGGTTGTTCAAGCAGTTGTTGCCCGACCAGCAGCGAGTGCTGGGCGCAAACCACCCCGCCGTACTGACCATCCGCCACAACATCGCATACTGGACCGGGCAGACCCGGGATGCTCGCGCGGCGCTGGAGCTGTTCGAGCAGTTGTTGCCCGACCAGCAGCGAGTACTGGGTGCCGACCACCCCAACGTGCTGACTCCAGTTCGTAGCCGGCTTTGATCTCGCCGCGGTCGTTCTGCGCCAGGCAGCCACCGACAGCGATCACCGGCGGAACGTATCGGCCGCCAACATCGATATCAGCATCGGTGTCTTCGGCGTGTTCCGCGGACCAGTCGAAATTCTAGTTTGGCGGACGTTCTCACGAGCGAAGTACGCGGCCGCCCGTTTGAGAATCTCGTTCTCCATCTCCAGGCGACGCTTGTCACGCCGCAGCTGAGTGAGCTCGCGCTTCTCCGCGCTGGTCAACCTGGAATCGCTACCGTGCTCATCAGCGTCAGCCTGCACTAACCAATTCCGTAGACAAGACTCACTAATCGACAACTGCTTGGCTACTGCAGCGATCGGTTGCTGACCCAAACGGGTCAAGGCGATCGCTCGACGGCGGAACTCCGAAGGGTGAGGTGCAGGCACGGCAGCATCCTTCCCGGTGGCCGAGGTCACCTCAGGACAGGTGTCCGCGCTAGGGGGTCATCAAGCTCACACAGGCTCCTATGAAGTCACGACACCCGTCCGGCCGCGTGCGTCACGGCGCAGCGAGCAGGCCGACAGACGAATCGTTGCCAGGACAGCCGATGACGTCGGTCAAGCATCGAGTCAAACCCACCCGATGCGCCGACGCCATCCTCACTGTCGAGCATCACGTGGGATAGACCGGTCGGATCTTGATGTGTGGTAGTCCCGCCTGATGCTCGACAGTCGTCGTGATGGGTTCCCCTGCTACGTCCCTCATACGAGTTCGCCCGATCGGCCCAACTTAGGTAGTGGCGCTGTTGCCGGGGGGCGACAAGGATTGGAACAGGTTAAGCCATCAGCCGTAACGGCAGCATGCTTACGAGGTGGTTAACCAAAACCCCTGGGGGCATGAAACCACTGGATTAGCCAGGAGTTCTGATGGTCGCCCCGCCGCGCCCCGTACCGACGGCGTCAGGTGCCGCCGCCGGTGAGCTGATCGTCCCTCCAGCCCGGTGCCACCGGGTGACTGACTCACCGCCGCCTACGGGGCTGCCCTCGGCACAGCGCCCCACGGTGGCAGTGGTGGTGGCCGAGGGGGTGGCCCTGACAACACTGCTGCCCGCGGCGGAAGTCCTCCTGCAGGGCCTGGCGAAGGTCGAAGCCGCGACACCCCCCACAAATGGCCGGGGGCGGGTGCTGTCGGCCCCGCTGGCCGGTCGGATTGCGTTGACCGCGTTATACCGGCTCTGGGATGCCCTCAATCAGCAGCTGCACCCCTACTACGACTCCTCCGGCCACCGGATAGCCGGCACCGCTGACGCACCTCACGTACACAGCGTGCGTGTGCCCGCAGCCGACCTTGCGGTACTGGGTCAGGCGGCCCACACACTGGCCCACCCCACCGGTGAGCTGGCCGCGGCGCTGGACCGCGTCAACCCGGCACACCGCGACGCCCTGACGCAGCTGCTGGCCGTGCTCGACACCCCCAACCGATCAGACGATCAAACCGGCTGACCGGCGGTCACCCGTCAGGCTTCGGCGGGCGAGAAGCTTTCCAGCCTCATCGGATGCTGCGCCGAGCCGACGCCCACGCTGTGCTCACTGTCCACATCGCCGAGCACACGATCACCGTCGATCTCGACGACGACGGCCAAGCATCACCTGAACCAGAACGTTGTCTGACTCCGATTGATGGGTGACACACCGGCTTCAAATGAGGGGTAACACTGCCGTCCTCAAATCTGCTTCGCGCGACTGTTGTCGCGGGGGGAGCCGGGGCTGATGCTCGTGAGTTGAGCGTCGTGGAGCAGCGTTACGACGAGCAGGGGCCGATCAAGGGCGATGACCGTCGTGGGTGTGGTGGCCACAACGTTGACAACTCGGGTGCGTTCGGCACGAGCAGGTCGGGCTCACCGAACACGCGGCGTGGGTGGAGACCTCGAGGACCACGTCAGCACCGGCGGGGGTGCTGACCGGTTCATGCAGTTAGCCCTCCGCGACGATAAACAGCACGGTGGCCGGGTCACCAGCGTGGAAGACGTATTCGCCACTTTGGAAGCGCTGGATTCGAGCCCGGCTGGCCAGCGGTTGCACTACCGCTGGTGAGGGCAGTGAACAGGTAGGTGGAGCGGGTCGTGACGAGCTCCGGGAGTAGAATCGGCGCCCATGACAGCGTCGAAAGCAGAGGGCGAACGGGTGGTCCTGGGCCGGCGTGACAAGTTCAGCACGATGGTGCCGTTCCACTGGTCCGACGAAGCGCCGCCCGGTCTCAACGACCTGGAGTGGGCCGAGGAGCTGGGCGCCAAGTGGGAGGGCAACGAGCTGGTCACCTACGACTACCCGACGTTCACCGGCCTCCTCGAGTACTACGAGAAGGGCGAGTACCTGCCGGACAACGACTGATACGCCGCGTCGCCGTCCTGCTCGTCGTCCCCGTCGGCGTGCTCCTCGGGCACGCCACCGGCCACATCGCGGCTAGTGGTCGACAACCACGCCACCCACGAGCACCCGGCGGTCCGCGCCTGCTGGCCCGCAACCACGGGATCACGCTGCACTTCACCCCGACCTTAGGGTTCTTGCTGAATATGGTCGAGATCTTCTTCGGGATCATCACTCGGCAGGCCATCCGGTCGTGCCTGAGCCGACTTGTGGGACGTAGCGATTTCGGTGAAGTTAGATCGGGAGAACTGTCATTAGATCCGGATTCGAACCTGCGACTCCTTGACACGCAACTTCTCTCTCCGCCGCTTGATCTGCGTCACGACCCGGGTCTGCATTGCTCGTGGCGCCATGTTGTCGTCTGCGTTGTCGTCACCGCTGTCGTCAGCTGATGACGGGGCTGGGACTGCTCCCTCACCCGCTGTCCGCCCCGCCGTTGACCTGCAGCCGGTGGTGCTCACCGGTCGCCCTGTGGGCGCTTGACGTCGAACGTGGTGCACCCCGAAAGGGCGTCACTCGGGACGTTATGGTACCCATCGCGGTAACCAGAAGCGATCGAATGAGTACAAGGGAGTAGCCATGAAGAGTGGCACGGTACGGGCTACAGTGGCCAAGCCCCTCCCCACAGCCGTCAATGCGACGGCAGCGGAGTAGCCCTATGCACCCGCTGCCCATCATGGCCGTGGGAGTCGTACTGCTGACGGCCTCAGCACAGGCCGTCGTTAGCTGTGGTACCCGCATCAGCACTATCACGGAGCACAACACCTACACGATTACCGAGCCGGTCACCTCCCTCAAGATCGACAACCCGGTCGGGAATACTCAGATTGAGGGCACCGACGCCACTACGATCTCGGTCATCGAACAGTTTCACTACACCGGCAACCCGCCACAGACCCGCTACCCGATCACTGGCAGCCAGCTCGCCTTGAGCTATACCTGCCCGGGGGTCTTCGACGTCAACACCTGCAGCGTGACCTACGTGGTCAAGGTCCCCCGACGACTGGCGATACAGATCGACAACAAGGTTGGCGGAACCACGCTGACCGGGCTGGCCGGCCAGCTCACCCTAACCTCCACCACCGGAAACATCGACGCCACCGGGCTCACCAGCGACGCCGTGACCGCCCGCGCCAGTGCCGGCACGATCACACTGGAATTCACCGCGCCACCGACCACCGTGGACGCGCAAGCCCAGGTCGGCTCCGTCACGGTGCGGCTACCTGCGAGTACGAGCTATGCGGTCGACGCCGACAACCAGGTCGGCACTGCCGACGTGACGGTCCAGCGGGATCCCGGTTCCGCGCACCGCATCAGGGCCCACTCGCAGGTCGGTTCGGTAAGCGTTTACAACGGCTGACCGCATCCAAGATCTTCAAATCTGTCGAGATTCCTCTGGCCCCCTAAACCTAACGCCGGGTGCGGCGAGTGGCCCTGCAATCGGTATTTCCGCGCGCCTCAACCGAGCACCTCGACACACCAGTTTGGAAGGTTGCGCTCGCTGCGCCGTCAGCGGCCTCGATCTGCGGTCAAGCCGGGTCGCAGATACCCGCTGTTGACCGTGGTTGACCGTCCTTAATGGCACGCTAATGGCACACGCGGGGCGTAAGCCCGCGCAAGACAGGAGGGACGGAAGCGGGTATCCCGTCGCGTCGACGCAATGGATATCGCGCCTTCGGGTGACCCACCACTTCGTGCCCAGCCGTGGGGCCATCCCGGAGCAAGGCCCGCCGGAGGCCCGAGACGCCCCGATATTGGATTGGTGACCTTTTCTGTGTGAACGCTGATCGGCCGTGCGTCCGCGTGCCTGGGGGTGCCGTTGTGTGACGCTGAGCTGAGGCTACGTGCCGTGTGTATCGCCCCGTGCGGACTCGTTGCGCCGCTTTCGCTGACGGCCCGCTGAAGATGATCACGGCGAGCCCTTGACCTCCAGGACGTAGGAGTAGGGCTTTGTCCTGCTCGGTAGTAGCTCCTGGGCGTGTACGACCGGCCGACGTGCAGGTCGTCTGTCCGCATGCAGGGCGTGTGGTCCCCAAGCGGCCCCAAGGCGCGCCTGGTCTTGAATACCATCCCCGAGCCGAGGCACCGGACGGATCGTCTGTTTCCATCGGGATGTTTGTGATGTCGGTAATTGGGGCACTCAGTGGATCGCGGAGAGACAGTGGTGGGGATGTCGGGGTGGACGACTCCTTGGGCGGATATCCGCCTGCCGACCGCTTCGATGTGCGCGGACGCAGGCTGCGGCTGGCCCGATAGCCGTGCGATCTCGTCGAACTGCATAGCGCCCGGCGGACACAATCGTAGCCGACAGCTAATTCTGCGCGGACTACGGAGACGATGCTGGCTGCGGCCGGGGCGACACACTCACGCCGGTAAGCAGGCATCAGTACCTCCGGGAGGTGGCGGTGATCGACGAGGGCAAGCTGATCGCGCGACGCTACCGCCTGGCCTCGCGTCTGGGCAGTGGGGCGATGGGGATTGTGTGGCAAGCACACGACGAACGCCTACACCGCACCGTCGCCATCAAGCAGGTGTTGTTGCCGTCGGCGCTCAGTGACAGCGAGGCCGACGAGGCCAACCGCCGGGCGATGCGGGAGGGACGGATCACCGCCCGGTTGCACCACCCGCATGCGATCGCAGTCTTCGACGTGGTGGAATACGAGGGCCAACCGTTTTTGATCATGGAGTATCTGCCGTCCAGCAGCCTGGCAACGGTGCTGTCCAGACAAGGGGTGCTAGCGCCCGACACCGTCGCCAGGATCGGCAGCCAGATCGCCTCGGCGTTGGCCGCCGCGCACAAGGCCGGTATCGTGCACCGCGACATCAAACCGGGCAACGTCCTGATTGCGGACGACGGCACGGCCAAGATCACCGACTTCGGCATCTCTCACGCCGTCGGTGACGTCACCGTGACCGCCACGGGCATGCTGGTCGGAACACCAGCCTATTTAGCGCCGGAGGTCGCCCAGGGCAACAGTGCCAGCTTCCCGTCAGACGTATTCTCCCTGGGCTCCACGCTGTACACCGCCGTTGAAGGCACTCCGCCGTTCGGGCTCCACAACAACGCCATCGCCCTGCTGCACCAGGTGGCCATGGGCCAGATCACCCCGCCCCAACAGTCCGGTCCGCTCACCCCGTTGCTGCTGCGCCTGCTGCAGCGCAACCCCGAACAACGCCTGACCATGCCACAGGCACACGATGCACTGGCCACCCTTGCCACCAGCCTGGCCCGATCCCACGGTGGTTTGGCCGCCCCCACACGTCCGCTGTCCCGAAACGACCCGCCCTTGGAACCAGTCCCGACAATGCAGCAGACACTCATCCAGTCGCCACCACCGCAAGAGACGATCACCACGGTGGCACCCACCCCGGTGGCACCCACCCCGGTGGACGCCACCGTCGGTCAGCCACCGACCGGAGATAATCGCGACGGATCACCACGACACCGAAGACTTCTGGCCGGCATCATGGCGGTTGTGCTGCTCGCTGCCGGTGTCCTGGCGACCGTGCTGATCAGCGATGGCAAAGTCACCGGTGGCGCGGTCACCGGTGTTGATGCCGCCCTCCCTACGAGCACCTCGACGAGCGGTTCGGCCGAAAGCCTCCCATCCCTTCCAATCCAGCCACGATCGCGTAAACCGGCGCAGATCATCACCCCGGACACCCCGGCGGAAAGCCTCCCTGCCCTTCCAACCCGATCACGATCGCGCAACCCGGCGCAGATCATCACTCCGGCCACCCGGGTAGTCTTCAGGACACGCCGGAGCAGCTGCAGCAGGCGATTACCGACTATTACGCGCTAATGCCTGAGAACCTGCCGGCGGCTTGGGAACGGCTTACTGCGAACTACCAGCGAAACCACTCCGGGGGCTTCACCGGATATCAGAACTTCTGGAACCCGGTGCAGCGGGTCACGGTCTTTGACGTCTCCGCCAAACAAGGTGCCACGGTGGACGCGACAATCGAATACTTCTTCAAAGACGGCAGGGTCGTCGAGGAACAGACCAGTTACGGGCTGCTCGCTGAGGACGGTCTGTGGAAAATCGACAGGTCCACGGTGCGCAGTAGCCAGACTAAGCAGGGGAGCTAAAATGCCGCCGACCATTCAGAAGTTCCTTCACAACACGTATGGGGTCACCACCCGTCGTTCACCCATCACGGGCCTAGACAGCCCACCCAGTCGTTAACTACCGGAGTTTCCCCGCTCAGCGAGACCATCAGGTGCCCTTGAGGCGGCGAGGTGGCGGAGTCGTAGAAGGCTCGTCCTTGTCCGCATGATCATGCGCGCCGCTCAGTCGTTGATTGTAGTCTTGTCGCGGGTCAAGGCGGCGCGAGCTGCTGCCAGCGCGGCTTGCCAATAGCCCCGCTCCAGCGAAAACCGCACGTCCTCCAGCACGCGCTGCAACCGGGCCACCTCCGGGTCGGGCAGGACAGGTGCAGGCAGGGCAGTCATAGCGCACCCTCCAAGACCAGGTGGCTCAGCACCATGTCCAGGCCCTCATTCGGCTTCTCTGCGGTCATCACACCCCCGCCTCTCCTAGCCACGTCCCTCTCTGACGGTGCCACGGCTCGAACGTGCCGTATTCATCCATCACTGATTCTCCTTTCTGCCGTGCGGCGCCCCTCTCGCCGCGACCACCGCTCCCGGATTCGCCAGCCTCGCGGCCCAACCCACCCGCTTGCCGACAACATAGGCGGTACTGGCAGGTTGCCGAATCGGGTAAGCAGCCGGCGTGCCCTATATCGTCGGTTGACGACAAGGGCGGCTTCCACGCCAGCGGTGATAGCAGGAGCCTGCGACACCGCCCGCGGCGATTGCAGCTGAGTCAAAGCCGTATGGGTAAAGGCTGCTGACCGAACTCAGGGTTGGTTAACCAGGTGTTCGCCCACATCAGGGGTTCATTGCTGTGAACAACGGTCCGGCCTTTGCTTCAGCAACTGACGTGTTACCTTGCTGGGCGCGACATCGGGTGGATAGTCGCCCCTCCTGGTAAGAGGTCTGCTTGGAGTTGGATGACGGCCGAACGGGGGTAAGGATCGGGGAGTCCTTGTCCGGCCGTCAGGCTGGGAGACTACCGACGCCACGTGGGCACTCAGTTAGAACCTCGTTAGAATGATCTTTGCGGGGATGGTCGACGGTGTTGGCTGTAGGCCTCGCGGCCCACACGTACTCCGACACCATCACCGCTCCTTTCAACCGGCTAGCTGCTGGCCTCCTCCGCATCCGGCTGCACAACATACGACACAGCTACGCGACCGCAGGCCGCCGGCACGGGATGTCGAACGGTGAGAGGACAGCCCCTGACCTGCGGGGAGGAGTTGACACGGGCATCGTCGACCGACTGGACGAAGCCGATTTCGACCTGCTCCTGCTGAGTCCCTCGCTACTTCGGCCGACGTTCATCCAGAAGCACGAGCTGCCGCGGTTCGCGGGTCCACGCGCCGGCAAGGGGTCGCTCCCAGTTGCGCTGAGCCGGCTTCCTGCATTCGGTCCTGAACGCGACCTGGGTGGCGTCGAGCGCCAGCTCAGCAGTTAAGCGACTGGTGAGCAACCGGATGCGGCGCATTGGGCACGGCGTCGGACGGGTCGGCAAACGGGTCATCGAACCGGTCTGCGTGGAGCACCTGGTAAGTGGACGGCCTGCCGCAGGGCGACTGGCGTCACCGGTCCAGCGCTCAGGTGCCAGCATCCGACCTCGATCTAATCCCTCTTTGGCGGTACGCCGGGGGCGGACGCCAACAACTGGTCGAAGGAGGCGATGACGATGCTGATGCGTACCGACCCGTTCCGGGAGCTGGACCGGCTGACCCAGCAGGTCTTCGGCCAGACGGGCACCTGGTCGCGACCGGCGGTGATGCCGATGGAGGCCTACCGGCAGGGCGAGCAGTTCGTGGTGCACTTTGACCTGCCCGGGGTGGATCCGGAGTCCATCGATCTGAACGTGGAGCGCAACGTGCTCACCGTCAAGGC
>JALZDN010000067.1 GCA_030862525.1 Actinomycetota bacterium | reverse complement strand
CGGCTCGGGCGACCCGGACCGCGCGGCTGCCCTCGCCCGGATGGGGGCCGAGGTGGCCGAGCGGGCCGGTCGGCCGGAAGCGCTGTGCGCCGCCCTCCTGATCGACGGCCGGTGCGCGTTTCGAGGCGACCTGGAGCGCGCGGCGGCGGCGTTCGGCCGGGCCGCCCAATGCGCTGCCGAGCACGGCCTGGCGCCCTGGCGGATCGAGGCGCTGCTCAACCTAGGTCTGGTGGAGCTGCATCAGCACGACGTGCCGATGCTGCTGGCGGAGGCGCGCGAGCTGGCGCTGGACGCCGGTCTGCTCGGCGTGGCCTTGTCCATCGAGGTGATTCTGGCGGAGCGTGTGCTGACCACCTGCGGGCCGCACACCGCGGAACCGATGGCCCGGCGCGTCGCCGAGGAGGCCGGCCGGCTGGAACTGTCGGGGCTGCAGGCGCTGGCAGAGGCGATCGCCGCGGCGGGACTGGGCGCCGCCGGAAACGCCGACGGGATGGATGCGCTGCTTGGCGCCGCGACGGCGCGCGCGCACGCCGCCGTCGAGGTCACTGCCCTCGCGGCAGCGGCGCGGGCGTTGCCCCACCTGCTCGCCCATGACCTGCGCCGGGCTGACGAGCTGCTGGACGGCGGGATGACTGTGCTGCGCGGGCACGCCTCAGCCGCACCACTTGCCTACTGGGGGCTGTGGGCGCTGCTGCGCATGGTTGCCGGCTTCGACGGGCAGGCGGCCGAGTTCCTGCGCACCTCACCGGTCAAGCTGGCGGCCGGCAACCGCGCCGCGCTGGCCTACGCCGACGCCGTGGCTGCCGGCCGTGCCGGGCGGGGTGACGTCGCCGCTGAGCTGCTAGCCACCGCCGACGAACTGCTGGCTGGTCAGCACTGGTGGCGCCGGCTGCTGCGGCTGCTCGTGCTGGAATCGGCGGTGGCGGACCGCTGGGGAGACCCGGTACCCGCGCTGCGCGCCGACCTCACTGCCTTCGAGCGCGACGGCGAGCACTTGCTGGCCCGCACCTGCCGCGACCTGCTGCGGCAGGCCGGTGCCCCGATCCGGCGCGGACGCGGCAGCACCCCCGTCCCGCCCGCCCTGCGGGCTCTCGGCATCACCAGCCGGGAGATGGACGTACTCGGCCTGGTTGCCGACGGCCTGCCCAACGCCGAAATCGGGCGGCGGCTGTACGTCTCGCCACGTACCGTCGAGACGCACGTCGCCAGCCTGCTGGCCAAGACCGGGGCGACGGACCGTACCGGGCTGCGCGCTGTCGCGCAGCGGACTCCGTAGCCGATCCGCCGCGCAAACTCCGTGGTGTCAACGGATCCGAGGCGCGCTCGTTGCGCCGACGCTGATGCGAAGCCACCAGTGAAGGAGCCTCCCATGCAAGGCGAAATCTGCGACGTCCTCGTCGTCGGCGCCGGGCCGGCCGGTTTGACCGCCGCGATCGCCCTCGCTCGGCACGGCATCGACGTGCTCGTCGTCGAGCGGCACGACGGCACGTCCCCGTTTCCCAAGGCCACCGGCGTGAGCACCCGCACAATGGAGCTGCTGCGCAGCTGGGGCCTCGAGCAGCGGGTCCGCGCGGGCGCCATGCGGGTGCGGCCGGGACTGACGGTATCCGACACGCTGACGGGCACCCAGCGTGTCGGCATGGAGTTCGGTTACCCGACCGACGAGCAAGCGCGGGCGGTCAGCCCCGCCACGCCGTGCTACTGCCCGCAGGACCACCTTGAGCCGGTGCTGTTGACGCACCTGCGTGCCCGCGGTGGACACGTCCGTTCGGCACCGAACTAGCCGATTGCCGGACTGACGACACCGGCGTGCACGCCGAGGTGCGCGACCGCGCTACTGGACGCCTCCAGCGGTTGGAGGCCCGGTATCTGATCGGTGCGGACGGCCCGCGCAGCTCCGTGCGTTCCAGACTGGGCATCGGCGTCGACGATCTGGGCACGATCGGCGAGTTCATCGCGGTGACCTTTCGCGCCGACCTCACCCGCAGGCTGCCCCACCTCCCGTCGGTACTCAATGCCGTTGAGGTTGCGGGCGCCGAGGGGTTGTTCGTGCCCACCAGCGCCGACGATCGGTGGGTCTACGCCCGTGAATGGCACTCCCACCCCGGCGAGTCGATCGCGGACTGGACGCCCCAGCGGTGCACTGAGCTCATCCGAGCCGGCACCGGCCTGCCGGATCTGCAGCCCGAGATCCTCGTCGTGATGCCGTTCGTGATGGGCGGCCACGTCGCCACCGCGTTTCGCGCCGGGCAGACGTTCCTCGTCGGCGACGCCGCCCACCGGACCACACCGGTCGGTGGCATCGGTATGCAATCCACGGCGCGCACAACCTGGGCTGGAAGCTTGCCTGGGTGCTGCGCGGCTGGGCCGGTGAGGCGCTGCTCGACAGCTACGAGGCAGAACGCCGCCCGATCGGCACCGAGAACGTGCTGCGCTCGCTACGCCGGCACCCGGCACCGGCAGGTGATGGCCTGGCGTGGGATATCGGCGTGCGCTACACCTCGGCGGTGGTGGAGGCCACGACCGGTACCGGGACGGGGGAGCGGGCCCCACACGCGTGGGTGCGGCGCGGCGGGTGCCGGGTCTCGACGCACGATCTGTTCGATGGCCACCTCACGGTGCTCACCGGCCCTCGAGGAGGGCCGTGGCGCCGGGCGGTCGCCGAGCTCGCCGCCGACGGGCTGCCGATCGTGGCGCTGTCCGCCGGTCACGACCTGCAGGATGAGGACGGCGCGTTCGCCCGTCACTACCGCATCGGCGACTCGGGAGCTGCGCTTGTCCGCCCCGATGGATACCTCGCCTGGCGTCTTCCCGGGCCAGGCGGCGACGCCCGGACAGTGCTGCGATGGGCTGTCGGCCTCGCCCTGGCCCGAGCCGCTGAAGCGCCGGCCATCCTGCGCCAGGCCGGGTGATCAGCCGACGCGACCGCGCCAACGCGCCATCACCCACCCTCTAGACGACGCGAGCTGACCGCGGGCATGCTGGGCCGATGACGGGTAGCCGGCAGCCTGCGTTCTTCGTCGGCGGTGGCCCGCTCGCCGGGCACAGCGTTGTCGAGATCGGCCCCGATGGGCAGCCTCCCTCTCTCCTTCGAGTGCTCGTGACGCAGGGACCATTGCTTCGCATCGAGGGCAAAACGCTCTCACCGGGAATGCGGACCTACGGCGTGTACCAACTGAGCGACGACGGTGACGACAGTTTTTTGATCTACGAGTTCGTCGGAGAAGAGTTCGAGTAGGGCTACGTGTTCGGCTCACCGCCCATCAATGCTGGCGATACCCGCACGGCCATGTGTTCATCCGGCGCGCCGAAGCGCTGAGGGCAGATGATATGCGCGAGGATCTCCGCGCCTTCGACGACGCGGGGTCCCGGTCGGCTGAAATACGAGGTTGCGTCAACCGCCCACACGTTGCCCTCCCGTACCGCCGGCAGCTCGTGCCAACCGCGCGGCAGCCGCGCTCGCGGCAATTCGCGCAGGGTGTCTTTCGCGTAGTAGCCGCAAGGCGCCAGCACGATCGCTTCCGGCGCGTAGGCGTGAATCTCTTCGGCGGTCGTCGTGCGCGACGGCGCACCTGCGTAGCCGAACGTGTCATCACCGCCGGCAAATGCGATCTGCTCGGGTACCCAGTGACCCGGTGCGAACGGTGGCTCCAGCCATTCTAGAACCAGTGTCCGCGGGCGGTGCTTGACGTCGACGAGCGCACGCGTCAGCGCGTCGAGCCGTGTTGTCAACTCGGCAACCAGCGCTTCGGCCCGCCCTTCTGTGCCGGTCAGCCGACCGACGGTGCGGATGTTGGCGAGAATGTCTGCGATCGTGTTCGGTTCCAGCGAGACAACCTCGACGTTCGCGGAGAGCGTTCGCGCGGCCTGCTCGACCGCCCGGTAACTGACGGCACAGACATCGCATAGCTCCTGGGTCAGGATCAAATCCGGCTGCAGCGCGCGGAGCTGGGCTTCGTCGAGATCGTAGATCGAGCCGTGCCCGTCGAGCTGCGAGCGCACGGCATGGTCGACCTCGGCGCTCGTCATGGTGCGGTGCGAGATGCGGCTCGCGGTCAGCTGCGGCTTGCCGACGACGGCTGGCGGGTAGTCGCATTCGTGCGTGATGCCGACCAGTGACCCTTCCAGCCCGAGTGCGCACACAATCTCCGTTGCCGAAGGCAACAGCGAGGCGATGCGCGGCGCTGCTGTGCTCATCGAGATCAGGCTACTGGGACGATAGCTCCATGTCCGGTGGCCAGCAGACAGACCCAGCCAGCCACGTCAGACTTGCGATGACCAGGAGAGGAAATCTCGGTGACGACGAGTATCACGCTCGGCATGATCGGATGCGGCAATATCGGGTCAGAATTCGTCGACGTCCTCGGTGAACGGCGAACGGCTGTCGCCGCGACCACCGGGATCGACCTGCAACTCACCCGAATCGCCGTCGCCGATCTGGATAAGCCGCGTTCTCTCGCAGTTGGTTCACGAGTCCTGACCGATGACGTCAGCGAGGTGATCGATGACGACGAGATCGATATCGTGGTCGAGCTCGCCGGCGACGTGGACGGGGTGCGTGACATCGTGCTGCGCACCCTGCGCAGCGGTAAGTCCGTCGTTACCGGGAACAAGGCGCTGATCGCTTCGGCCGGCCCGGAACTGTTTGCCCAGGCTCGGGAGTCGGGAGTCGACCTGCTGTTCGAGGCTGCCACGGTGGCAGGCGTCCCTATCGTGCGCCCGCTGCGCGAGTCCCTGGTCGGCGAGGAGGTGACCAACATTGCCGGCATTCTCAACGGGACGACGAACTATGTGCTCTCTCGGATGGCCAACGACTCCATGGACTACGCCGCCGCCCTCGCCCAGGCGCAGGCGCTCGGGATCGCCGAACCCGATCCCACTGCCGACGTCGAGGGCATCGACTCGGCGTCCAAGCTTGCGATTCTTTCATCGATTGCCTTCAACCACTCCGTCGCATTCTCTGTCGTACATCGCGAGGGCATCGTAGGAATAGACCGTGCTGACCTGGAGATTGCCAGCAGGTTCGGCTATGCAATCAAGTCACTCGCCGTCGCAGAGGCTCGCTGGGGCCAGGGACAGCTTGTGCCCTGTGTGTGGGCGCAGATCTTCCCCGCACTAGTGCCGCTCGGTCATCCACTCGCTTCGGTGCACGATGCGTTCAACGCGGTTTTTGTCAGCGGGCGTGACGTCGGGGAGCTGATGTTCTACGGCCAGGGCGCAGGACGACGTCCCACTGCGTCTGCCATTCTCGGTGATGTCGTGGACGCCGCCCACAACCGGATCAGCGGTATCAGCCGGACGGTCCCCGTGGGGCCTCCCGCGGCCATCGGATCCGTCGATGACCTGTGCTATCCCTATTACCTCCGGCTGGATGTCGCAGACTCCCCAGGCGTGCTGTCGGAGGTATCGGGGGTACTCGGATCCCACGGTATATCGCTGCGGGTGGTCGAGCAGCACGACTCGGTGGTGGGGGTGGCGCGAGTCGTCTTCGTCACCTACCGAACGACCGAACGGGCGTTCCGCGCTGCCCTGTCCGCTCTGATGTCATGCGCGTCCGTGTTGCGGACCGGGCAGGTGCTAAGAATCTTCGCTGACTAGGGTTCAGCCGGGGGCGAGCCCGATCCTCACGGCAGTGGCGTACTCATCGTCGATGAGCACGACCTCGCGGCCGCCACGATCGAGCAGGCTGGCGGCGATGGAGGCACGGAAGCCACTGGCGCAGTGCACCCAGAGCTGGACATCGGGAACCTCGTCAAGGCGTTCGAGCAGCGAGTGCAACGGCACGTGGACCGATCCGGCCACGTGCCCGCAGGCGCGCTCGTCATCGCGGCGCACGTCGAGCACCACCGGCCCAGGCCCACATGCTGCAGCCCCCGACGTTGCGGCGAGATCGGCGAAGGTCGCGCGCCGGTAGGACCGCAGCTCGTACCCGGCCGCGAGCTCGCCGGGGGTGCCGACAGCGGCGCCGGCGGGGCGATCGATGCCGATGCGGACCAGCTGGCGTTGCGCACCGCCGACCTGCTCGGCGCTGTCACCGATCAGGGTGAGCGGAGTGCCCCACGGGATCAGCCAGCCCAGGTACGTGGAGAATTGCTCGCCCAGCGCGATGCCGACGCTGCCGGCCAGGTGTTCCGCGGCGTAGGCGGTGCGGTCCCGAAGGTCCACCACCCACTGCCCGGCCGCGATGCGCTTGCGCAGCTCATCCGGCTGCACCGGTTGCGGCGGCGACAGGTCCGCCGGCCCGGGGCCCTGCCGATTACGGGCGCCCATGTGGGCGTAGTAGCGCGGGTAGGCGGTCAGCCCGGCGACAAGGCCGGCCACGAAAGCGTCCTCGTCATCCACGGTCAAGGCATCGTTGCGGGCCCGTTCTTGACCGATCGTGCTGCGGCCATCGCCGCTGGAGGGCCTGGAGGAGCAGAAACTGCCGAATCCGTGGGTGGGGAACACCCGGGCGTCGTCGCTGAGCAGCCCGGCTAGACGCCGGGCGGAGCGAAACTGAGCGCGGGTCAGCTCCTCGGTCCGGGCCGGATCGACCAGGTCGGTGCGCCCGACGCTGCCATAGAGCAGCGAGCCGCCGGTGAACGCTGCAGGTGGCTCATGTGGGGCATCGTGCGGAGCGTCGATGAGGTAGGCGAGGTGGGTGTCGGTGTGTCCGGGGGTGGCCACCGCGCGGATCCGCAGCCGCCCAGCAGCCAGCTCGTCCCCGTCGTGTACCGCGTGCCGGTCGAAGGCGACCGCGTCGGCGGCGGAGAGCACGTAACGCGCGCCGGTCCGCCTGGCCAGTTCGTAGCCACCGGTGACGTAGTCGTTATGTACGTGGGTCTCCAACACCACAGCACACGTCAGATCGCTACCCGCAAGTATTGCCTCGAGTCGGTCCAGGTCCCGTTGCGGGTCGATGACCACTGCGGTGACCCCGTCGTGGGCGATGTAGCTCCGGTCACCCAGCTCGCTGGTCTCGACAACCTCGACGTGCACCACCGCGCGTTACCTATCTTGTCGTTATGTTCGAATGATCGTACATTACGCACTGGCGAAGAAACCGACAAGAGCTGGAGAGACCGGGCGATCATGGCTTGGGTTTCACGCGTGGAACAGGTGTCGGCCTCGGGGCGCCGACCGGTCGACCGCACCAGCGCGCTGCCGTTATGGGCCCAAGTGCATGCCGACTTGCGGCGACGCCTGGCCGACGGCGAGTTCACCGACGCCTTCCCCGGTGAGTTAGCCCTGGTCACCGAGTACACCGTCAGCCGACACACGGTGCGTGAGGCGTTGCGCCGGCTGCGCTCCGACGGGATCGTGGTCGCTGAACGTGGCCGGGCCCCCCGCGTGGCGCCGCCGGGGGTGATTGAGCAGCCGCTGGGCGCCCTCTACAGCCTGTTCGCGTTGGTCGAGGCGGCCGGCCAGGTCCAGCGCAGCGTCGTGCGTGCGCTCGACGTACGTGCGGACGGGGTCGTCGCCGCCCGTCTCGCGCTCGAGGAGTCCACGCCGCTGCTGTATCTGGAGCGGCTACGGCTGGCCGGCGAGGCCCCGTTGGCGGTGGACCGGGTCTGGCTTCCGGCATCGCTGGCGGCACCTCTGCTCAAAGCTGACTTCACGCACACTGCTCTTTACGATGAGCTCGCTCGTCGCTGCGGCGTCCGGCTCTCCGGAGGCCACGAACACCTCCGTGCCGTCGTTCCCACTTCCGCTCAATGCGCTCTGCTGGGCATCGGCGAGGGTGTCGGCGCCTTCGCCATCGAGCGGCTCGCCTGCGCCGGCGGTCATCCCGTCGAGTGGCGGCACACCGTCATCCGCGGCGACCGGTTCACCGTCAGCGCGCAGTTCTCCGCTCGCGACGGATACCGGCTCGACGGCGTCGGCCTCGATGCGCGTCGATGAACATCCTTGCCGCAGTCGGACTCGGCCTACTCATCGGCGCGGTCCTCGGCGCACTCGGCGGCGCCGGATCGATCCTCACTGTCCCGGCCTTGGTCTACCTGCTCGACCAGAGCGCCCAGGACGCCACTACCAGTAGTCTCGTCATTGTCGGGCTCACCGCGCTTGTCGGCGTCGCCAGCCACGCCCGTTCAGGGCACGTCCATTGGTGCACCGGCATCGCATTCGGGGTCATAGGAATCATCGCCGCCGTCGCCGGGACCACACTGAACCGCCGCGTCGACGAGCACGTCCTGCTCCTCGGCCTCTCGGCTGTCATGATCCTGACCGCCGGCGGGATGCTCATCCGTGCGCGGCGAGATTCCCAAGGTCATGACGCCCATTCGGCCCCCGCCGCCGAAACAGGTGCCGACACCACCGAGCGTGTGCCCGACCGCACGCCTCAGGAGTTGAACACCAGCACCGCCCCAACCGCCCAACTCGCACGCCCCGCCACAGGCTCCGCCTTGCGCAGTGAACGGGGGCGGCGACGCCGCCGGACGGTGCTCGTCGTCAAGGTAGTGATCGCCGGTCTCACAGTGGGGTTTCTCGCTGGTTTCTTCGGCGTCGGTGGTGGATTCGTCATCGTCCCGGTCCTCGTCCTCGCCCTCGGCCTGCCTATGCCCGCAGCCGTGGGCACCTCTCTGGTCATCATGGCCATCAACTCCGCCGCGTCCCTCGCCGCACGTGCCGGACAGGCACATTTCGACTGGGCACTGATCGTCCCCTTCGCGATCGCCGCAATGGCCGGCTCCCTCACCGGCAAGACCATCGCCGACCGGCTGCCCGACACTGCACTCAACCGGGCCTTCGCCGCCCTGCTGATCGCCGTAGCGGCTTACATCGCCATCAACAGTGCGCTGTCGCTCAGCTAGCAATTCGCCAGGTGAGCATCCGGTGGGATGTCGCCGGTGCCGGGTCCGGGTTTGCACCTGCGGCGACGGGGGCAACAGTGTCGTACAGCGTCGGAAGGAGGGACAACGATGGCGAAAACCGCGCTGAACGACGATGAGCTGTGGGACGAGTTCCACCGGGTGGTGAACATGTCGTCGCGGGAGCTTGCGGAGTGGCTGCGCACCCGTTCGGCGGGTCCGGACGCCGAGAGTTTGCCGGACCAGGCGGGGACCCCCACTGGCCAGCAAGTGTTGCGCGTTCTTGGCAAGCGCCGGACCGACCTCAACACTGACGATCTTCATGTGATGCGCAAAGTGGTCAATCGGGTGCATGCCGAAGGCCAAGGTGATCGGGAGCCTGTTGCGGGGTCGACCGGTTGGCGGCACCGCCTGATGTCGATGGGCCACGATCCGCTCAAGCCGGCGTGAGTGCGGGTGGTGCCTGCCGGGCAGCCCTGGACAGGAGGAACGGCGTGACGTTGCGCATCGCCGCTGTTGGCGACGTTCACCTGGGGACCGATGCCCGAGGACGGTTGCGCCCGGCGCTGGAGACGGTGGCCAAGCAGGCCGATGTGCTGTTGCTGGCCGGGGATCTCACCCGGCGCGGCACCATGGAGGAGGCGCAGGTGGTGGCCGACGAGTTCAGTGGCCTGCCCGTACCGGTGCTCGCGGTGCTGGGCAACCACGACTACCACTCCGACGCCCAGGACGACATCGCCGCGCTGCTGGAGAGGCGCGGAGTGCGCGTCCTGGAAGGCCAAGCCGAAGGGCTCGATGTCGGTGGGTGCCGGCTCGGTGTCGCGGGCGCCAAGGGGTTCGGCGGTGGGTTCGCCGGCAGATGCGGGTCGGCGTTCGGGGAACGCGAGATGAAGGCGTTCATCGAGCACAGCGAGCTCGCCGCGGCGCGGCTTGCCGACGCCCTGCGCACCGTGGAGGACGCCGATGTGCTCGTCGCGCTCACGCACTACTCACCGGTGCCCGACACGCTGCGCGGCGAGCCACTGGAACTCTACCCATTCCTGGGCTTCTACCAGCTGGCCGAGGCCATCGACGGCGCACGTGGCGGCACGGGTGTCGATCTTGCGGTGCATGGGCACGCCCACTTCGGTTGCGAGCAGGGTTGCACCCCGGGCGGGGTAAGGGTGCGCAACGTCGCGCAGCCGGTGATCCGTGCCGCGTACGCGGTTTATGAGTTGCCCACCGGATGATCGAGGCGTTCGTGCCGCTTTCAGCATTGCCGCCGCAGGCGGCTGCCGTGGGTATTGTCGAATTTGAATCCTTGCAGCTCGCGACTCCCCCGTTTTTGTCGGTATCGGGTTGTAGCGTACTGTCCGTGAGCGTTCGACAACTGATTCCGCAGGATCTGGCGGATATTCCGCCAGGCCCGCAGTTGGCGCACGTTCTGGCCGACCTCGAGCTGTCCCGGTTGTCAGGTTTTGATTGTGTGGAAGTCCTTAAGGCACAATGTCGACAGGCGAATCACGAACGGGCCCGGGTGCTGGCCGCGATGGCGGAGGTCGGGGTATGTGGCTCGGTGCCCGACGACGACCCGACGCGGATGAGGGCGCCGGATGAGTTCGCCGCTGACGAGATCCGCGCCGCCCTGGTGCTGACCCGCCACCCTCGGCGGCGCACAGTGGCGCTTTGCGCTCACCGACGAGCGCGGGCAGCTGACTCGCTGCGGGATCACCCGGGCTCGACCCACCGGCACGCCCACCCGCTCCGCCGCCTGCCGGGCCATTGTGGAGCTACAGGTACCCGCCACCGCGCTGCGCGCCCTTGCCGCCAACGTGACCGCGCTGGGCGACTGGACCACCGTGGTCGCCGACCTGGCCCGTCAACTCGACCGCGACACCGATGGCGCAGACCCGTGCACCGCAGATGCAGACCCGGCGCTTCCCCGGTGCGGCGCTGCGCCGCTACCTGGAGATTCGTGACCGGTACTGCACCATGATCGGCTGCCGCGCTCCCGCCCACACCGCCGACAAGGACCACACCGTCGACCACGCCTACGGCGGACCAACCCTCGAGCCCAATCTCGGCGATGCGTGCCGTCACGATCATCGAAGCCCTGCCGGGCCCAATTCCCCGGGACCGGCCTCCCTTCGCACTGGTGCATCCGATCGAAGACGATTGGGAGGACACCGAGATCTGGGAGCTACCGTCGCCCGAGCCGGCGCCCCAGCCAGACATGCCGCCGGGGCCTGACTCCCGCGCGGACACCGCACCGTTCTGATCCCCGCCCGCTGGGACCGTTCGTTGTGCGTTATCCACTCCAGGTTCGCGTTCAGCGGACCGCCGGTAGGGGTAGCCAGCGCGGAGACCTGATTGCGATGTGGCCGAGAGCGGGAGGCGCGACCTGTGACGGTACCGGTGGTCATTGAATCCCGCGGCGGTGAGCTGGCTGGTGACCTCACCGTTTCCTCCCATTCACTAGGCATCGTGGTCTTCGCGCATGGCTCAGGTAGCTCGCGGCACAGCAACCGCAACCGTGCGGTGGCTGAGGTCCTGCAGCGAAGCGGTTTCGCCACCCTGTTGCTGGACCTGTTGACCGGGGCCGAGGAGCAGGCGGACGTCCGCACCCGGCAGTTGCGCTTTGACATCGGGTTGCTGGCCGGTCGGGTGACCACCGCCGTCGAGCAGATCAGGGAACATGCCGCCGTTCGAGGCCTTCCAGTGGGGCTGTTCGGCGCCAGCACCGGCGCGGCGGCCGCATTGGTCGCGGCCGCGAATGATCACTCCATCCGGGCCGTGGTGTCGCGGGGTGGTCGGCCGGATCTGGCCGGGGATGCCCTGCGGCGGGTGCAGGCGCCGACGTTGCTCATCGTCGGAAGCCTGGACGAGCAGGTTCTCGACCTCAACCGGCAGGCCAGCGTCCAGCTGGCGGCGTCGAGCAGGATCGAGGTGATCCAGGGAGCAACTCACCTGTTCGAAGAGCTCGGCGCCCTGGAGGAAGTGGCACGGCTTGCCGCCGGATGGTTCCACGACCATGTGGCGGCGTGAGCCTCCAGCCGCGGTGAGGTCCGGCGGCTAGTCGAGTCGCGGGGAACCGCGTTCGGAGCTCCAGGCCGGGCTTGGGCGCAGGCCGACGTCGGAGGGGGTGAGATCGAGCTCGCCGGTCTGCTCGGGTTCCTCGTCCCAGCGCAGCAGCTGGCGTGCGATCGCAGGGCGGTACGCCGGGAGCGCGGCGCTGTGCAGGTCACGGAGCATGCCTCGCAACCGGTTCTGCACCCGGTCCGCGTCGCAACCCCAGCGAGCGATCTCATCGACGGCGAGGACGAGGTAGTCCTCGAAGTCGGGGGTGGGAACCAAGACGGTCAACCGCCCATCACTAGCCGTCCGGCGCAGCGGCGGCAGTGGCCGGACCGCCAGCCGACGCAGCAGGTCGTGCAGCTGGTCGATGACCTGGACGGCCGTCGTGGGGTCGTTCACGCCTGGGGACAGCGCCCGGTCGGCGATGTCGACGAGCTGGCGCAGGCCGAAGCCGACGTCCTGATCCAGGGTGCGTTCCTCGCCCAGGACGATCCCTGCGCGCAGGTGCTCATCCGGCGGAGGGCGCTGGCCGTACACGCGGAGCAGGGCGGCGCCTGCCGGCACGAATTCCCCGATGGCTCGCAGTAGCTGCACTGTGCTGTCACTACCTTCGGCCAGCCGGGCCAGCGTGGCGTCGTCGACGGTCACGACGATGCCCGGCCGTTCAGCGGCGACGATGCGGGGCGGTCCGACCTCCCCGTCGACGGGCAGGTGCTGGGTGGTGTCCCGTTCACCAGGCTCGTGGGGATGGCGACGCTCGATGAGAGTCCGGGTTTCCGCACCGATCGAGGCGATGATCGTCGCCACTCGAATCGACTGGGCGATGTGGTTGATGTAGAACAGGAAGACCACCACGCTGGCCAACACGAAGAGGAACGCGATGTTGACTCCGAGGTGTGGGATGAACGTCTCGCCCTGGTCGCCGCCGCGGACCGAGCGGAGCACCACCATCGCATAGACGAACGTCGCGACGAAGATGCCCAGCGTGAGCTGATTGAACCTGTCCCGCAGAAAGGTGCGTAGCACGCGAGGGGAGAACTGGCCGCTGGCCAGCTGCAGCGTCACGATGGTGATCGAGAACACCAGGCCGGTGAACGTGATCATCGAGCCGGCGATTGCTGACAGCAGGGCGCGGGCCCCGTCGACGCCACTACTGATCAAGAACGGGAGCTGGATGGACACGCGGAGCAGCCGGTCGAGGGTGATGACGCCGAGCCCGAGACCGACTGCCAGCACCGTGCAGGCCAACGGAACCAGCCAGAATCGTTCGCGAGCCCACGCTAGCCATCGCATCGCGTCCCCTCTCCGCACCCATGCCCGCTCACCACTCCGGGGTCAGAAAGCGCCGGCCGCTATCGATGAGTGACGAGCCCGATCCCGCGCTCGCTGCGGAGATGGTGGGCAGGCCAGGTGATCAGCCCGATTCCGGCGATCAGCGATCCGCAGCCACCCATCAGCAGGTCCGCGATCGTGTCGTCGTAGCTGACCAGGATGCTGGCTCCCAACACGTTGTTGGCCAGCCACTCATAGAGTTCCCACACCGCGCCGGCGGCGAACCCGAGGGCCACCGTCAGAAGCAGTATCCCCGACGGACGGCTGCTCAGCGGCCGGTCCTGCAGGCCGGGGAAGAGGCCGAACCGGTTCATCAGCAGGTACAGCATCGCCGCGATCGATCCGGTGGTGACGCCGTGTACCGGCCAGTCGATCCACGGGATCGCCCGGTACCATGCCGCGGTCGCCGACCAGGTGGCCAGCAGCAGCGTGATGCAGTAGGCGAGGTCAAACGGTGCGGGGATGCTGCCGACCAACCGCGGAACCGCTAACGCCAGGAAGACGAGCGTGAACTTCACGCCACCGTCGAGTCCGAACAGGAAGAACGCACCGACCGCGCTGACCAGTGCGGCAACCCGCACCAAGTCGGAAAGGGCCCGGACGGCACTCGCGCGATCCGCCACGTCGCGTGAGTACCCGAAATCTTGCCGGGAAAACAGATTACGGCTTGCCGGCCGCCGCGTTATCGCCGGGAGTGGGCCAGATCGGACTCGTCGATCCGTCGCTCCGCGAGGTAGTAGAGGGTGGCCCCGGCCTCAACAGCGGCATCCCAACGGGGACTCACTATCACCTGTCCAGCACTGCGCACGGCGATCAGAGTCGCACTGAAATGCCTGCCGAAATGTATCTGACACTCGCCGAACGTGCTACCCGAGAGATTGTCCGGGAGCTGTACCGAATAGGTGTTGCCACCTCCTCCACTGCTCATAAGATCGGCGTAGACCTGCGTGATTCCCGGATCGAGGGCCTCTTCGGTCACCAGGTTCGGCATGTACCACTGCACGCACTGGATCTTCGGATTGACGTAACGGAGCTGCTCGCGCCGGTTCATCTCACGCAGCGCCACCACCATATGGACCTGCGGATTAGTGTGGTCGACCGCCAGCGCGATCGCCAGCGTCTCGTTGTCGTCGCGCCCATCGATGATCACCGTGGCCGCCTGCGCCACACAGGCACGGGTCATCACGTCCACCGACGTCAGATCCCCGCGGACGAACTGAACCTCCGGTTGTTCGGGCATCGGGTGCTCGGCGACCTCATCCCAGGCGCACAGCACCAACCGGTGGCTGCCGTCGACGTGCAGCTCTGCGATCATGCGCTCGGTGCGGCCCGCCAGATAGCCCAGGATGACGGTGTGATCCTGGACGTCGAGCTGGACGAGCCCTTTCATACGTTTCCCTTTCCGGGTCTGGAGATAGGACGCCAACCGGGTAAACAGAATTGTCAACGTGACGATGCCACCGATGATGACGTAGGCCCCCACCACGTGTCCGAGCGTGGTCGTCGGAAAGAAGTCGCCATAACCGACCGTTGCGGCCGTGACGAGGAACCACCACCAGTAGTTCTCCGGCCGGGTGATCTCGTTGTCAACAGGTTCGACCAGCCACATCCCGAGCCAGCTTGTCGCAAAGATCACGACAGCGATGACGAGGGGGAGCCGCCAGCCGTGCAGGCGGGTGTTGATCAGCGTCCAGAGCCGGTAGATCAGGGTCGGCATGTCGGCCAGCTCATCGCCCCGCGTAGCCCTGCCGCATGTCCTGCACGATCCGGGGCTGGTCGAGCGTCGAAGGGACCAGTTGCTGCGGGCTGCGGTCGCGGGGAAACACCGCGGCGGCCTGCAGCACCGCGTCGTTGAGGAACCGCAGCTCGGGTGCTTGGGGAGAGATCCTCAGCTCGGGCGGTTTCGCGCCGGCCTGCGCCAGGGCGAAGCCCCAGTCGCCGAAGCTCGGTACATGCACGTGGTAAGGCGTCACGGCCAACCCGGCCGAGGCTACCGTTGACACGGTCCGCCAGTAGGCCGTGGGCGTGGAGTACGGGCTACCGGCCTGCACCACCATGAGACCACCGGGCTTCAGCGCTTCGGCCACCAACCCGTAGAACTCGGTGGAGTACAGCCTGCCGAGCGCAGGGGTGTCCGGGTCGGGCAGGTCCACAATGACTGAGTCAAACCCCTGCGCCGGTCGCTGGCGCAGCCAGCGGAACGCGTCGTCGATCACCACATATACCCGGGGATCGCGCAGGGCGCCGTCGTTGAGGTCGGCCAGGCGGGTGTTGGCCAGCTCGATGACCGCAGGGTCCAGCTCGACCTGGACCACCGTGCGCACAGACGGGTGGCGCAGAACGTCGCGGGTGGCAAGGCCGTCACCCCCACCGAGAATGAGGACCCGCCGAGGCTCGCGCGCGAGCGCTGGATGGACCAGCGTCTCGGTGTAGCGGTGCTCGTCGAGACTGGAGAACTGCAGGTCGCCGTCCAGGTACAGGCGGACGTCGCCGTTTCGCTCGGTCACCACGATCTGCTGGTAGTCCGAGCGTTCGACGGCCACCACCGGATCCGCGTAGAGCCGTTGGCGCGCCGTCACCTCGATGTCGGCGGACCGCACGATCAATAGCGCGAGCACAGCAGCAGCGGCCAGCAGCGCCGCGGTCGCCGCGTGCCGCGCCATCCGGCTCATCTGTGAGTGCAGCAGGAACGTCGCGACGACCGCCGCGGCGACCAGGTTCACCATGCCGGTCAGGGCGGCGCCCCGCACCTGACCAGCCAGCGGCAACAACACGAACGGCCAGACGAGCCCGCCCGCCAGGGCACCGGCGTAGTCGGCGGCATTGAGGTTGGCCAGCACCTTGCCCGCGCTTTGCCCGTTCACGTTGCTGCGGCCGGACAGCAACGTCATCAGCAGCGGTACCTCGGCCCCGACCAGGATCCCGAGGACCGCGGTCGCTACCACCAGCACCGAGGTGCTGGTGCCGTAGAAGGAGAACGTCACATACAGCGCGACCGCGCTGAGGCCACCGAGAAGGCCGAGCAGGATCTCGACCGCGACGAACACGGTGGCCGCCTGCGCGAGAAAGGGCTTGACGAGCAGCGCGCCGACCCCCAGCGCCGCGACGTAGCCGGCCACGATGAGCGAGGTCTGCGTGATGCCGCCACCAGTGAGGCTGACCGACAGCGTCAGCAGGACGAGCTCGTAGATCAGCCCGCAGGCCGCGCATGCTGCGACGGCGGCGAGCAGCAGCGCCCGCGCGCGGCCACCGCGCGCCCCCATCGCCTCCCGAGGGCCGGATTCGACCGTCGACTCGACCACAGCGTCAGGGCCCATAGCGTCAAGACAGGGCGGCGGCGTTCACGGCACCGATCGCCAGCAGGCTTACCCCGACGGCCCAGGCCGCACCGCTCATCCGGGGCTCGTTGACCAGGTTTCGCAGGTGGCCGGGTACGAACACGTCGAGCAACCGCAGCGCGGCGGCCTGCAGCACCACTCCCAGCAGCCCGTAGACCGCCGAGTCGACCAGGCCCTGCGCGAGGCTCTCCGCGCTGGTCGCGATCGCGGTCACGACGATGATCGCCAGCGCTAGGTGGTTTGCGCTGAGCAGGATCGCGGCGTTGGGATTGCGGTCGGTGTACACCTGCCTGCGCAGGTTTCCGGGGGTGAGCAGGTCCAGCGCGACAAAGCCCAGGGTCAGCACTGCGAAGCCGACGACGAAGTAGAGCAGGGTCGCGAGCACTCCCTGGCTCAGCAGATCGCCCGAAACCGACCCGAAATCCAGGGCGTGGGGAGTGGGATTCACGTGCTTCTCCTGAGGTCGTCGGGCTGGCGAACGGTCATTTCACGTCTCCCGGGCCGCCGCTCGATCCGACACCGGGTGCACCGGGGCGAAAGCCCGCGCCGAGGAACGCAAAGAAGCCGCCGCGGTAGCGGCCGTCGAGATCCTCGACGCGGACAGTGCTGCCCACGGGTGCAGGGCTGACGATGACGATGTCCTCGTCGTAGCGCAGGTACTCCGAGCTGCCGTCGGACTGGCGTGCCGCCGGATTCACCGCGTTGACGATGGTCACCGTCGTGGGCCCCACGGGATCGTCAGAGGCGTAGACAGCGGTGTCCCCGTTGCTGCTCTGCAGCACGTAGGTGTTGTTGATGAAGTCGCGGACGTCGTTGTCGAAGCCGCAGCCGCCGAGCACCAGGACGGTGGCGATCAGCGTCGTGGCTACAGACCGTGCCCTCATGGGGGAGTCCAGTTGCTTCGTGTCGTCACGATCGAGCTTCTCTCCACGCCGGGATACAGATGCCAGCTCTCCCAGGTCCAACCGCCGGAAGGCAGCGAGTTGGCCGTCATCGCTGTCATCGCGCTGCCGGCGCCGGGGAACGTCCCACACAGCCACGAGTCGCTGTTCTCGGCAAGTCTGCGCAACCTCGCCGCGGTTTCTTCGAGCGCGGCGCGTGGCACCTCCCTGGTGACAGTGACCAGCTGATAGCCCCCCAGCTGCGCGCGCTGGGGCAACTCCTGGCCACCGGCGTCGACGGCGTCGCAGGACACCTGCTCGGTGAGGCGGTGGCCGGGCAGCATCGCGGTGACGACGTGCGACGCCCCCAGCACCCCGAGGATGAGCAGACCGCCGCGACCGTCTCGAAGGGTGATTTCGGCCAACGCCGCGGGGGCCGGTGCGTGCAGCAGGAGACCCAGCGCGTCGGCGGCGACGTCGCGCGGCTCCACGTCCAACAGGTGCACGCTCACGATTCTGGTGCCGAGTGGTAGACGGTCAGCTCGCCAAGCGTGATCGACCGGCCGGTCGAGACCTCCCAAGATTGCGTCGGCGCCCAGCGCTCGAACGCAATCATGCCGGTGCCGTCGGATGTCGCGTAGTCGGCGTAGTCGACCGACCCGCTCGGCGGTGTGCCGGTGGTCCCCTCTGCGGTGTAAGACGCCTTACCACGCTCGATCTGCCGGTGTACCCGGTCGTCAAGGATCACCTCACCGTCCGGAGTCAGGCCGGTACCCTCCCGCCGCTTCCACAGCGTCATCTCCAGCTCGCCCTCGTCGTCTTCGACGCTGAGCCAGCGGCGCCCGGTGGAACCGTCCAGCAGGTGCTCGCGCCAGGTGATGCCACCCTCTTCGAGGAAGATGGTTCCGCGCACGACGTGGTCGATCCCGGCGTAGCTGACGATGTCGCCCACGCCGATCTTGTGCGGATCGTAGATCTCCGGCTGGTTCGCGAGCGGGTCCACCCGGGGGGTCCGTGAGGGTTTCGAGTGCTTCGACGATCGGGACCGCAGCACGAAAATGATCACGCCGACGATTACGGCGAGTATGAGAAGGACGAGCAGTACTTTCATCGGGCGTCTCCGGAGACGTGCGAATGGACCAAACCGACGGTACTCGGGCGCACGATGGCACCGTTCGAGCGCCGATCGTTCAGGGAATTTCTCGGGCTCCCAACGGGAGTCATCGCGCTGTTTCAACGGTTCACCCCGGCGTTGGGCCCGCGGCTGCGGTACATCCCTGCACGATGAGACGGCGGCTGGTCGCAGGGGCGACGGTGGTGCTCGCCGTCCTGCTCGCATGGTGTCCCTGCGGGAGGCGATCGATGCGCTGCAGTGAGTCGAGCGCAGTGTCATCGACGGTGGCCGCTCTCGGCTGCGTGGAACCGGTCGGACTGGAAGACGGCGAACAGGTACAGCAGGGACGGGACCAGGATAAGGCCACCGATTCCGAGTGCCCACAGGCTGGCGCGCAGCACGGCGGGGTCTGCGGCGGCTTCGTCGACGGTGAGTCCAGGAAGCATCACCGGGTACTGTGCAGCCCCCCAGCCCCAGATCACCGCGGTAGTCGCGAGTGCCGCGGTAATCCGAACGAGCAAGAACTTGCGCGCAACGAGCAGGGCGAGCGACGTGATCCCGGCGAGGATGCTACCGATAACCAACGGCCACGCCCACCCCATGAGGCCGGCGAACAGCTCGGGTGCGTCCTGGCGGATGACCAACAGCGCAGCCAGCGACAGGGCGCCGACGAGCACCCCGGTCACCAGGGCGCGGAGCCGGAAGGCGTCCGCGAGCCGCTCGTCGCCGGCCCGCCTGGCGTCGGCTGTGAGGTAGACCGCGGCCAGGTAGGCCGTCGTGCCGACGGCGAGCAACCCGGACGTGATCGACGTCGGATTCCACCAGCTCGCCACGATGTCACCATCGGCGATGCCGGTCGGTACCCGTCGGGAGGCGACGGCGCCGGCCGCGGTGCCGAGGAAGAACGGCGTGAGCACCGACGAGGATGCGAACGCGGCACCAAAAAGTCGACGCTGCCACAACTGGTCGCTGACCTTGCGGAAGGCGAAGGCCGAACCGCGGGCGATGATCCCGAGCGCCGCGAGGGTGAGCGGGATGTACAGCGTCGCGGCGAACGCGGCGAACGCGGCCGGGAATCCGGTCCAGAACAGGGTGATAACGAAGATCAACCACACATGGTTGGCCTCCCACACCGGACCGATGGAGTGCTCGATCAGCTCCCGCTGCGCGCGTCCGCGCTGCGCGCCACCGGCCAGCAGGTCCCACAGGCCGGCGCCGAAGTCCGCACCGCCGAGCAGCGCGTACAGGGTGAGCCCGATCCAGAGCAGCCCTAGGAACACATCCACGGTGCTCATCGCGACGTTGACGTGCTGTCGGGCCGGCTGAGTTCCTGTGGAGCGACGCCCCGCGCAGGCACCGGGCCCTTGCGGGCCAGCCGACGCATGACGAAGACGGTGGCCACGGTGAGCGCTGTGTAGACCGTGAGCACCGCGATGAGGCCGACGACCAGACCTGGCTGCGGGTTGACCGCGTCCTCGGTGAGCAGAATGCCGTATACCACCCACGGCTGCCGACCGACTTCGGTCACCACCCAGCCGGCCTCCATGGCCAGCACCGCTGCCAGCCCGGATACGGCGGCGGCGCGGAGGAACCATCGCGAGCGGGGCAGGTCCCGGCGGCGCCACCAGCCGATCGCGAACCACCCGCCGAGGGCGACTAGGCCGAAGCCGATGGCGACCATGAGCTGGAAGCTCAGATGAACGACGTTGACCGGGGGCTGCAGCGCGGGCGGCGCCTGATCGAGCCCCAGGACCACCGCGTTGGAGTCGAAGTGCGTCAGCAGGGACAGTGCGTTGGGTATCTCGATCGCGTACCGAAGCTTTCCATCGACATAGATCCCGCCCAGAGACAGCGCCGCGCCGGCCTGCGTCTCGGACAGCGCCTCGATCGCCGCCAGTTTCAACGGCTGGTACTTGGCCAGAAAGTGCGCCGCCCAGTCACCGACGACAACCTGGACCGGAGCGAGGATTGCGGCGATGGTGAACGGGACGAGAAAGCCGAGCCGGTGATAGCGGTCGCGCCGGCCTCGCAGCAGGCCAACGGCGTAGACGCTGGCGATGCCAAAGCCGGCGACCATGAATGCTGCAATGATCATATGGATGGTCTGCGGCGGCGTCGCGGGATTGAACATCGCTTCCCACGGCCGGACGTTGACCACCTCACCGGCGACGAGGTCGAAACCACGGGGCTGGTTCATCCAGGCGTTCGCGGTGACCACGAAGAACGCCGACGCAATCCCGGCGACGAGCACCGGTATCCCGGTGAGCAGATGCGTCCTGGGCGGCAACCGGTCCCATGCGTACAGGTAAATACCAAGGAAGATGGCCTCGATAAAGAAGGCGATACCCTCCATCGTGAAGGGCAAGCCGATGACGCCACCGAAGGGTCCCATCAGTCCCGGCCAGAGAAGACCCATCTCGAAGCTGAGAATGGTTCCCGACACTGCACCGACGGCGAAAAGGACTCCCATGGCCCTGGCCCACGTCCGGGCGAGTGACTCGTATACCGCATCGCCGGTCCGCAACGCCCGCCACTCCGCGAACACGGTCAGACCCGGCATGCCCACTCCGTAACAGGCAATGATGATGTGCCATCCCAGCGAGAAGGCCATCTGGACCCGCGCGGCGGCGAGGTCGCCTGGCGTGGCTGCCTCAGCGAGCGCGGCAGCGAGTAGTTGCTCCAGCGGCGCTGTCACCGCCGGGCCACCCAGGCGACCAGACCGGGGGTCTGCGCTGTCCGCTCAGGCACGGTCGCGCGCCGGCTCCGGTTGGCGCCATCCCTGCAGGGCAGGCCGAGCCGGCGCAGCTCGCGGTAGGGCATCCGTCTCATTGCGACGTGAGCCAGATGTTCCACGAGCATCGGCTCCACCGGACCGGACAGCATTCGCCGCAGCTCCTTGAGCCTTGAACCGGATCCTGTCAGACCGTGGTGACGGAGCTGGCCTGAATCGCCGGGTCGCCGTCGAAGTCCTCGAACTCCTGATCAATTAGGTCCAGATCGAAATCTTCCTCGTAACCGCGCACCTGGAACTCCTTGACCGTGCCGCTCACTCGCACCTGTTGCCCTTCCACCAGACCGGGAGGCAGGTTCGCTCCCACGACGAGGATGGGATTCTCTCCGATTTCGTCACCGCCAATGGTGAACGCGTTCGGCGAGATGACCGTGGCGACCTCATCGGTCACTTGAACCTGCTGTCCGATCCGGTCCTCGAGGTCCTCCTGGGCCGCGCCCCCGGGGTCCTGTGCACCCAAATTCGGCTGTTCTGTCACCGCCACGGGTGGATTGAGCTCTCCAGGATCGCGGATCGTGTCATCGCCGCCGCAGGCGACCAAAGGAAGGACCGCCATGGCAACCACACCGGCAGCATAACGCACAGTCATTGATGCTCCACCCCTCAATAATTAACACATGAATTCATTTCCGCGGAACAAGCAATTCTTGCGCCCTTGTATCATGGCGCCGCCGCCCCGGTATGTGGAAAGTGGAAATTTCCTCCGGGAGAGCCTCGCCAGCTCGGCGTCGCGCCAATATAGCCGATGGAGACGCCGTGCCTACCTGAGGACGCCCTACCCCGAGGAGTTCGTTGTGAAGATGAGAGCTGCCGCCGAGGAGCTGCGCATGCTGGTCGCAGACAAGGCCGAGTCAGTAAGGCAGTCGCACCGGATCGGCGCGTGAGGACTTTGACACCGGTGACGGCTGCGTTCCAGGTTTCGGGTCTTTGCCATGCGGGCATTCGCTCGTGTGTCCACCCCTAAACTCTCCGTATCGCAGCGGCCAACGACGAGCCGCTCGCCGGGCGACGGCATCCTTCGTGCTGGCCGGTACGCCTGGGGCGTGCTGGGAGTCGCAGGCGTTGCGGTACTGCTGTGGTTTGTGGTCTCGCGGCTGGCCGTGGTGGTGGTTCCGCTTGTGCTGGCGTTGTTTCCTGCTGCCGCGCTGGCTCCGCTGGTCGCATGGATGGTGCGGCACCGGGTGCCGCGGGTACTCGCCGCGTTACTGGCACTGATCGGGCTGCTGGGTGTGGTCGGCGGCCTGGTCGCCGCCGTGATTCCCTCATTCATCGCGCAATTGCCCGCGCTGGCCGATTCAATCACTCGATCGCTACGCGAGCTACAGCCGCTGCTGAGCCGGCTGCCCGGTGTGCCGCCCGGCGCCAACTTGCAGGAAATCGTGCAGCGCAGCGTGGGCTCGGGTGGCGGCGGCCAAGCGGTGAGCCAAGCTGTGGGCCTCACCCTCACTGCCCTGGAATTCCTCGGTGGCCTGCTTCTGCTGCTCGTTGCGCTGTTTTTCTACCTCTACGAGGGTGGACGCATGGCTGGTGGGACGATCAGCGTGCTGCCGCGGCAATACCGGGCGACGGCCCACGAGTTGGCCACTCGGATATGGCACACCTTAGGCAGTTTCATCCGTGCTCAGTCCGCGGTGGCGACCGTCGACGCCGTGCTGACCGGCATCGGTTTGGCCCTACTCGGTGTTCCACTGGCCCTGCCGCTTGCGGTGCTGGTCTTCCTCGGGGCGTTTCTGCCCTACATCGGAGCGATCGTTACCGGGCTGCTTGCGGTGCTCGTGGCCCTGGCTAGCGGTGGACCGGGGCTCGCGCTGGCTGTGGTCGCGCTGATCGTCGTTGTGCAGCAGCTGGACGGCAATGTGATCGAACCACTGATCACCGGCCGGGTGTTGCAGCTGCCTCCCTTCGTGGTGATCGTCGCGGTCACGGTGGGGGCGACGCTGCTCGGCGTGCTCGGTGCGTTCCTGGCGGTGCCGGTGGCGGCGTGCATTGCGCGCGCGTTCGGTTTCCTGCGCGAGCGACAGCGCGAGGGTGAGCACGAAGACTTCCCCGAAGATTCGCGCCGTCAGCAGGCCGCGGTTTCGGACAGCCAAGCCCGGCAGTCGTGATGCCTAGCCGGATCGAGGATTACGGGCTGATCGGTGACCTGCAGACCGCGGCCTTGGTGGGCCGGGACGGGTCGATCGACTGGCTGTGCCTGCCACGGCTGGACTCCCCGGCCTGCTTCGCCGCGTTGCTGGATGACGAGCGGGCCGGGCGCTGGCTGCTCGCACCGGCTGGCGGTGGCTCGTGCACCCGGCGGCGCTACCGCGGTGAGTCGCTGGTGCTGGAGACCGAGTGGGAGACGCCGGACGGCACGGTCCGGGTGGTCGACGCGATGCCGCTGCGCGGGGAGGCCGCCGATGTTGTCCGCGTGGTCGAGGGCCGGTCAGGGCGGGTTCCGATGATGATGGAACTCAACCTGCGCTTCGACTACGGCTCGGTGTCGCCGTGGGTCCGGCAGGTCGACGGTCAGTGGTCGGCGGTCGCGGGACCCGATGCGGCCTGGTTGCACAGCACGGTCGCGGTCGATCACCGTGACGGCCGGACGAGCGCCCGTTTCGAGGTGGAGGCGGGACAACGGGTGCCCTTCGTGCTGACCTACGCCCTGTCGCACGCGCCGACTCCAAAGCCGGTCGACGGCCTGCAAGCGCTGGAGGACACCGAACGTTTCTGGACGGACTGGATCGAACGCTGCAACTACCGGGGCGAGTGGGCCCAACCGGTGCGTCGCTCACTGGTCACGCTCAAGGCGCTCACCTACGCCCCGACGGGGGGCATCGTGGCGGCGGCGACCACCTCGCTGCCTGAGCAGCTGGGCGGCAGCCGTAACTGGGATTACCGCTACTGCTGGCTGCGCGACGCCACCTTCACCCTGCAGGCCCTGCTCGGCACCGGCTATGTCGACGAGGCGAAGGCCTGGCGGGACTGGCTGTTGCGTGCGGTGGCCGGTGATCCCGCCGATCTGCGGATCATGTACGGGTTGGACGGCACCCGCCGGATCCCGGAGTACACCTTGGACTGGCTGCGTGGTTATGAGGACTCAACGCCGGTGCGGGTCGGCAACGCCGCCGCCGAGCAGTACCAGCTCGACGTGTGGGGCGAAGTCCTCGAAGGGCTGCATCTGGGCCGCGAGGCTGGGCTGGCCCCCACGGAGGACGCGTGGGGCCTGCAGCGGGCGCTGCTGGACTACCTGGAGGGCCACTGGACCGACCCGGACAACAGCCTGTGGGAGGTGCGCGGGGCGCGGCGGCACTTCGTGCACTCCAAGGTGTTGGCATGGACCGGCGTCGACCGCGCAGTGCACGCCGTCGAACGGCAGGGCCTGGAGGGACCGGTGGCGCGCTGGCGGGCGCTACGGGACCGGATCCACGACGATGTCTGCGAACGTGGCTACGACACCCAGCGCGGCACCTTCACCCAGTTCTACGGCTCCCACGGCCTCGACGCAGCACTGCTGCTGATTCCCCAGGTCGGATTCCTGCCCTGGGGCGACGAACGGGTCGTGGGTACCGTCGAGGCCATTCAACAAGAGCTGTGCGAGGACGGCTTCATCCTGCGATATCGCCCTGACTCTGATGGCGGGGTTGACGGCCTGCCGGGTGAGGAGGGCGCGTTCCTGCTGTGCTCGTTCTGGCTCGCCGACGCGCTGCACGGGATCGGGCGGACGCAGCAGGCGCGGGCGCTGTTCGAGCGGCTGCTCGAATTGCGCAACGACCTTGGCCTGCTCAGCGAGGAGTACGACATGCGGGCCCGCCGCCAGCTCGGCAACACCCCACAGGCCTTCAGTCACGTCGGCCTGGTCAACACCGCCCTGCACCTGTCCAGCAGCGTTGCGTTGCAGCCATGATGCGTGCGCTGACCGTGCTGCCGGGTCAGGCAGATTCGCTGGCGGTCACCGACGTCCCCGAGCCCGACGAGTACGAGTTGCTCGTCGACGGCCTCGCAGTCGGGGTGTGCGGTACGGACCGTGAGATCGCCGCGGGGGAGTACGGCTGGGCGCCGGCAGGCCGCGATCGGCTCGTCTTGGGCCACGAGTCGCTGGGCCGGGTGCGCCAGGCACCCGCCGGCTCGGGTTTCACGGCCGGGGATCTGGTGGCGGGCGTGGTGCGCCGGCCCGACCCGGTGCCGTGTGGCGCCTGCGCGCACGGGCAGTTCGACATGTGCCGCAACGGCCGCTACACCGAGCGCGGCATCAAGCAACTCGACGGCTACGCCAGCCAGCGATGGTGCGTCGAAGCCGATTACGCGGTCCGGCTCGACCCGCGCCTGGCTGAGGTCGGTGTGCTCATGGAGCCCACCAGCGTCGTGGCCAAGGCATGGGACCAGATCAAGCGGATCGGCCAGCGGTCGTGGTTCGACCCGCGACGCGCCCTGATCACCGGCGCCGGACCGATCGGGCTGCTTGCGGCGCTGCTCGCCGTGCAGCGCGGCCTGGACACCCACGTGCTCGACGTGGTCACCCACGGCCGCAAGCCGGAGCTGGTGCGCGCACTCGGTGCGACGTACCACCACGACAGCGTGGCTTCGGCCACGCGGTCGGCCGAACCCGACATCGTCATCGAGGCCACCGGCGTGGCATCCGTGGTCTTCGATGCGCTCGCCGCCACCGCGCCCTACGGCATCGTGTGCCTCACCGGGGTCTCCGCTGCCGGCCGAACGATCGCCCTGGACGGCGGTGCCCTCAACCGCGAGCTGGTCCTGGAGAACGACGTGGTCGTCGGATCGGTCAACGCCAATCTGCACCACTACGACCTCGCCGCCACCGCCCTAGCGAGTGCCGACGTCGACTGGCTGGACCGCTTGATCACCCGCCGGGTGCCGCTCGACCGCGCCTGCGACGCGTTCGACCCGCATCCCGACGACGTCAAGGTCATCATCACCCTTGACGGCTCGTGACCCATCAGCAGCGCAAGGTGCCAGGATGGCGGCGATGCGCACCCTTGACGATCTGGCAGGCCGCACAGATCGGGCGGTTGCCACCGCGGTGGACGCAGGCCGCGACCTCGGGCCGGCACCAATGGGCCCTTGACTGGCGAGCGCGCACGCCGGCCACGCCGACATCATCCGCGAGTCCCTGGACGGCGCCAAGTCCATGGGGTAGGGGTCGATGCAGCGCAGATTGAGGGGGGAGGTGGACCAACGCGATGGTGAGTCGCAGCGTGGATGACGTGGCAGCGGAGCTCTACGCGGTCGAGCCCCCGGCCTTCGTGGCGGCGCGCAGTGCGGCGGCTCGGGAGGCCCGGGACGCGGGGGACCGGGAGTTGGCAGGCGCGATTGAGAAGTTGCGGCGGCCAGCGCTGGCGGCCTGGGCCGTGAACCTGCTCGCGCGTGACGACGTCGCCGGGCTGGCGCGACTGCTGGCGCTGAGTGAGGAGCTGCGCGAGGCACACCAGCAGATGCGGGGCGAGGCATTACAGCGGCTGAGCCGGCAGCGGCAGGACATGCTGGCCGCACTGGCTGGGCGGGCTCGCCAGCTGGCCGCGGACGCGGGCCACCCGCTTGGGGCTGAGGCTGCGCAGCAGGTGATACAGACTCTCGGTGCCGCGCTCGCCGATCCTGACGCGGGGCGGGAAGTGCGGCAGGGGCGGCTCACCACACCGCTGCGCTACGTGGGGTTCGGCCCGGCTTCAGCGGAGGCGCCAGCGCCACCGGAACGGTCGCCCTCCGCCCACCGAGATGTGCCACGAGAGGACGAGCCGGCGCATCGCCGCCGCCGCGAGCGGGAGCGGCTGCAACACCAGCTGGCCGGGGCCCGTCGCGAGGTGGTCACGCTCGCACGTGACGCCCAGCGCACCGCGGAGGCCCTCCAGCGCGCGGAAGACGCGGTGTCCGACGCGCAGCGCCAGTTAGCCGAGGCCACCGAACGGTGTGACTCGATGGCGCAGCGCGCGCAGACGGCCGATCGTGCCCACCGCGACGCGGAGCGTCGGGTGCAGCGCCTCAGCAGGCAGCTCGACGAGCTTGGATGACTCGCCTTCTCGCGTTGACGTAGCAGGGCGCGGTACTGCCGGTACCTAGCCGCTTCCGCTGTCGGAATCGAGCTGTGCCTGTACCGCGCTGACGTAACCCTGCGGATCCTTGTCGTGGGCATCCAGATCCCGACCGTCGGCGTGATCGGCCTTGAACTTCAGGAACTGGTGGCCCAGATCCTCGCGCACATCGAGGGGGGCATTCCGCCGGAAATCGGCCAGGGCTTCGTCCTCCTCCTCGGCCATGTGTTCGCTGTTGGCCATCCGAGCCTTTCGGACGCTGTCCCACCACGGCGGACTGCCAATGGGGTGCCGAGCGGCCTCATGCACGCCATCGCGGATGTCATTGTGGTCACCGATCGCGTCAAGGGTCTCGTCTTCGGCGTCGTCACCACGGCGCAGCAGCTGCGGATAGAAGACGACTTCCTCGGCTTCTGCGTGCACGTCAAGTAATGCGGCGAGAGGTTCCCAGATCGCGCGCAGCTGCTCGGTACCGTCAGCGTCGTCCAAAGCGGCGAACTCACGCCGAAACGTCTCATGATCGTCCAGAATCAACTGCGTGATGTCAGCCATTGAACTCGCTCCCAACATCCTCGTACCCTCAACTGAGTGTGTTGATCAATTCCTAGCATGCCTGCTCGCAACGGCGGCACGCTTCAGCGCAGACGCGGCGATGCCATGACGGGAGGTGTGGCCGTCACACTCGTCGCCGCAGGAGCGGTCGACGCAGCGGCCCAGAGAGCGCGATCCACCGCATCCAGGCCGGCCGGGTATCTACGGATCATCTCACCCGCACGACCTCGTCGCCGACTAGCACCTGGTCCTCCTCGCCTACCGGCTCCCTGGCCGACACCTCATCATCGACCGACTCGTCGAGCTCCTCCAGCGGAGTCGCAGCCACCGGACGATCCGGCACCGACTCAGTGCTGACGTCCGGGCGCTCCTCCTCCAGCCTATCGGTCAGTGGCCGGTCGGTGGTCTGCTCGACCGCCGTGGTCCCGTACCGATTGGATGCCGACCAGTCCTCGGCGGGATCCATCCCACCTTCCCTTCTGCAAGCCCCGCAGCGCCTCCACCAGCTCTGTGTTCGCGCCGTTGTCCTCCGCATGTTGCGCCAGCTGGTCGGGCGACCTTGGATAGTCGAATCCCTTGAGTGACTTCTGTACCTCAGTGACTTGTAGTCCCATGACTTCAGACTGCCCACTTCGCTGAGTCACTACACACGCCTCACCGTAGCCGGCCGCTGCCAGCACCGTCACGGCGTGGACCACACGCTGTCGGCTTCAGCCGACAAGCGTTCGCAAGCGCCCGGATAGCGCACCGTGATTGTGGGTATCCGGTGCGCGGCAGCGCCCCTCGGCGGGCAGCCTGGCCTCACCGAGGGCATCGGCGCGCTGCTCCATTCGCCAGGACTCAGTGAGAGGACCGTTCGATGCAACGAGGTAGTGACAAGAACAGCGCCCGCAAGGACGATGCCCTCGCTCGCGATGTGGAGGGCATGCTTCGCGGCAACGGCCCCACCCACGCCGAGGAATGGAAGGATCCTGAGCCTCCTGCTGACGACGACCCTGTGCTGAACACGCGCCGCGCCGTCGAAGACCGCGGCGACGCCGGCCGACCGGCATGACGCCGGAGGCTCGGCCCCAGGGTTGATCTTCGCGGCAACCGGCAGGTGTGCACGGGATCCGCCGCGGAGCGCGAGACGGACATCGATGAGGGGTCAACCACAGCTGGCGCACGCTCATCTATCAGGCCGGCCAGCCGGTGCAGCAGACGCTCGGCCTGCTCGCGCTCCGACGGTCAGCGAGCTGTGCAGCGCCGAACGTTTCTCGGCGCCCTGCGCTTGCGGGCCCGCGTGCTCCAGGTGGTCGAGCATCCGCGTTCGCGGTTGGCGCAGCCACTCCCGCAGCCAGCGCGGACCTCCCCGACCGGGAGCTCCGGATGCTCACCCAGCGCTCCCAGCAGGTTCTACTGGGACAGCGTCAGCTCCTCACCGGGGCTGCAGGCATCGCTACCTTGATCGCATGAAACCGTGATCCGCAGGTCCCGGTACCGAAGCGCAGGTAGCTCGATCGCGATGGGAGAGACCGCATGCGAGTGTTGCTGACCGGGTGGCCGAGCTTCCTGAACGGTGAGGCGACCGCAGGCGACGTGTTGAGTATGGATCGGGTACGTGGTGCACTGGTGCGCTGCGGGGTGCCGTGCGAGGTGGCATGGAGCCAGGTGTTCCGGCCGGGCACCTTCGGCTTGGACGATGCCGATCCGGAGCGTTACACGCATCTGGTGTTCACCTGCGGACCGGTGCACGGTGAGCAGGTGCGATGGCTGCACCACCGCTTTAGCCGATGCCGCCGGATCGCAGTCGGTGTCACCGTGTGCGACCCGTCCGACCCCGCGGTCACCGGATTTGATGTGGTACTCGCCCGGGACACCCCGAACGGGCAGGGTCGCCGGGATCTCGCGGCCACGGCGCCCACTGAACGGGTACCGGTCGTCGGCGTGGTGCTCGCTCCTGGCCAGCGCGAGTACGGGGAGCGGCGCAGGCACGACGAGGTGCATCAACGGATCACGACGTGGTTGCTGACACAGGAGTGTGCTCGGGTGCCGGTGGACACCCGGCTCGACCCGCGGCAATGGCGCAACCACAGCACGCCCGGGCAGCTGGACTCGGTGCTGTGCCGGCTCGACGCGGTGCTCACCACTCGGCTGCACGGCCTTGTCCTCGCACTGCGCCAGGGAGTGCCCGTACTGGCCGTGGATCCGGTGGACGGCGGGGGCAAAGTCGAGGCGCAGGCCGCTGCTTGGGGTTGGCCCGCGTTGGTCACCGCGGGTGAAGTACTAAAGGATGCTGGTTGCCTGCGTCCGTGGTGGGAGTGGTGCCTGTCGGCGCAAGGCCGGATGTTGGCAGCCGAGCGCGTGACAGCTGCTCTTCATGACGGTGAGCAGTTGGTGTCTGATCTGCTGGGAATACTGCACATCAAGATCGCTTAAGGACAGGAGCAACATGAGTAGTGCCGAGCTGCCCGAGGTCGATGCCATCGACCAGCAAAGGCTGATTGATGATGTCGAGGATCGTGAGGACGACTTCCCACCACTGCCGGTCGAAGCCGATCCGGCTGACGCGGTCGAGCAGCACCGAGACCTAGGTGGCGACGACGTCGACGACTATCCACGGGACTGAACGGACTATCGGTTGGATTCGGCGGCGCTGATGTCAGCCAATGCCGAGGTCTCGTCGCGTTCGATGGCGAGGTCGCCGATGCTGACGATGCCGACAGGTCGGTCGCCATCGGCCACGGGTAGCCGGCGAATGGCCTTGCTGCGCACAGCTTCAGCGGCCTGTTCCAGCGGTGAAATGCGTGTCGAGGTCGGCTACCCCTGGTGGCTGAACCCGAAACACGGTTGCCAGCGGCCGGATCCGGGTAGGTAGCCACTATGAACCGGATTGTGGCGCAAGCACTGATCGAGCGAACGCGATCGCCATGCAGCACGCTTTTCCCGGCCATGGCCGCCGACCATCCTGTTCCGCCCGACCCCGATCCGCTACCGGTACCCCCGCCGGGTCCGGCGCCGGTTCCGTCGCCACCCGGGCCGGAGCCGACGCCGCCGGGGCCGCCGACGCCGCCCGGACCGACACCTCCCGGCCCAGTGCCTACGCCGCCTGGCCCAGTGCCGGTTCCACCCAGTCTTTGATCTGGACCGGCGTCGATGCTGTCACTTCGGCTACGCCACCGGCTGAGGGCGAGCCTGTGGATCGTCCCGCTGTGCGTAATGATGGGCGGCTTCGTGCCAGCCACCGAGGTGCCCACGGCGTCGAGCCGATAGGGCGCCGGATCCGTCTAGGGCTGTCCTGCTGGGGTAGGTGACGGGTTCCCGCTTGCGCCCGCGGGCCGGTGCCTCCAGTTTGGCCACACCGCACGATCAGGTGTACGGACGGACAGGCGTCGAGAAAGTCGCGGTTGGTGACTAGGGCTTTGTTCCCATTTTCCGGACGCCTTCGCGGGTATTCCCGGAGCTGACGCGCTACGGAGGGAGAAAGCGGGGGCAATAGCGACGGGACGCGCCGGCTGGTGGATGGGATCGGGTTGTTCAGCCTCGGACTGGGCACCGCGCAACTAGTGGCGCTGGTGTGATGAACCGCCTCATCGGGGCGAACAACGACGCAAGGAGCCGGGCCGTGCAGCGCTGGCTTGGCGGCGCCAGGGAGTTGGCGGCGGGCGCGGGCATCGAATCTCGACGCAAACCCGAAATGTGGCTGTGGGCCCGGGTAGCGGGCGACGCGCTGGACTTGAGCATGTTGGGCACGGTGTTGGTCAAGCCGGGACGGCGTCGGAGTGCGCGGCGCCGGGCCGCGATCGCCACGGCGGCGGTAGCGGGTGTAACCATCGCCGACCTCGTCGCCGCGCTGCGGCTGAGTCGCGAAGGTGCCCACAACGGCAAGACAGGACAGGGCGTGAGCGGAATCGAGGCCACGGGCTACGTCACCGTCAACCGGCCGCTGGGCGAGGTGTTCGCATACTGGCACGACCTGGAAAACCTGCCGCGATTCATGGCGCACCTGCAATCCGTGCAGTCGCTGGGTGACGGTCGCTCGCGTTGGCGAGCAGCCGGACCGGCGGGTGTGGAGGTCGAGTGGGACGCCGAGATCTCCGGCGAGCGAATCGACGAGCTCATCGCCTGGCGGTCGGTGGGTGCAGCGACGGTGAAGAACTCGGGGGAAGTCGAGTTCTGGCCGGCCCCGGGTGGGCGGGGCACCGAGGTCCGTGTCCGCTGACTTATGACCCCGCCTGCGGGCAAGCTCGGCGCTGCCCTGGCCAAGCTGCTTGGTGAGGCACCCGACCAGCAGGTGCGTGACGACCTGCACCGGTTCAAACAAGTGCTGGAGACCGGCGAAGTGGTGCGCTCCGAGGGCAGCCCGGAGGGCACGAAGGTCCGCCGGTTGATCACTCAGCGTCCTGCCCAGCCCGCCAACTCCTGAGACCCCGACGATCGGAGCGCAGACTGATGCGAGCCACGACCTGGATGGGCAAGACCCACGTCGAGGTCCAAGACGTCCCGGACCCGGCAATCCTCAACTCCCGGGACGCGATTCGCCTGCCGTGGCCACGTCGTGAGTCACCGGCGTTTGCGAAGTCGGCAATCCGGGCACCCAGTGGTCCGCGGGGGCAGTGTGAGGAGTGGCGAGTTGACGGCCTTGGTTAGCTGAGGCGCTGCACTCGCCCCGCATCAGCACCCCGGAGGTGGCAGTGACCGACGAGGGCAAGCTGATCGCGGGACGCTACCGCCTGATCTCGCGCCTGGGCAGTGGGGCGATGGGCGTGGTGTGGCAGGCGCAGGACGAGCGCCTACACCGCACCGTCGCGATCAAGCAGTTGCTGCTGTCATCGGGGCTCGGTGCCATGGAGGCTGACGAGGCCAACCGCCGGGCGATGCGGGAGGGACGGATCACCGCTCGGTTGCACCACCCGCACGCGATCGCCGTCTATGACGTGGCGGAGCATGAGGACCGACCGTACCTGATCATGGAGTACCTGCCGTCCAACAGCCTGGCAACGGTGCTGTCCATCCAGGATGTGTTGCTGCCCGACCAAGTCGCGAGGATCGGCAGTCAGATCGCCTCCGCGCTGGCTGCCGCGCACACGGCCGGCATCGTGCACCGGGACATCAAACCAGGCAACGTGCTCCTCGCCGACGACGGTACGGTCAAGATCACCGACTTCGGTATCTCACACGCTGTCGGTGACGTCACCGTGACTGCCACCGGAATCCTGGCTGGGACACCGGCCTACCTGGCGCCGGAAGTGGCCCAGGGTGGCAGTGCGGGCTTCCCGTCGGACGTGTTCTCCCTGGGCTCCACGCTCTACACCGCCCTCGAAGGCACGCCGCCGTTCGGACTCGACAACAACGCCATCGCCCTGCTGCACCGCGTGGCCTTGGGGGAGATCACCCCGCCCAGACGGTCCGGTCCGCTCACTCCTCTGCTGCTGCGCATGCTGCATCGGAACCCCGAACAACGCCCGACCATGCAACAGGCCGCCGATTCACTCACCATGCTCGCGGCCGACATGGCGACGCCCCAAGGTAGTCCGCCTGCCCCCACGCTGATGCTGTCCCGAGATGACCCCACGGTGCCGAAGACGCAGCAGGCGTTCATCCAGTCGGCACCGCCGGAGAAGACGATCACACCGGTGGCGCCCATGGAAATGGACGCCACGGCCGGTCCGCCGCCGACCGACGATGATCGCGACGGATCGCCAGGACGCCGGAGGCTCTTAGCCGGCATCTTGGCGGTCGTGGTACTCACCAGCGGCGTTCTGGCCACTGTGCTCATCAGCGATGGGGAGGTCACCGGCGGCAACGCCACCGCCGGTAACGCCACCGCCGGTAACGCCGCCCGCTCCCCGAGCACCTCGGACGGCCCTGTGCAGGGCCTCCAACCTCTTCCCACCCAATCCGGACCGGCCAGCACAACGCAGGATCTCCAATCCCAACCAACCCGATCAGGATCGAGCAGCACGACGCAGGAAGCCATCCCGACCATCCCGGCCGCCCCGGGTGGTCCACAGAGCACGCCTGAGCAGGCGCAGGCGATTACCGACTATTACGCGTTAATGCCTGACAACCTGCCGACAGCTTGGGAACGGCTCACGGCGGACTATCAGCAGAATCATGCCGGGGGCTTCACCGGCTATCAGGACTTCTGGAACCTCGTGCAGCAGGTCACGGTCTCCGACGTCTCTGTGCAACAAGGTGGCGCAGTGGATGCAACCATCGAGTACCTCTTCAAAGACGGCCGGGCCATCGAGGAGCGGACCAGCTACGGACTGCTCATCGAGGACGGTCTGTGGAAAATCGACAGCTCGACGGTGCGCAGTAGCCAAACTAAGCAGGTGAGCTGATAACACGGCTGGTCAGCTCAGATCTCAGGCCTGGTACCTAGCGCCCTGAGCCGGACTTCGGCGGTGGGCGCCCCGCGCCCTCATTGGGTACTACGCTGCTATTCACCTCCCGCTATCCCCATCCGAGTGCCAGTATGGGGCATCCTTGATCGCAAGTGGAGGGAGCGGCGAACACAATGACTTCAGCGGACAAGATCACGGGCCGGGTGGATCACGCCATGGAGAAGGCTGAGCCGCTCGTCGACAAGGTCTTTGATAAGACTGATTCTCTTGCCGAGGAGGCCAACGAGACGGCTGATTCACTTGTCGAGAAGGTCAAGGAGAAGGGTGAGCCGCTCGCCGAGAAGGTCGAGCCGCTCGCCGAGAAGGTCAAGGGCAGCTCCGGCAAGGGCAGCCCGTCCTAGCGGACCCGTCCCACTCCCAACAGCAGCGTCATAGCCACCGGGCAGAAACTCGCCTGCGCCTGCCTGCTGGATCCGCGGTCGAGCATGTCGCCGCAGGCACTGGAGCCAGCGGCATCCCAGGCCACCACTCAGAACGGTGTGTGCGGGGCACGCGATACCTCGTCATGCATTGCGGGTAGTTTGCCCGTTCATGACCATTTCGACACGAACGCGCACAGTCTTGTTCCGGGCGGGTCTGGTGCTGGCCGCTACAGGAGCGCTGGTGTTTTCCTCGGCGTGCAACGACTTGTCCCCATCGGAGGGTGGCGCCGGCGGCGACCAGGAGCAGGAACAGCAGGATGACAGCGGTGACAACGAGCGGGACGACGACTGAGTCTCAGTGGTAGAGACGTGGAAGGCGGTGGAAGCGGTCTTGTTGAGGGCGTGAGCCGAGGGTCATGCGGCAGTGCAGTTGTTCACCCCTCGGGTGCGCGGGGTTCCGCTGCCGTGCGCTGAGCGGGTGCTGGGCATGAGCGACCTAGCGATTACCAGAAGCCACCACCGGGCATTGCCGGTGGTGACGGCCCGCTTCTTTACCAGCGCAGACAACTCTTGCCGATGCGTGCTGCTGCTGGACGTTGGCGGCTATTAGGTAGGTAAAGGGTGGAGATGACCATGGTGGTCCCTGCCACGGCGGTAGCGTCCCATAGCGGGTGCGATGTGGCAGTGGAGCGGGGCGATGACTTTGCCGCCCCCGCCGGGTCTACCTACTGACCGGCCAGCGCACGACCAAGGAGTAGCGATGCAGATCATCCTCAGTGACTTCATGAGCCTGGACGGCGTCGTGCAGGCGCCCGGCGGCCGCGAGGAGGATACCGACGGCGGCTTCGCCCACGGCGGCTGGTCGATGCCGTACTTCGACCCGGAGGCCATGGGCTCGGTGTACGACGAGGTCATGACGACGACGGAGGCGCTGCTGTTCGGCCGGCGCACGTGGCAAGCGATGGCCGCCGCCTGGCCCGGGCGCGCCGGCGACCCGTTCGCCGACCGCATGAACGAGATCCCCAAGTACGTAGCATCCCGCACGCTCACCCAGGACGAGCTCACCTGGTCCGGCTCGACCCTGCTACCCGCCGATGACGCGATCGACGCTGTGCGCGAGCTGCGAGCACGGGACGGCAAGGCGCTGCAGGTCATGGGCAGCGCGTCACTCGCCGCGCAACTGATTGAGCACGACCTCGTCGACGAGTACCGGCTGATGATCGAGCCGATCCTGCTCGGCGGTGGCAAGCGGGTGTTCCCTGACGACGGTGCCGCCCGCCCGCTCGAGCTGGTCTCGACCACGACAGCCAGGACCGGCGTCCTCATCTGCACCTACCGGCCGGCAAACCGCTGACCCGCCCAAACCGGCAGCTGCGTGACCTGTCAGGGAATGGGACGGGCGTGACTCCCGGTGCCACCCCGAACGCCACCGGGGCCAACCGTCGACTGCAGCAGCGACGACGAGGCCCGAGCCGAGCAGGTTTCAGTCAACTAGTCGCTGCATCGCCGTGCACGAGGGCTACAGGGTCCGGCTGCAGTCGCGCCAGCAGCGCCGCTCACCCGCTACTTCCCCGAGATCGTGACCGGCCTGCTGGAGCAGGTCCTCAACGGCACCGCGCTCGACGGCGAGCTCGTCGTGCATCACGGCGGCCGGTTCGACTTCGCCGCGCTACAGCGGCGCATCCACCCCTCCGCCGCGCACGCCGCCCGACGCGGCGCGGGGTGCTGTTGGCCCCGTCTGCGGGTGGCGGGCCTCCCCCGCGGGTGCTGGGGTCGAAATGACCCTCGCGCGGCGACCGCGTGCGACCTCGATGAGGCCCTCGTCCTTGAGTAGCGCCATCGCGCGGTGCGCGGTCCCGACCGCGACCGTGTTGGCGACGGCGAGCTCGGCGACGGTGGGCAGCTGGTCGCCAGGTTCGAGGCGACCGGCTCGTATGTCCTTGCGAAGGGCTTCAGCGATCGTCTCGTAGTGCCCTCGGACCGAGGGAACGGGCACGGGTTTCGGCATGATGCTGGTGATCGTGGTCGCAGCCCGGCGGTCGGCTTCGTCGACCCACGCCGCGTAGACCTTGAGTGTCGTCGCGCCGCCGCTGCCGTGGCCAAGCCGACCGGCGACGGTGCGGAGGTCGATGCCGGCGGCGATGAGTTCGGTCGCCGAGTAGTGGCGCAGCGAGTGCAGGCGGGTGCTGCGGAGCTTGAGCTTGGTCGCCATTCGCCGGTAACGCTGGCTCAGCGAGCGCGGGGCATATGCAGTGGTGCCATCAGGAGCGGGGGAGAACAGGAAGGCGTCGCTTTCGAGCGGGCAGCCGATTTCCGCACAGCGCTGCTCCCAGAGCTCCCGATGCTTGGTGAGAAGGGCGAGCGTCTCGGGATCGAGGGCGACCTTGCGCCGTTGCCCAGTCTTGGTCTCCTTCTCGCGCACACCGCTCTTAGTCTGCGCGTTGCTGCGATGGACCCAGACGATGGCCCGATCGAAGTCGACGTGGCGCCACCGCAGTGCGGAGATCTCCCCCCGCCGTGAGCCGGTGATCATAGTGAGCCAGAGGAGCAGGCCCCATTCGGGATCGGCCCACGCGGTGTTCAGCAGGGCGGCTGCTTCGTCGGCGCTCGGTGGGTCCGGTTCGGTGTGGGT
>JALZDN010000033.1 GCA_030862525.1 Actinomycetota bacterium | reverse complement strand
GGTGCCGGGATTGCCGTCCACGGTCGGCCCGATCGCTTTGACCGGTGACCCACGGACAGCCGACCCGTGCGCGTTGATCGACCCGATCCCGCTCCGCCAGTTCGGCCGCCCATTCATCACCATCAGCGAGTGGGTGGCGGGCTGCCAAGCCACAATCGCCATGCCCGACGGCGACGTTCGCCTCGACGTGTACTTCGATGCTCCCATCGAGTCGGTGGCCGCCCTCGGCGGTACAACCCAACAGCTCGGCGACTTGACCCTCGTCCGCATAGGTACTGTCGAGGGGGTCTTCGTGACCACTTGCGAGAACGTGCTCGTGTTAGCCGATCGGACACGGATCTACATCAATGCCGACGGTCCGGCGCCGGATCTGTGTGCGGTCGTCGAGGTGGGCACCGTCGCCGCCGTGAACGCGCTGACCCGGGACGGGATCAGCTACCGGCCCGGCCGTACCTCCGAGTTGCTGATCGCCGGCAGCGATGCCTGCAAGGTGCTTGAGCCCGCGGTCAACACGGTCGCGGGTCTGGACTCCACCATTCGCTACCCTGGCTTCGCCAACTGGTCTTGCGAATGGGGCGCCGCAGGCGAAGGCAGCCCGCACGTCTACCTGAGATTCCGGCGCGATGACGCCAACGTCGCTGACTACGGCGAGCCCACCACCATCGCCGGCAAGCGCGCCTGGCTGCAAACGACTGCCGGCATCAACAACCCCCAGCGATGCATGGCCTTCGTCGTGCACCGGCCGGCCCCATCCGCCACTGCGGCCACCGAGATAGTCGACATCGAAGTCGACGCTCCAGGGCCCCCCGAGGACCTGTGTGCCCGCGCCGCCGAACTCGCCACCGCCGCCGTAGCCACACTGCCAGGACCTTGACATTCCGGCTGCTAATGGTGACCCCATTCCGGGACCCCTCCCGCGTTGGCCCTGGTACTTCTTGACCTTGGGCCCGCCATTAATTGTGGCCGGACAGCCACGACGGACTTGCGTGGAACCTAAGCAGGGGCTGAGCGGGGGTTTCGATGAGCGGCGACGTAGAAAAGCAGCCAATGGCCGATCAATCCGGTCGGGCTAACGGGAATCGGACGGACGCACCTCGTGTGACGGGCGTGCGTAGAGCAACCATCGCTGTGGGGATTTGCGCCGTCGCCATCGCGGGATGCTCCTCGCTTGCGCTCCCGGAGTTGACTACGCCGGCGGTGCCGCGCCCGGGGATTGGCACCACGGCACCGCCGGCGGCACTGTCTCCGTCTGCGTACCAGGAGGAACTCAGGAGCGCCAGCAGCGCCATGGCGCCGGTGTTTGACCTCCTCGCCAATTCGAGATCACCCGAGGAAGCACGCACAGTGCTGAAACAGGGGTCCATGGCCGCGTGGGAAGCAGCGCGGGTACTGGATGTCGACCCGCCCGCAGAGGTGCTAGCGATCCACCATGACCTGCGCGCGGGGCTGCAGCAGCTCGCCACCGATCTGTCCCAGTTTGGCGATCAGGTGGAGTCGATGGAGTTGTGTGCGGCGCCGTCGATTCTCGCCACGGTCAGCAATGCACCGGCTGTGAGCAGCCTGCGAACGGTGCGTGAGGCTCTCGGCTCGGGTCGACTGGGTGCGACCTACCAGTGGGGAGCGTTCCTCCCGGAAAACACAGCGCTCCCGGAACGTCGATTGGCCGATGGCCATCTCGTCGACAGCGTGCGACGAACCGGAACAGGAGAGCTCAAGGTTGAGAACGACTCCGAAAGCGACGGCGTCCTCAAACTCGTGCAGGACGGCAAGCCGATCGTATCCGTTTATGTCGGCACAGGATCCAACGCCACCGTCACAAATATTGACGATGGTACCTACGATGTGTTCTACACGAGCGGGATAGACTGGGACGATCAACTCGAGACATTCACCCGATCCTGCAGGTTTCAACGCTTCGAGATAACAGCAGAATTCACCACGACATCGACCCAATACACCATTTGGACTATCGACATACAGCCCAAAGATGGAGGAAACATCCGAACCGCGGAGGTACCCGCTGAGTCGTTTCCGAGGTAGCCAGCGGATGTATCGATGAGGAGGCACTGACGGGCTCCGCGCTTGAAGTCAGGATCAACACGAACAATCCTGAGCCACGCACACCCTGCGCCCTGGTCCTTGACCGCTCATCGTCGATGGCGGGCCGGCCTATCGCCGAATTGAACAAGGGCTGCGGTGATTCGCGGATGACGCGAAGGAGGACCCGTACGCGCGGAAGCGTTGCGAGGTGACCGTTGTCTCCCGCCGGCGCGGGGGGAGCACTCGAACGAGACCTACCTGCTCACCGACGAAGCCTGGTCGGCCCGGCTGACGTTCGTCTGCTGTCGGCGGCCGCGGTCGATGGGTTCGCTGTCCACCGACGGGCTGCGGCTGGTCGCCACATCCGACCGGTCACCGGAACACCGCACCAGCCCTTTCTACGACGAGGTGTTCGCCGCCGTCGCCCGCGGTGCGGAAAGCAGCAACCTGCACACGTTCCTCGAGGAGGTGGACGACCGCACCGGTGACGACAATGCCCTCGTGGTCGTCGCCCGCCGGATATGACGTCCACGACCTTGCTGTCGACGCCTGCCCGTGGTGCCGGCGAGCGGTTACGGCTGAGGTCCCCCGCCGCAGGCACCCACCAGGGCGCCACGGCCGCGGAAACCCGCTGAGGTACCCCGGAAGAAAGCAATGGCCGCGGGCGCGGCGGTACTGGCTGCGCCGGCGTCCCCGATCCACCCATACCCGCGGGGCGTTCCTCGGCGGGTGACAACATCTTCGAGGAGCCCGGGTCTCCAGGTCGGGTCCCGACGTGCACTCCGTTCGCCGAACTGGCGCAGGGACATGACACCAACCAGGGGGCATGGATCGGCATTGCGCAGTTTCTGGGGTAAGGGCATTGATGGCGCCGGTCGGCGTTGGGTGGGGCGGAGCTTCGGGACCCTTCCCAAACCGACCCTGGTACTCCTTGATGCAGGAAGTCCACCCAGTAGTTATATCCTGAAGGGGCAACAGTCATGAATCGACGATCGAGTCGAATTGTAGTGTCATCCATGAGCGCGGCCATGCTGCTCGGATTTTTCGGAGTGCAGGCCGGAGTGGCTCAGGCCGATGTACCGACGCCGACATCGTCCGCAATGCCCGTCCTGCCTCAGACAGATCCCCCCGGACCTTGTACAGCTGATGAGCTCGGCCAGACCAAGGTCGGTCCTGATGGAGAACTGTACGAGTGCGTGCCCGTTGGCAGCGATCCGGGCGTGTAAGTACCGCTGGCTGAACTGAAAGCGATAGCGGAGCGACCGATCCCGGTTTCGGCTGACCGCAGATTCGGGAGGGGTCCCAGTGGGGGACTGTGACGATCTGTGCATGCGTACTCAGCGGTTGATCGCGGATCGCTACTCCCTGGTCAAGCTGTTACCGGGATCGGCTACCGGGATCGGCTGGCGCGCTGTCTCGAACCGGTCCCGATATTCTTTTACCTGGCGTTCAACAGTCGCTATATCCGGGCTGCCACGATGATTTGTGGAAGAATCAAGGTCGAGCGAGGGTTGTGATGAGCGGCGATGTATACGAGCAACCGTTGGTCGATCAGTGAAATCGGATCGGAAACGACCGGATGCGCCTCAGGTGACGGGCGTGCGGAAACAATCATCATCTTGGGGATCTGCGCCGTCATGATCGCGGGACGCTCCTCGTTTGCGCTCCCGGAGCCGGCGTCCCAACGTGCCGTCGATCAGGTTCGCGAAGACCGCGGTGGTCGCGGCCCGCACGTCGCGGTTGGCTGGAACGGTGATCGAGAAGTGGGCTTCTGCGCGGCCTGCCGTGGCAACGATCGCGGCACTGTAGTAGGCGCAGTTGGCGCAGTAGCCCAACAGGCCGGCCGCGCGGTCTGTTGGGCCACTGCGGAGTGCCTCGGCCACCAGCGAGGCGACGCCACGCGCGCACCTCTGGCGGCATAGGAGAACCAATTAGAGACTGTACGGAATCTGCAGGAAAGGTCACCTCTCAGCGTGGTGGATGGAAGCTTCAGCAACTCCCATCGTGCCAGCTCGGAGGGCGCTTTCCCTATTAAGACACGATTAGCCCCCAGATCTTCGCTGGATTGAGGCTACGGACCTGTGCGCCGGAGCTGCCGAACTCGTCCTGCCGCCGAAGCCAAACTGCCAGCGTCGTGACGACGTCCGACTGCTCGTGACGGCCCACTTCGGGATCCCTCCCCAATCGACCCTGGTACTTCTTGACTAGTCCATTCGGACGGCTCGGGTGAGTTGAGTAAAGGGATCACCCGATGCGCATCTGTCACAGAAAGGGGCCAGAAGTCATGAACGGACGATTGTGTCGTATTGCCGCATTATCTCCTTCACCAGGAGGGAAGCGCTTCGTTGTTTCTGCGGCGATCGCCACTGGGATGTGTGGGGCATTGTTCCTGGGGGTGGCTGGTACGGCTCAGGCCGCGCCGCGTGATTGCTCGGAAGTGCCCCAGCAAACGGCTATTGCAGCAGGGGCGGGCGCGGCCGGTGGCGCGGCCATTGGTGGCCCCCCCGGAGGCATCATTGGAGCTGGGCTCGGAACCCTGGCCAGTTGGGTCGGGGGTTGCACGGTTACTATTCCTGGGACTCCCCACCCGGTTGCTGGGTCGTAGCCGACGGATGGTGGATTTGCTCTGCGGCGAAAGCCGGTCACGTCCGATGTCACCGACAGCGTCCCCGGCATGACAGCGGTGCTGCCTCACGCCTCGGAGCTGGCAAGGGCGGTGATGCGTCGCATTTCGAAGAGATGCCCGTCGAGGGCCTTTCGGCCGGCCGGAGTCCCGCAGAGCACGGTCTCGGGTGAGCTGGGACTGTTCCTCATCCAGTCCGGTGACGGTGACGCGTTTGAGGGCGACAGCCTGGTGCAGTCGTTGATCAGTAGTTTCCGCACCTACCAGCCCTGCCGGCGCCGACCCAGTTCCGGCAGTATCGACGTGATGTAGACCAACTGCCGCACGTTGGGTTCACCTGCCCCGGCTTCGGTGATCACGGTGCCGCCCTTCCCACCTGGGAAGAATGATTGCCCCGGTGGATAGGCCTCGCCGGGTGAGGGGTTCCACCATCCGATGCCACCACCACTGGCCGTCGCGAACCGGGCGTCATGCACAAGAGCACCTTACCAATTCCGACTCGCATAGTGGGCAGCTGGCTCAGGTCGCAAATGGTGACCGCGTACCCAATTCACGTCCGCACATCTTCGGATTTGACCCCAGCCCTACTGTTCGGGGGGCTGCGAGCACCCAAGATCCCGGCACCTGGAAGCTATTCACAAGCCTGATTAATAGTGGCTTCACATACTGAGGTCCGAGTTACCTCGGCTTTGTGACTTTCGGGTTTCGATCAGTCGATAATCGCGTCGCGCTAGGCGCAACAGCTCTTGCCGTCTTGTTCAATGTCTTCCGGAAATCGAGCAAGGATCGGCGAGAGCTGTTGCGGTACGAGGCTATGACAGGGCTAAGCGATAGGCAACCCACCGATCTGGTGGTGCGGGTGCATGCGGTGTGTGCGCAGAAGTTCGTCTCCCGTGGCCGACCCCATGCGCTGGGGTTGTTCCGCTCGGTGGCAATGGTCGTGTGTCTGTTGCGTAAGAACGCGACGCAGGACTTCGTCGGCGCGGTGTTCGGAGTCAGCCAGCCCACGGTCAGTCGCCGCTGGGACCTACTGGTGCCGGTGATCGGTGATGTCCTCGCCGAGGCCATCTCGACCCCGCGCGAGGTCGCCGGCCGGGGAATCGTGCTGGTCGCGATACCGTGTGCCCAACGTGGGACTGGCACGACGTCCCGGAGCTGTACTCGGCCAAGGTCGGGTCGGCGTTGAGGGCATCGACACCGTGCCGTTCAAACGACTCCCCGGCAGCGACCTCTGTCTCAACCAGATCGAGTTCAACACCGCTCTCAGCAAAATGCGGGCCGCCGTGGAGCACGCTATCGATCATCTCAAGACTTGGCGATGCTCAGCAAAGAAGGCGGTCGCTACCGCGCGCCGATCGGCAAGTACAAGAGTGTTGTCAAAGCAGTTGTCGGGCTGTTCTTCTTCGCGGCTTATGAATAAGCCTCCTGGGTTTTGATTCGTCGTAGTTTCTAGGGATCCTGGCTTCAGGTGCCGTAGGGGCGAGCCGCCCTGGCGCGCCGGAGCGTGTGCGCCCACCAGGCCAGCTGGTTCAGGAGAGCACCGGCTGCGGCATTTACCGCATCCGGCTCGCGGGGAGCCCCATGCTCGTCGAACCGTTGGCGTGCTCCGTGGAAGCTCACCGTCTCTCGAATGGTGACAGTGTGGAGTTCCGCGAACACGATACGCAGTTGCTCGACCGCGCGGAGCCCACCGGACAGGCCGCCGTAGCAGACGAAGCTGACCGGTTTGGCTTGCCATTCCCGCCCTACCGAGTCGATCGCGGCCTTCAGCGGTCCGGGGTAGCCGTGGTTGTACTCGGGGGTGACGACGACGAACGCGTCGGCGGCACCGATCCGGGAGGCGAAGCTCGCGCTGGGAATGGGAGTGTCGACGAGATCGATGACGTCGACGCTCAGGTCGTCGCGTTGCTTGGCCTGCCCGACGAACCAGTCGGCTACGACGGGCCCGAACCGGCCTTTCCGAACGCTGCCCACGATGACCGCGAGCGCAGACACGGCTCCAGTGGGGTTCATGGTCGCGACGCTATAGCCTCAACTATGGTTGAGGTCAAGCTGCATGTGAGGAGTTGCGGCCATGGAGGAATCCAGGTGGGACCAGGCTGAGCTCACCGTCGGGCAACTTGCGGCGCGTAGCGGTGTGGCGGTCTCGGCGCTGCACTTCTATGAGCGCCAAGGCTTGATCAGCAGCCGGCGGACTTCCGGCAACCAGCGCCGCTACAAGCGGGATGTCCTTCGGCGGGTGGCGCTGATCCGCATCGCCCAGCGAGTCGGGATCCCGCTGGCCGACGTCGCCGCGGTGCTCGCACTGCTACCTGATGGTCGAACCCCCACCCGCCGCGACTGGCAACGAATATCCCAATGCTGGCGAGCCGAGCTCGACCAGCGGATACGCCATCTCCAGCAGCTTCGCGACGACTTCACCGACTGTATTGGCTGCGGCTGCCTGTCCATCGATCGCTGCCGGATGGCCAATCCCTACGACGAGCTGAGCAAGCACGGCGCTGGCCCCCGGAGGCTGCTTGCTCCTTGACCTCGGGGCTGGGGTACCCGTCAGGCCTGGCACATCGCTAGCAGCCTGGTCACAGTGGCCCAGTTACGCATCGTGGCTGACCCGGCGGCGGCCAGCGGGCCCGACGTTCGGGCCAGTTGTGCGGCCAGCTCGCTGCGTCCGAGGCCGTCTGGGGTATGCAGGAAAAGGGTGCGGCCGACCACCGTTGCCTCATCGCGGCTGCCCCTGTCGGTGGCCCGCTGCTGGGCGGTGACGATAGCGGCGAGCTGGTCGGGTCCGATGCGCTCGCTGGTGAACGCGGCGTGCAGGCATTTGGGGTTGGTCTCAGCGGAGTAGGGGTTGTCCGCGACCACCTGCGCCAGCTCGGCGCGGGACAGCACCACCACCTTGGGTCGCACGCTGAGGGACTCGGCGATGGCCCGCTCGAGAGCCGCGGCGATCGCTGAGTTGTCGGTCTGTGCGGTGGTGAATACCACGTTGCCGCTCTGGATGTAGGTGGCCACGTCGATGTGCGCGAGGGAGGTAACAACCGCGCGCAAGTCGCTCATGGCTACTCGGTTGCGGCCGCCGACGTTGATGCCGCGTAGCAGCGCGACGTGAGTGGGCACGGGGGCATTCTGCCCAATTCGCTCTTCGACCCGCGCGTGCCGGGCATGGGGTTAGTACTAGTGCCCGGACGAATCCATGCCCAGGTAACCGGCGAGAGGGACACTGTTGTCCGGAAGGCTGATCTGCGCGCCGGCCTGATCGAAGCGGGTGAATTCGACGGTGTTGCGCATCCACGCGTCGGGGCTGGCGGAGCCGGCCATGGTGATCTCGATGCGGGATAGCCGCCCGGCATCGTCGAAGGCGGTGTTGGCGCGCAACCGCCAGTCGGGATTCAGCCCCGGATGCGTCAGTCCGGCCGCACGATGGTGATCTAGCGCTACCTCGACATCGGACAGGCTGTCCGGTTCAGCAAACCGGCACCCATGCCGAAGTACCTCAAGCGCCCAGCGTGGGTGTGTGCAAGTCCACTGACCAGTCCGGCCCTCCTGGTGCGTGTACGTCCACACTCCATCGGACATGCTTTGATAGGTGGCAGCTCCCTCCAGCAACAGCGACGTATCCCCACTTGTCAGGGAGGCGCGGTCGCTGCGAAAGTCGACAGTGCCGCGGTAGAGCGTCGACATCGCCTCCGGTGGACCCTCGGCGGATTCGCCGGGAAAGCTGTATTCAAGGACGATCTCTACTTCGGCACTGCCTTCCGCTAAGGTGCGCTCCACGCCCGCGTCAATGCGTGAACACCCCGAGCTCGCCGCTGCCCCATCTGATTCCATACGCCCGAGCGTAGGCGGCTTACGTCGGAGCCGCCTGGCAGCGGCTGGAACCGGCTAAGCCGCCAGGATGGCGGTATGGCTGACGTACAGATCGCCCACACCGCCTGGTTGAGCCCGGAGAAGCTGCAGGCGATTCGGGTACTGCTCGACGAGGCCTTCGACGGGGATGCCACCGATGACGACTACGAACATGCTCTCGGCGGCATGCATGCCCTTGTTTGGGAGGGTAGTGAGCTGATCGGGCACGGCTCGGTGATCATGCGGCGACTGCTGCATGGTGGGCGAGCGCTGCGCACCGGCTATGTCGAGGGCGTTGCGGTACGCGCGGATCGCCGTCGACGCGGACACGGCGCAGCCGTGATGACAGCGCTGGAGCAGGTGATCCGCGGCGGGTACGAGGTCGGTGCACTGGGCTCCTCCGAGGAGGCCGCGAACTTCTACGCCGGACGCGACTGGCAGCTGTGGAGGGGTACGGCGTCGGTGATTGCGCCCGGTGGGATCGAACGCACGGCCGAGGAAGAGGGAGGCATTTACCTGTTGCCGGTCAGCGCTGAGTTGACCCCAGACGGGGACCTGGCCTGTGACTGGCGGGATGGCGACGTCTGGTAGGACAAGCCTGTGAAGACTCGGCCCTGCAGAAGTCAGCGGACGTAGTCGGGACGAATCCGTCTATGCCGCCTGCAGCCGTCAACCATCCAATCTTCGCCCAGGTCTATGTCTGGTAGAGCCACCGGATGGAGCCAGAGCTGGCTGTGCACCGACGCAACCCGCTGTCCGGGCTCAGCGGGCAGGTGCTCGAGCTCGGCGCGGGCAACGGGCTGAACTTCTCGCACTACCCGGTGGAGGTCACTCGCGTCCTCGCCATCGAACCGGAGCCGCATCTGCGCGCGCTCGCCGTCAGCGCGGCTGCGAAGGCGCCGGTGCCCGTTGAGGTGGTCGACGGTGTCGCCGATCGGCTACCCGCCGATGAATCCAGCGTCGACGCTGCCGTCACATCGCTGGTGCTGTGCTCGGTGCCCGACCAGGCATCGGCACTGGCCGAAATCCGCCGAGTGCTGCGGCCGGGTGGGCAGCTGCGCTTCCTCGAACACGTGCGGTCCCGCTCGGCAGCGCTGCGCTGCGCCCAGCGTTTGCTGGACGCGACGATCTGGCCGGGAATGGCTGGTGGCTGCCACACCCATCGCGATACCGAGGCCGCGATCCGCCAGGCCGGCTTCACGATCGAGCGCCTGAACCCGTTGCACTTCCCCCACCTCCACCTCTCAACCCCAACGTCCCCCCACATCCTCGGTGCGGCATCGATACCGACGCAGCCTGGATGCAGAATGCAGTAAAGCGGCGACCTACCGGTGCAATTTGATCCAGAACGCGGTTATTGAGCGCGCGCAGGTGTGGGATGAGGGTGGCCGGCTCGATGCAGGCGCGTGGCACCAATCGCCCGGCAGCTTAGGTAGATCACGAAGGCGATCGCGGTGACGTAGCCGCTGATCGGGGCGCCGGGCACCAGCGACGCCAGGATTCCGCCGAGCACGGCGACCTCCGCAAACAGGGTTGCGAGCAGTAACGCGGTGACGGGGTTGGCGGTTACCCGGGCGGCCGCGGCGGCCGGGGTGATGAGCAGCGACAGCACCAGCAGGGCACCAACCGTGGGCACTGCGAGCCCGGTGGCCACCCCGACCAGCACGGCGAACAGCACCGACAGCCCGCGCACCGGAACACCCCGGGCGCGCGCCACGTCGGCGTCCACGCTCGCGAACAGCAACGGACGCCACACCACGGCAAGCACCAACAGCACCGCCGCGGCACAACCACCCAAGAGCCACGCGTCGTTGCGGGAAACCCCCACGATCTGGCCGAACAGGAGAGACAGCTGATTCGACGCCCGCCCGGGATACAGCCACAGGAACAGCCCGCCCAGACCCAGCCCGAATGCGAGCACCGCCCCGATCACCGAGTCGCGCTCCCGCTCATGCAACCCGAGCAGGCCGAACACCAGCGCGGCCACCACCGCACCCACCAGCGCACCCACGCTGACCAGCGAGCTGCTCACCAGCAGGGCCGCCGCGGCGCCGGTGAAGGTCAACTCGCTGGTGCCGTGCACCGCGAAGGACACCTGCCGGGCCACCACCAGCGGTCCCAACGCCCCTGCGATCAGCGCCAGCAGCGCCCCCGCGATCAAAGCCTGCTGGACGAAATCCAGCTTCAGCAGCTCCCCAGTGCCCTGAAACGTGAACAACCGGCGCAGGATCTCCTCAATGCTCATGGATGGGGATTTCCGGGCGTGCCGATCACCAGGAGTCGTCCCCGCACCTTGATCACCTCAACTTCGGTGCCGTAGAGCTGCGACAACGTCGTGGAGTTCATCACCTCGTCCGGGGTGCCGATCCGGAACCGGCCGTCGACCAGGTACAGCACGCGGTCCACCGCGGGCAGCACCGGGTTGATCTCGTGGGTTACGAACAGCACCGCGGTGCCCGCCGTGCGCCGCCGAGCCTCGATCAACCCGCTGACCACCTGCTGATGGGCCGGATCCAGCGACAGCAGCGGTTCGTCACACAGCAACAGCTCCGGGTCCCCGACCAGGGCTTGGGCGACTCGCAGCCGCTGCTGCTCACCGCCAGAGAGCAACCCCACCGGCGCGTCGGCGTAGTGACGGGCACCGACGGCGTCCAGCGCATTCAGCACCCGCGCGCGGCGCCGCGCCGACGGCAGCCCGAATCCCCAGCGGTGGCCGTGCAGCCCTAGACCTACCAGGTCCCGACCGCGCAACGTCAACGTCGGGTCCAGGGCACGCTGCTGCGGGATATAACCGACGGTGCGCAGCCCGCGGCGCACCGCCCTCCCGTGGATCTGCGCCGAGCCGGCTGATAGCGGCTGCAAGCCCAGCAACACCCGCAACAGGCTGGTTTTGCCCGAGCCATTGGGACCGAGCAGGGCCAGAAACTCGCCGGGTGCGATGTCGAGATCCAGTGCGTCCCACAGCACCCGCGGCCCGTAGGCCAGCCGGGCGTCACGCAGCCGGACGGCCGGTGGCGCCTGCGGGAGAGGAACGGGCGTACTCGCCTGGTCGGCCTTGGTGGTCACGTTCATCCCTGCAGCGCCGTGGACAGGGCATCGATCTGCGCGGACATCCATCCGCGGTAGTCGATGTTCTCGGGCAGAGTCTCGGTCATGGTCACCACCGGAATCCCAGCGGCCTCGGAGGCAGCGCGGATTTGGCTGGTGACCGGGGTCTCAGCCTGCGGGTTGTAAATCAGCACCTGCACCTGCCGCTGGGTGAACAGCTCCTTGGTAGCGGCGAAGGCAGCCGCGGGCGGATCCGTTTCCTCCTCGACGGCTTCGAGGAATTCAGGCGGGGTAGCGTCGACCAACCCGCCTGCCGTGATCAGATACTGGGCCAACGGTTCGGTCATAGCGACCCGTTGACCACCGTGGGAGGCAGCGATGCTCGACAGCTTGCCTGCCAGGCCGTCGATCTCCGTCCGAAAGGCTTGGGCCCGCGCGGTGAACTGCTGCGCCTGCCCGGGGTCCAGCTGGCCCAGCTCTTCCGCAACCTGCTGCGCCACCTCCTGCACCACCGGCAGGTCGTACCAGACGTGCTCGTTCACCGATGAGCCGTCGGCTGGCTTCTGCTCCAGGGAGAACGCCTCGATGGTGGTCTTGTTGCCGACCGACTGGAGGATTTCAGGCATGAACTCGTCGTAACCGCCGCCGTTGAACACAATCAGGTCGGCGTTGGTTACCTCGGCCGCGTCGGCCGGCGTGCTCTCGTAGGAGTGTGGGTCAGCGGAGGGGTCGTCAATGATCGAGTCCACCTCTGCCGCGTCACCTGCGACGGCGCGCGCGACACTGCCCCACACATCGGTCGAGGTCACCACGGTGAGCCGGTCGTTCCCGCTGGGCTGTTGGTCCGTCGAGCCACAGGCCGCCACTCCGAGCAGGACAGCGATGGCAACGGTACTGATGGGCGCCACCGCGAGCCAGCGGATCCGCAGAGTCATGGGAAATCCTCGCCGAGGCTCGATCATATAATGGAAACCGTTATCGTAACCACTATAGAGTGTCACCCGGCGGTGTGAACAGTCCCTGCGGAACTCAAGGATCGTGAGTGCGTAACAGTGTTACGACACCCGTGAAAGCGTCGCCAGATCGCACAGTGAGAATAATGACGCAGGCGGGTCAGGGATGGATCAAGCTCCGCTGAGGGCGTCGAGGAACGAGCGCGCCCAGCGCTCGACGTCGTAGGCCATCACCTGCCGGCGCAGCGCCCGCATCCGCTTACGGCCTACCTCGTGGTCGACATTGATGGCCTGGTGGATGGCATGTTTGATGCCGTCAAGGTCGTGTGGATTGACCAGGAACGCGCTAGTCAACTCGGCCGCCGCACCGGCGAACTCCGACAACACCAGGGTGCCGCTCAGGTCGGTCCGGCAGGCCACGTACTCCTTGGCCACCAGGTTCATCCCGTCCCGCAGCGGTGTGACGATCATGACATCGGCAGCCACGAAGAACGCGACCAGCTCGCTGCGGGAGATCGACTGGTGGAGATAGTGCACCGCAGGGTGGCCAACCCGGCCGAACTCACCGTTGATCCCGCCGACCGCCTGTTCGATGTCGTTGCGCATCCGCTGGTAGTGCTCCACCCGCTCGCGTGACGGGGTCGCCAGCTGCACCATGATGACGTCGTCCACCGATATCTGGCCTTCCGCATAGAGCTCCCGCAGCGCGCGCAACCGCACATCGATGCCCTTGGTGTAATCCAGCCGGTCCACCCCCAGTAGCACGGTCGCCGGGTTGCCCAGCTCGTCGCGGATCTCTGCGGCGCGGCGGCGCACCGGCTTGCTGCGGGCCAGCCGGTCCAGCGTGGCCGAGTCGATGGAGATTGGGAAGGCACCGACCCGAACGGTACGGTCACCGACGTCCACCTGGCCGGGCCTGGTGCGAATCCCGACCGCACCTCTCGTCACCGACATCCCGGCCAGCTTGCGCGCCAGGTACAAGAAATTCTGCGCACCTCCGGGCAGGTGGAATCCGACCAGGTCAGCGCCGAGCAGGCCATGGACCAGTTCGGTGCGCCAGGGCAGTTGCATGAACAGCTCCACCGGCGGGAACGGGATGTGCAGGAAGAATCCGATCCGCAGGTCTGGGCGCAGTTCCCGGAGCATTCGGGGCACCAGCTGCAGTTGGTAGTCCTGTACCCATACCGTCGCCCCCTCGCTGGCACTCTTGGCAGTGGCCGCGGCGAATCGTGCGTTGACCCCGACGTAGGCCTCCCACCATGTTCGATGAAATGCGGGGGGAGCCACCACATCGTGGTAGAGCGGCCACAGCGTTGCGTTGGAGAAGCCCTCGTAGTAGTCGGTGATGTCGTGGCTGGACAGCGTCACCGGATGCAAGGTGATGTCGCCGTCGACAAAGGGCTCCACCTCCACGTCGGGCACACCCGGCCAGCCGACCCAGGCACCGTGGCGGGAGCGGAGAAACGGATCCAGCGCGGCGACCAAGCCGCCCGGACTGGACCGCCACCGCTGCGAGCCGTCGGGCAGCGATTCCAGGTCCACTGGCAGCCGATTCGCGACCACCACGAAATCCGCCTCGGTGGTGGGGGTACTCGTGCCCTCGGTCACGGGTTGGCCTCCCTCGTCCACGCCGTCGTCCATTGAGACTAGCGGCGTGGACCGTCACCTGCCTGTTGAAGATCTTTTCGGTCGGTGCGCCTACCATGAGCTGCACACGCCGGCGTAGCTCAACTGGCAGAGCATCCGCCTTGTAAGCGGAAGGTTCGGGGTTCGAGTCCCCGCGTCGGCTCCGCTCTCACCA
>JALZDN010000008.1 GCA_030862525.1 Actinomycetota bacterium | reverse complement strand
GTGCCGGGAACGAGCGGATTGTTGGGATCGGCCACCCCGTGAGCACCCGGTATCACCGTCTCTAGGCTGAAGTCCTCAATGCTTGAGGGCGGCGGGTGGCCATGGCGCAGGGCCACGAGGTCCTGGTCGGACTCCTTGCTCACCTCTTCCCAGAACCAGCACGCTGACCAGTGACCCGGATTGACCTCGAGCAGGGGCGGGTTTTTCTGTTCGCACTTCTCGCGTGCATAGTTGCAACGCGGCACGAAGGGGCACATATCGGGCAGATCGATCAGGTCAGGTGGCAATCCTCGAATCGGCTCGAGCTTTTCCTTGCGAGTAGCGTCCAGGCGCGGGATCGACTTGAGCAGACCGACCGTGTAGGGATGGCGTGGATTGGCAAAGATCTCTTCGGTCGATGCCGTTTCGACGATGTGTCCCGCGTACATGACCTGGATGCGATCGGCCATACCAGCCACCACGCCCATCGAGTGGGTGACGAGGATGACTCCGGTGTCCCGCTCCATCCGCAGCGTGCGCATGAGATCGAGAATCTGCGCCTGGATGGTGACGTCCAACGCGGTGGTCGGCTCATCGGCGATGAGCAGCTTGGGATTGCACGACAGCGCCATAGCGATCATCACGCGTTGCCGCATGCCGCCGGAGAACTGGTGCGGGTAGTCGTCGACGCGCGAGCGCGCCTGCGGGATGCCGACCCGGTCGAGTAGCTCCACGGCGCGGCTGCGCGCGGCCTGCAAGCTGGCGTCGTGGTGCAGCCGGTACGCCTCGACGATCTGGCGACCCACCGGGTAGTACGGGTGCAGTGCCGACAACGGATCTTGGAAGATCATCGCCATGCTCCGGCCGCGCAGCTTGCGGACCTGCTCCGGATCGGCCGAGACCAGCTCTTGGCCCCCGAGCCAGATCTCGCCGGAGATCCGCGCGGTGCCCGGTTGGTGCAGACCCATGATCGACAAGCTGGTCACGCTCTTGCCTGAGCCTGATTCCCCGACGATCCCCAGCCGGCGGCCGCGGTCCAGCTGCAGCGACAGCCCGTCCACGGCTTTGACCACGCCGTCGGAGGTGGGGAAGTGCACCCGTAGATTACGCACGTCGAGCAACGGGCTCATCAGTACCGCACCCTCGGGTCGACCACGGCGTAGAGCAGGTCCACGACGAGATTGGCCACGATGATGAAGATGCTGCCGACCAGTACTACCCCGAGTACCTTCGGCAGGTCGTTGTTGACCACGGCGTCCACCGAGTACTTGCCGATACCGGGCAGCGAGTAGGTGCTCTCGGTCAGGATCGCGCCGCCGAGGAGCAATCCGAGATCCAGCCCGAAGATGGTCAGGATCGGGGTGAGCCCCGCCCGCAGCCCGTGCTTGAGCACCACGGTGCGCTCCGGGAGCCCCTTGGCGCGGGCGGTGCGAATGAAGTCCTCGCCCATCGTGTCGAGCATGCTCGCCCTGGTCAGCCGCGCGTAGCCGGCGGCGTAGAGGAACGCCAGCGTGATCCACGGCAGGATCAGGTTGTATGCCCAGCGCAACGGGTTCTCCTGGATGGGGACGTAGCTGCCGCCCGGAGCCGTGATACCCAGCCCATAGCTGAAGATCGACAACGCCAGCAGTCCGGTGAAGAAGATCGGCAGCGAGACACCGGCCAAGGCGACGCCCATCGCGGCGCGGTCGAAGATACTGCCCCGTCGCAGCGCGGACACCACACCGGTGGACACGCCCGCGACCAGCCAGATCAGCGCCCCACCGGCGGCGAGCGACATCGTCACCGGCAGCCGGTTGAGCAGGTCGGGCAGCACCGGATTCTGGGTGAGGAAGGAGTACCCGAAGCACGGTGCCGGGCAGTGCACCGTGGTCGGGCCCGTGCTGTAGTCCGCGCCGAGAACCAGGCCCTTGAGGAACCGGCCGTACTGAACCCAGATCGGGTCGGTGAATCCGAGCTTCTCCGCGATCTCCCGGATCACCTCCGGCGAGGCGGTCCGGCCGACGTAGCGTGAGGCGAGATCTTCCGGCGTGGCCCCGGCCAAGCGAGGCACCAGGAAGAAGACCGCGAACGTCGCCGCGGTGACGATCAGCAGCAGGATCACCGCCGCGACCATCCGTCGAACGATGTAGATGCCCATCGGCGTGGACCTACTTCCGCGTGGTGCCCAACGCCAGGTAGTCATACATCTGGAATCCGTCGGTGATGAACACGTTGGTCAGGTTCGGCGGCCGGTACAGCAGGCCTTTGGCCCAGATGCCGGGCAAGGCGAACGCGTTCTCCATCACCTTCCGGTCGATGCCGACCCAGATCTGCTCCCGCGCCGCGGTGTCGGTGGTCACCAGTGCCTGGTCGAGTAGCTGGTCGATCGCCGGGTCCTTGATCCCCAGGTTGGTGTTGCCGCCGGTGGCCCGGATGACCCGGCTGTCGACGAGCTGGGCGAGGAACCCGTAGCCGTCGGGCCAGTCCGCGCCCCAGCCGTAGACCATCAAGCCGAGACCGTTGGACTTCGCGAAGTCCGGCTTGCCGGCGTACAGGCGCCCGTAGTCGGTCAGCGGGTACGGCTTGATCTCCAGGTTGATCCCGGCCCGCGCCAGTGACTGCTGCAGTGCCTCGGCGGTGGCCTTCTCCTTGGGTCGCTCGGCGCGGTAGGAGATGCCGGTGGTGAAGCCGTCGGGTTGGCCGCACTGGGCAAGCTCGTCGCGGGCCTTGGCGAGGTCGCCCGTGTTGTTCGGCGACGGGTAGAGGTCGAACCTTTCCGCGCCCGCAATTACCGGCGGCAGGATGTTCGTGGCGATCTCGCCGCCCGTCGCTCCACCGTAGGCGCGCTGGTAACCGGTCCGGTCGGCGGCATACAGCACCGCTTTACGGCAGTGGATGTTGTCCAGCGGTGCGACGTCGGAGTTGAGTGCGGTAAACCACAGCCGGGCGACGAGCGCGGAGTCGGTGTTCGCGCGCAGGCTCTGGTCGGCGAGGATCCGGCCTTGCGCCGACGGTCCGACACCGGCGCCCTCGATCGAGACGTCCAGATCACCGGAGATGAGCCGATTGTCGATGTCATCGGCGTTGACGTTCAGGTCGACCGTGATCCGGTCGGGCAGCGCCCGGCGGTTCGGGTCGGTGGCCGGGTCCCAGTGGGGGTTGCGGACCATCGTGAAACCCTTGCCCAGTTCGTTGGTCTCGAACATGTACGGGCCGGTCGAGACGACGTGCTCCTTGTATTTCGACCCGGTGTCCTTCGCCTGTGGCACCGGCATGGTGGCCGGTAGCTGCGCGAGGTAGTCGAAACCGCTGAACGCCTTGTTGAGCCGGAACACGATCGTCCGGTCGTCCGGGGTTTCGATCGCCTTCAGGCCGAGCTTGTTCGGATCGGGATCGGAGTACGGGCTGGTGTAGCCCTGCCGGTCGAGGACGTCGTTGAAGTATGTCGGCCCATTGGGGAAGGTGGCCTTGTCCAGCGACCGTTCGACGGCGTACTTGACGTCCTTGCTGCTGACGGGCGTGCCATCCTCGAACTTGACGCCCTGGCGCAGGGTGTAGGTCCAGGTCTTGGCGCCGTCGCTGGAGCGGCCCAGCGACTCGGCGAGGTCGGGCACCAGCGTGGCGCCCTGCTGGCCCGGTGCTGGCTTGAACATCAACAGGGCCCGTCCGTAGTTCCGGATGAAGTTGAAGGTGTAGGCGTAGTACGTGTCGGCCGGATCGAGGGAGTCCCAGTCTCCGGAGTTCGCGAACCGCAGGGTGCCGCCCGTCGCGTCCGAGGGATTATGGATTCCACCGGAGGCGCCGCCGCCAGCGGTGCCGCCGCCGGACGTCGGCCCGCCGCACGCGGCCAGCACCAGCGCGGCAGCCAGCATCAGCGTGGCGGCCGCACCGAGCCCAGCTCGGCGACTCGTTCTCATCTCGTGTCACCCTTCGTCGGGTCTTCGGGGCGGGAGTTCATCGCGACCGCGGATCCAGCGCGTCGCGCAGACCATCGCCGAACAGGTTGAAGGCCAGCACCGTGATGAAGATCGCCAGCCCGGGGAACAGCATGAAGTTCGGCGCGATCTGGAACCAGTGCGTGGCCTCGGACAGCATCCCGCCCCAGGTCGGGGTTGGCGGCCGGACGCCGACGCCGAGGAAGGACAGTGCCGCTTCGAACAAGATGTTGGTCGGGATCAGCAGCGTCGAGTAGATGAGGATCGGCGCGGCCAGGTTGGGCAGCATCTCGGTGAACAGGATCCGCGGACTGCGGGCGCCGAGGCTGCGCGCGGCGTCGACGAACTCGCGTTCGCGCAGTGACAGCGCCTGCCCGCGGATGATCCGGCCGATGTAGGGCCAGTTGAAGAACCCGATGATGAACACCATCAGCGCGATCCGCAGGGTGTCGCCCTCCAGGCCGAACGCCCGGTCCGGCACCACACCGGCCAGCGCGATCGCGAACAGAAGCAGTGGGAACGCCAAGAACACGTCCATCGTCCGGCTGATCAGAGTGTCGACCCAGCCGCCGAAGTACCCCGCGATGACGCCCATCACGGTGCCGAGCAGCACCGACAGCAGCGTCGCGAGGAACGCGATGAGCAGCGAGATGCGCGAGCCGTAAACGACGCGGCTGAACACGTCGCGCCCGTTGACCGGCTCGACGCCGAAGAGGAAATCCGGGCTGATACCGCCGAAGTTGCCGATGGCCACCTGCAGATCGGGGTCGACCTTCTCGTAGTGGAACTCCAGCGGCGGATGCCCGAACACCGCGACGATCACCGGCGCGAAGATCGCCACCAGGATGAGACCCGCGACGACGCCACCACCGGCCAGGGCGACCTTGTCACGCTTGAGGCGCAGCCAGGCGATCTGACCAAGTGAACGGCTTTGGATCGCCGCGCCCATTCCCTCGGTGACAGCCTCGGGTTGCGGGTGGGCTGGCAAGCCGGAGCCCTCCAGCGGAGCGGTCATGGCCGAACCATCGCGCAGGCCGGCCTCGACCAGTTCATCCGTCTCGTACCCCTATTTCGTGTCCGCGCAGACGTCGCGGACATCGTAGAAGCACGACACCCGGGCGCCGCCAGGGCGGCATGTCGGGTGAGCCGGTGGGTGGAGGCGAACGGCGGGGCTTGCCCTCCTCAGTGTCTGCCCTTGACGAAGGGACGCTTGTCCGAGCCGTCCACGTTATTCCTGTCCCGCACAAAGTCTCGCATTACTTCATCAAATTCCGGAACACCGCTACGATTGCAGTCCACGATGATGCCCATATGCTGAGCCCTGTCCCAAACGGGCAGGTCCGGATCGAACGCAGCACTTCTGTTTCGTGCGGCTTGTACTAAAAGCACAAAGCCATCGTAATCGTCATTCTCGATCGTCTGCAGATTTCGCAGAACGGCGGCCTTATCAATCTTCTTACGCCTCATTGGCCACCCTCCCCATGTCTGAATGCGCTCGTCGTTGATCAACACTGTCGATAGGGCGATTGAAGTTATGGAATGATTGTATCGATCATACCCTAGGCCGACGTTGCCCGGAGCTTTCCTTGCCCGCCGACGGCCGGGCCTGGCAGGACCGCAAAGCTGTCCGGTGACCCCAGGAGGACGCATCGAGGATCACCAGCTCGAACCGGTGGTCCGAAGCAGCGCGCCTTCAACCCGCTGATCCTGGAGAGGCCGCGGTCCGCGACACCATGGTACGCCGAAGCGGGGAGGCAACCCGATATAAGGCTGCGTAACTCTCTGGAGTAGGACTGTTGCAGCGTGCAGAGGTGCCACCACGGCAACTTTTCGCTCAAGTTGCCACCTTCGCACCTCGATGTTGCCGGGGCCGTGGTGCCGGAGGCGGGGCTCGCTGGACTCCGCCCGTATCAGCTCTTCAGCGGCACATTCAGCACCACGGCCGCAGCGACCTGCTTGGCCACCTCACACGACTGCTGCGGGTTGTTGTTGAACTCCTTCGCCTCGTAGCTCACCGAGACGCTTTGCTGCTCTGCCGGCTTGATGTCGATGTTGCAACTGGGGATGTCCGAATTCGTCCTTGTAACGATGGCGGGATAACCGGCAATCTCCATGAGCTCGAAGAAGGGGAAGCTTTGCCGTCTGTTGTAGACGGCCTCCAAAGTCAGATTGTCAGTGAACATGCTGACATCGACCGTTCGAACTATCTGCTGGTCGCGAGTGGTGCTCGTCCACTTGCAGCGTAGGGTCCCAAGAAGGCCGTCCAGTTGTTTCGGCGGGAGGTCAAGCTCGAATTCGGTTACCTGCTGGGCGGTTAGCAAGTCACACGGCCGGCGCAGCATGGTCGCGACATCGCGTGGGTTCTTCACTGGCGGGATTGGGCCCATCGCCTGGGTGGGGCTCGCTTGGACGGCGTCCGGTGGCGGGTTCGTGCCAGCGCCACAACCCGCCAACAGGATTACCGAGCCGACCGCGATCATGCTCGCCGGCAAGCGGATTCTCATAGTGGTAGCCCCGGGCTGGGCTGCGGGATGTTTAGCTCCTCGACCTGCAGGTAGGTCAGCAGGTCCTCGCGTAACTTCTGCGCCAGACCTTCAAGCTGCTTCGCACCCGCGGTCAAGGTGGTCGCCAGGTTGTTCTCGCCGCTGTCCGACGCCCACTTGCCGATCTGGCCCACCGCGTTCAGGCTGACCCCGTCAGTTCCGGGAGCGAGGATGTTCGCCAGGCCTTCAGCTACCTTCGCCCGGTCCTTGAAGAACTCCGCGGCGTGTTCGAGGTCGGCGATGGCTTGCGGGACGCGCTCATGGTCGATTGAGAAGCCTGCGTTGCTGCTAACCAGGGCGCCCAGCGGCGTGCCATTCAGGAGGTTGCCGGTGTCACGGGCGGCGCCGGACCATTGATCGTCGCTACTCAACCGTGTTCCCCTTGACCTATGGTGCACGTGAGCGCAGCAGTCTGCCACTACTGGCGGATTCGAATCAGATCGGGGCCGATGTGGAGGGGGTTGCGGCGTGGAGGTCCACCCAGCCACGGTGGTGGATGAAATTTTGGAATACCGTCGGCTATCTCTATTCGCCAGTCGGAATGGTGGATGAGTCGATGGTGCCGGCCGCAGAGCGCCACGCAGTTTTCGACGCTGGTCGGTCCGCCGTCGGCCCAATGGGTCACATGATGAATGTCGCACCAGCGGGCTGGTGCAGAACAGCCCGGAAACGCACATCCGCGATCCCGGACAATCACTGCGCGGCGGATCGCGGTCGGTACTGTATGGCTGGCGCGTCCGACGTCTAGCGGCTCACCTCGGGCACCCAGTACCACCGGGATGATGTGGGCGTCGCAGGCGATGCGGCGGATGATGTCGGCGTTGATCGGACCGCCCAGCGCCAGTGACGCCGAACCGATCCGGCCCTGCAGCACCGGCAGGCTCACCGTCACCACGACCTGCGGGCGTTCCCCGCCCTCGGTGGGCAGTTCACCGCTGCCCAAAGCGCGCTGGGCGAGCTCGACCAGGGCGTCGGCGTCACGCTGCGCGGCATCTCGCAGGTCGACCTCGACGTCGGTAGTCGGGCGGGGTGCGGCCAGCGGGCTCAGTGCTGAGCGGACGATCTCGGCGGCCTCCCGATCGAGCCATCCGGCCAGCTCGTAGCCACCGTCGCGGTCGTGGAAGCTCAACCGCCGACGAGTCTCGGGAGTGTCTTTGGGGCGTGGGCCGTCCTGATCGAGGTAAGCCAGGATCCGCTTACCCAACACCGCCAACTGCCCGGCATCCAACGTGCGGGCGTGGCGGGCCAACTCGGCCTCCACCTCAGACCGCTTCTGCTCGTCGATGTGCGGGGGTATGCGCGCCAGCACCGAGCGGATCACCGCGACGTCCGCAGCGCCGATCGCATGCTCAGCCACCGCCGCGGCAGTGTGCGCTAGCCGCGGCGCCACCGGTGCCCCGCCCAATCCCCGCCCGGGTAGCACGTCGGCGGCAGCGGCGATCCGGGCCCGCGCCTCACCCCGCGACACCCGCGCGACCGCCCGCACCAGCTCCACCGTCGTGGGGTATCCCACCGCAGCGGCCGTATCCCGGGAATCGATTTCGGCAACGACCGACAACATCTGCGCCCAGGTGGAATGCAACCGAGTTTCCAAATCGCCCAGCTCGGCGAGCAATTCGGCATCACTGCCCTGCCACACTGGTGGGCACACCGGCGCCGTCGACATGCCCCAATTCTAGGACGCAGCACCGACAGAAAGCGGTGCTACGTCGGGCTCCAGCTGCCCGACTTCTACAAATTCGGCAGACTTCCGAACAGAGCGCGGGCTCCCGCGCCACGGATAATCGGGTACTTATCCGCCTATAGCAGCGAGGGTTACTCGAACGGGGACGGATCGCCGGCGCCCCGGCGCACGATCTCAGGTTCGGATCCGCAGAGGTCGATCACGGTCGTCGGCTCGGTGCCGCAGTCGCCGGAGTCGACGACCGCGTCGACCGCGTGGTCGAGCCGCTCCTTGATCTCCCAGCCCTGGGTCAGCGGTTCAGGCTCATCCGGCAGCAGCAGCGTGGACGACAGCAGCGGCTGCTGCAGCTCGGCGAGCAGTGCCTGTGCGACGGCGTGCTGCGGGATCCGTACACCGACAGTCTTCTTCTTCGGACGCAGCAACCCGCGCGGGACTTCCTTGGTCGCGGGCAGGATGAACGTGTAGCTGCCCGGGGTCGAGGCCTTGATCAGCCGGAACACCGGGTTGTTGAGGTGGACGAACTGGCCGAGCTGGGCGAAGTCGCAGCACATCAGGGTGAAGTGGTGCTTGTCGTCGAGGTCGCGGATCTCGCGGATCCGGTGCAGGCCCTCGGAGTTGCCAAGCTGGCATCCCAGCGCGAAGCAGGAGTCGGTGGGGTAGGCGATGAGCCCACCGTCGCGGACCAGCTCGACCACCTGGCCGATCGCGCGCCGTTGCGGGTCGACCGGATGCACATCGAAGTATCGCGCCATGCGAGGAGCTTAGAATCATGCCGCCGCGACATGCGTGCGAAGTCACACCGTCTCACGCCGAGTCATGCGTCCCATCCGATATGGGCACGCGGCCAGCGGCGGGCAACTCGGAAGAAGTCGGGCGCCGGCCCGGAAGCAGCGCTGCGCATGCCAACCCCACCAGCAGCGTCGCGGCGAACACTGCGAGCATGGTGCGATGCTCGCTGATGATGTCGCCACGGTCGCCGCTGAGGTCGAGTAGGCGGCCGAGGATGGCGACGCCGGTGATGCCGCCGAGATAGCGCATCGTCGAGCTGGCCCCGGCGGCCATGCCGCTGCGTTCCCTGGACACCGCGCTGAGCGCGGCGTTCTGAGCCGCTGGGGTGACGAGCCCGATCCCGATTCCGAGGACTGCCAGCGCCCACTGCACCGGGCCGACCGTCGAGAGGTTGCCGGCAGCCAGCACGCCCAGGCCTGTCAGGCAGATCAGCGAACCGGCGATTGCGACAGGCCGTGACCCGAACCGGTCCGTCAACCGGCCGGCCACCAGTGAGGTGACCAACATCGCCAACATCATGAAGATCAACAACCGGCCAGCGGCCGCGGCGTCCACGGACAGCAGCGCCGCGAGGACCAGCGGAAGCTCGAACAGCAGCGTGTACATCACCAGGTTCTGCAGCGCCACCAGCAGGCTGCCCGCCGCGAACGGCCGGGATCTGAACAGTGAGAACGCGACGACCGGATCCCCCGCGCGCCGTTCTCGCCACGCGAACGGCACGAGCAGCGCGAGGCAGGTACCGACGAGCACTATCGAGCCGGCCCCGGTGGTCTGCAGGCCCAGCACGAGCGACGTCAGCATCGCGGTGAGCAGGCCGGTGCCAATCCAGTCGAACGGCGGGGGCGCGGCGCGGTCCACCGCCACCGGCGCATGCTTGACCGTCGCCGCCAGTATCGCTGATAGCGCGAGCACCGGGAGGTTAGCCAGGAAAATGCTCGGCCACCCGACCGCCCGGACCAGCTCACCGCCGACCACCGGCCCGATCCCGGCGGCGAGCGACATGACCGCTCCATACGTGCCGAACGCCCGGCCCCTGCGCTGCGGCAGCAGCTCGATGCGCATCAGGGCCACCGTCGCCGGTACGATTACCGCACCACCGGCTGCCATCAGCACCCGGGACAGCGCCAGCACGCCCAGGGTCGGCGCAGTGAAGCCCAGCACGGCGCCCGTCGCGATCAGCAGCTGGCCGAAGGCGAACACCCGCCAGTGCCCGAGCCGGTCGCCGAGCTTGCCTCCCGGGCTCTGCAGGACGACCGCCGCGATGAGGTAGCTCGACACCAGTGCCTGCGTCACGGTGCCGGGGGAGTGTCTGAAGTCGCGTGCGATGTCCGGCAACGCCACCGCGATCATGGTTGAGTTGAGCGGCATGAGCGACGCGGCCAACAACGCCGCTCCGAGGCCGCGCACGGTGCCCTCAGCCACTGGTGATCGGTCGTCGCTGCAGCAGAAACACTGCACCGCCCCGGAATGCGAACTCGATGTCATGGTCCGGCGAATCGAACACGCGGTCACACGCCGCGGCGAGCGCATGCAGCGCAGCAAGTTCCCCGTCGTCCAGGCACGGCGCAGAGATCAACTCAGGCGGGACTGGTACCTGCTCCGTACCACCGCAGCCGCTGCGCCGGAGTTGCAGATCCTTCTCCCCGACACTGAGCTTCAAGAGCCGCCCGGTGGGGGCCAGCCGGTACTGGTCCGGCGTTACCAGGCCTGAGACGACGGCCTCGCCCAGCCCCCAGCTCGCTTCGATCACCCGCTCCGCCGCTTTCGTGATCGGGTTCCTGGTGAACAGGACGCCCGCCACGTCGGCGTCCACCAGCTCCTGAACCACCACCGCCATGCGGCAGGTCCGCTCGAGCCCGAGCCGCGCACGATAGGCGTGCGCACCCGGGTCCCGACCTGAAGCGTGAACCTTTCGGACGGCCTGGACAACTGCCCTGAAGCCGCGCACCCCGAGCACGCTCAGGTGGGTTCCCGCGAAGCTGGCCGCGTCGGAGTCCTCGCCAATCGCACTGGACCGAACTGCGCAGGGCGTGCTGCCCACGCATAATGCCAGCTCTGCCAGCGCGGCTGGATTGCCGCAGGCCGTCGCCTTGACATGGTCGGACGAGAGCGCGAAGCCTGCTGGCACTGGGAGCCCCGCGCGGATCGCCGCGCCGAGCTGGACAGCCTTGCCGCCGAACGCGGCCGGGTCCGTGGCATCGGCCAGCGTCCGGATCATCTGGCCCTCATCGCAGCAGCGTGACTTCGCCCGTTCTCCCGTCGACTCGTACCCGCGCCCCGTCGGGAATCATCCGGGTGGCCGCACGCGTGCCGACGATCCCGGGGATGCCGTACTCGCGGGCGACGATCGCGGCGTGGCACAGTTGACCACCACGGTCGGTCACAATCGCCCCCAGCAGCGGAAGCACGACGTTGAAGTACGGCGACGTCATGCGGGTGACCAGGACGTCGCCGTGCTTGATACTCGCGAAGTCGGTGTCGACGTCGACGACCCGCGCCCGGCCCTCGTATGTTCCAGCGTTGACGGCCAAGCCGTGGAGCACGGTGTCAGTGTTCTCCGTGTCGGGCACCTGGAAGAGGTTGGCCATGGCGGCGCCCATCGCCCGGGCGCCGCGGCGGGCGCCGGGTGGAAGAGATTCCAGAGGCGGCGGCGGGGCAGGGCTCGGCCCCAACAACGGCGGGGCGTCCTCGATCGTCCGCGACGTGCGCCAGCGGTAGCGCTGGGCCACCTCCTCGGCGGTGGGGTCTGGCTCGCCACGCAGCAGAGCCGCCAGCTCAGCGGCTTCCATGTCGACGGCGTGCACGGGATCGGCCAGCTTGCCTGCGCTGTGCAGCCGGCGGCCGGCCTCCAGCAACGCCCGCCGCGCCAGCCCGATTCCCCAGCCGTCGGCGTATACGCCGCGCTCGTCGCGCAGGCGGTTGATCAGCCGTGCCTCGGCGAGCCGCTCCTCGAACTCTGCGACGTGCTGGGCAGGCACCCGCGCCTTGATCTCCGCGAGCTTGGCGTCATCCTGTGGTGCTGCTGCGGCTCCGGTGACGGCCGCGCGGATCGCCTCGACGAGCAGCTCAGGCATCTCGCCGGCGGTCAGATCGCCGACGTCGTAGCCGATGGACCGGAAGCGGACCGCGTCGAGGTAGTCCCGCGTGTCCGCGCCGGCATCGGGATCGGAAGCCAGCGCGTCGAGAATCTCAGCAGGCGGGGCCGCCGCGCGCAGGACCTGCTGTGCGGACCCGCTGGCACCGATCGATCGGGCCAGGGCGTCCAGCTCGGCGACCGCGAACCCAGTAGAGATCGGCGAGGTCCCGCGCAGCAGCTCCAGCAGCTCGCCCACGGCGGCGCCGGTCCACTCCTGCGCGCCGGCGAGGAAGTCACCGATCGGGAGAGTCGCGGGCACCGTGTATTTGTGGTGCAGGTACACCATCGCCTCAACGTGGTCGCGACATCGGCGCAGATGCACGACCAGCTCCTCGTTGGACAGGGCGGTGGGATTGACGGCCTGGATGGTGCGGTGCTCGGCGATCGCCGCGGGCTTGTCGACGCTGTCCCACTGGTCGAGATCCTGGCGCCAGAGCTTCTCCTCGAAAGCACGAACCGACGTCGCGATCCGGGCCTGCATCGCGGCTTCGGTGGCGGGCCCATTGGGCCTGTCGGTGCCGAACATTGCGGGCTGGACGTACATGAACCCGTTGACGATCGCCGGCCTGGGGTGGTCGAGCAGCAGCCCGTAGCGTGCTGTGCCCTCAGCGACTGCTCGCGGGAAGTCGGCCGTGAATGCCGCCGCGGCGAACCTGGCGATCGGTCTCTGATAGTGCGTTGACTCCAGCTCCCACGATCCCGTGCCCGGTGCGTCGAACACAGGGTCGTCCGCATGCGGCCCTTTTCCGTGGGTCGGTCGCAACGCGGCCACCTCGTTACCGATCACCTTTGTCATGGAGTCCTCCTCGTTGAGGCCACGAAGCAAAAGTAAGAGGGCGACGCGTGAGCGGCTGGTACCACCTTTCCGAGCAGTGCCCGTCTCACCATTTGTAGGGAACATACGTGCCCGGCGAGCGGAGCGGCAGACGTCAGTCGACTACCTAGGTCCGCAACCGCAGCTGATGCTCGCCCAGGCCCGCGACGTCGACCACATCCAGCGACGTGACGACAAGATCGGCGTCCGCGGCCGCAAGGATTTCCTCGTCGTCGGCTCGGGCCAGCCCTAACGCCGCCATGCCGCCGGCCTTGGCTGCCTGCACGCCGCTGGCTGCGTCCTCCACGACAAAGCAGTGCTCCGGGGCGACGCCGAGCTCGGCGGCTGCGGTCAGGAAGATCTCCGGATGCGGTTTGCCCTGGGCGAAGTCCCGTCCGGAGATGTCGACGTCGAAGAAGTCCAGCAGGCTCAGCTCCGGCCGCAAGAAGTCGTAGTGCAGTCCCCGCTCCGCGGCGAAGGTGTCGAGCCGGATCTGGCGAAGGAAAAGTCCAGCGTTTTTCGACGACGACGCCGCGGCTATCGGGATTCCCGCATCGCGCACGGCCAGCAGGAAACGCAGCGCGTCGGGGTAAGCCTCGAAGTCGCCGGCCTCGATGAGTTTGATCACCATGGTTTGCTTGTTGGCGGCGTAGACCTCCGCCCGCTCGGCGGTGTCGGGAACCCCGAAATACTCCAGGCCCGCCAGCGCTCCGCTCATTCGAGGCTTGCCCGATATCACCTGCTGGTAGACCTGCGGTGTGAAGCGCTCGTCGGACCACGAGGTCTGCTCGGCGACGTCGGCCCAGTCGTTCTCCATCAGCTCACGCAGCGAGTCCTTCCACGCCCGCTCGTGCGGGGAGTCGACCAGCACGCCGTCCACATCGAAGATCGCTCCCTCAAAGCCTCGTGTCGGCACGATCGCTCCCTTCTCCGGTGCGGTCTGAGTCCTCCGGATAATCGCCCGGAAGGTCACACCGCCGGTGCAGCGGCGCTATCCACTTCTCACCGGCGGCCAGCTCACGGACCTCGTCGCCGATACCGATTCGGACGGGCCGGCTGAAGCCGTCATCCAGGACGTGCACCGTCAGCTCATCGCCGGAGATACTGATCCGGATCGCCGTACCGCGGAACTGCATCGGGAACGTGAGGCCGTCGAGCCGGTCGGTGAGCGTCGGGTCGAAGTGCAGGACCCCGTCGCGCACGGTGGCGCCGACGTAACCGCGCTGCAGGAGATCCAGTGTGCCGGACATGACACCCATGTGGATGCCCTCCTTGGTGGTGCCACCCTGCACGTCACCTACGTCGCTTTCCAGCGCGATGAGGAAGCGTTTCCACGAGCTCTCCGGGTCCAGGTCGCCGAGCACGGCGGCGTGCGTGACCAGGCTCAGGGTTGAGCCGTGGGAGGTGCGCTGGTCGTAGTAGTCGATGGTTCGCCGCGGGAGGTCGGGGTCATAGTCATACCCGAGTCTTTCGAGCAGTTCGCGAAGTTCCTCGTCGGAGAACAGGAAGAACAGCATCACCGTGTCGGCCTGCTTGGCTAGCTGGTAGCGGTTGGGGTCGTCGCCCGCGGCCTTGAGGATGCGGTCCAGGCGCCCGATGTTGGGGTGCTCGGCGCGGTAATGCTCCCAGTCCAGCTCCTCGAGATCGGCGTAGCCCTCGAACTGGCTGATGATGCGGTCTGCATGGAACGGGATGAACATCTTGCGGCTCATCTCGCCCCACGTGCGCAGCTCGTCGTCGGTCAGCCCGAGGCGGACCCGCAGTGCGGCGCGACGGCTCCTCGGCAACAGATCGAGCACCCGCGGGGCGGTGGCGGCGATCCATGCCACCATCAGGTTGGTGTAGGCGTTGTTGCGCAGCCCATCTTCCTCGGCGCCGGGATAGCGCTCGTGGAACTCGTCGGGCCCCATCACCCCGTGGATCTCGAATCGGTCGCGCTCGGGGTTGTAGTGCGCGATCGATGCCCAGAAGCGGGCGATCTCGAGCATGAGCTCGGCGCCGTAGTCGCGCAGGAACGTCAGGTCGTCGGTGGCCTGGTAGTACTGCCAGACGTTGTAGAAGATCGCCGCGTTGACGTGGCGCTGGTTGTGGCTGTGGTCGGGGTGCCACTGCCCGGACAGCGGGTTGAGGTGCACGACCTGCGTCTCTTCGGAACCGTCGCTACCGCTCTGCCACGGGAACATCGCACCCCGGTAGCCGGCCTCCCGCGCCGCGGCCCGGGCCTCGGCGAGGCGGCGGTAGCGGTACATCAACAGGCCGCGGGTGATCTCGGGCAGCCGGAAGTTGAGGTAGGGGTAGACGTAGAGCTCGTCCCAGAACACGTGCCCGCGGTAGGCCTCACCATTGAGCCCCCGAGCCGGAACGCCCGCGTCGTGCCGGGCAGTGTGCCGCGAGCACACCTGCAGCACATGGCAGGCGTGGAAGCGCAGCAGCAACTGCACGCGGGGCTCGCGGGACAGCTGGATGTCACCGACGTCCCACAGTTCGGTCCACGCCGACTCGTGTTCGGCCAACGCCGCGGCGAAGTCCGGGTAACGCGCGACGTTCTTTCCGGCGGCGACCAGAGTTTCGGCGATCGCGTTGTCATGGGACGTGAACAGCGAGATCATCTTTTCCACGCGCACCGGGCGGTCCTGTTCGACGTCGAAGGCGAGGACCTGCTGGATGTAGTCCTCCATCTGATAAAGGCTGCGTGCAACCTCCAGCGGGCAGTCACCCGCGCCCCCGCCGGAAAGGATGCCGTAGACGCGAGTGCGCGCGGCTTCGGCGATGTAGATGTTCGACTGCCGGGTCTGCACCTTCAGCGCGATGATCTCCGGACCGAACGTGCGCGGAGACCACGGGTTGAGGTGACGCCCCTCGAGCTCGCGATAGCGGGCCACCATGTGGTTCGTCATGCGACCATCGAGCCCCGAGATCACCTCCACCCGGCCGGACCAATTGTTTGAGGTCACCATCCACTCGATACCGGCCAAGTGGCTGTTGGCCATGCTCACGAAGCGACGGCTGCGCAGGGTCGTCTCGCGGCCGGCGCGATCGCGGAACCGCACCTCGCGCGCCACCACGGCGTTGCGGATGTCGTAGGAGTGGCGATAGGAGAGCACCTCGACGTTGTCGAGCCGGATCGCCTCCTCGCCCTCGATTCTCAGCTTCAACAGCAACCAGTTGGGCAGGTTGACCAGGTCCTCGTTGAGGACCGGGCGACCGCCGAGGATGGTCGTCTCCCGGTTGAAGCAGCCGTGGGCGTACGTACCCGGGTAATGGACGGCGTTCGCGTCCTCCCACTCGGCCGCTCCCCTGGTGGCGAAGTAACCGTTGCCGGTCGAGGTCAGAGCCTCGCGCAGGCCTTCTTGCGCGGGGTCGAAGTCCTCGTAAGAGAGTGTGAAGTCCGGCACGGGTGCCTTCCCGAACGTTGCGCGTCAGCCTTGGCTGAGGGGAGCGAGCGTGTTGAGGAATTGCTCCACCTCAACGGTGGATTCCAGGACGAAGTCGGCGGCGGTGGTCCGGTCCGCCACCTCCGGATCGTCTGGATGGCCGACGATGATGCCGACACCCCGTCCGGTCAGCGCCCGGAAGGCGTCCTCGTCGGTGATGTCGTCCCCGAGGTACAGCGGCACGACATCGTCGGCGTCGAGATGCAGCGTCTGCAGCAGGTGCAAGACGGCCTTGCCCTTGTGCCAGTCAATCTTCGGCTGCAGCTCGTACACCATTTTCCCGGGGGTGACCTTCAACCGCCCGGAGTACTCGTCCAGCAGCTCGTCCACCACCGTGGTGACCTTGGCGTGGTGTTCCGGATCAGCGCGCCGGTAGTGGACCGCGACCGACGCCAGCTTCGGCTCGACCACCGCACCCGGGATCGATTCGACCTCGGCGTGGAGCCGGTCGGTGACCTCGGCGATCAGGCCTTCGAAGCCGGTCGCGGCATCGTGGGCAATGGTGCCGTGGCGCGGACTCCAGATGTCGAAGCCGTGGCTACCCGCCACCACGAGGTTGTCGACACCCATCAGCTGCTGCACGACGGCTCGGTCCCGACCGCTGACCACGCACACCGAGCAACGCTGCGCCAGGGCCTGGACTGCCTCCCGCATGCCGCCGGACATGACTGCGTCCTGCGGCCGATCGACGATCGGGGTCAACACCCCGTCGTAGTCGAGAAACACGGCCGGCCGGCGACCGGCCAGCTTCGCGGCGAACTGCTCACCGTCGCGCAGCGCGTCGGGCAGCTCGCGAACGGTCGACGCCTGCGTGGTCACAGTCGTCGACGTGTCGGCGTAGGGGCGGTTCGGGCCGGCATCGGCACATACCCACCTTAGAGGGCGTCCACTGCGCTGAGTGAGACAAAGGGGCTGAGTGAGGACGAAGGGAGGACCCAGCACAATGGGGGAGAGGCGGTCGCCCTGTACGCCCTGTGGCTCAACGACCGCCGGCGCAGAGTGGAGGAGTCTCGCCACGACCTGGAGCGGCGTAGCAACGAGCAGGCTTGGCAGCGGGCGGCCGACGAGCGGTTCGCCCGTGCGGTCGAGCTTCTCGGCCACGACGCCGACCAGGTGCGGGTTGGTGCGGTGCACGCGTTGGCCGGTCTGGCGCGGAGCCGGTCGTCCTACGTCCTGACGGTGCTCGACGTGTTGTGCTCATATCTGCGCCGTCCTTTCGACCACCCCGATTACGTGGAAAGCGCACCGGTGAACGCACCCATGGGAACCCACAGGTGAAAGGACTGCCGACCAGGAGAAGCAGGTCCGGCTGGCGGCGCAGCGTGTGATCAGTGAACTGCTGCTCGACCGCCGCCAGGAGGATGGCAAACACCCCGATCTAGATTGACCGGCGCGCTGCTGGACTACAGTGACCTGTCCCGGAGGGCCATCGGCCACCTCGTGCTGCGTGACGCTCAACTGCACGGCACCCGCCACCACTGGGTAAATACCTGCCCGTCGGAACGGTCGCGCCCGAGTCGGTGCATTCGCCGCCGCTGCGGTAGAACAACACCGTTAGACCGACGACGCGCCATGAGGGCTCACCAGACGGCGAGCATCGCGGTGTCGAGCAGCGCATCGAGGGGCAGGGTGCTAGCTCCGGGATGCTTGGCCGTGTCGTCCCACCGGCGCAGCGCGATCGCCTCGGATGCCAGCGGATGGCACAGGAACCGCGCTACCTCGGCCTTGTCGGCGGGTCCGCCCTGCACCGCGAGGCTGCGCACGGACGCCGGGGAGAGCCGGTCGACGTAGCCGGGCTCGGTGGTGACCAAGGCGCGCTTGGCCAGCACGTGCGCGCCGACGAGCCAACCCACCTCATGACCGAGGTGGCGACGGCAGTAGGAGGCGCCGATCCGCTCGTGCGGCACGTCGGGCAACTCATCGGCCACCGCCGGCGACCGTCCGATGTCGTGTAGCAGCGCGGCGGCGACCAGCTTCGGGCGCGCCCCGGACCGGGCCGCGAGCGTTCCCGTCTGCAGGGCGTGGGTCAGCTGGTCCACCGCCTCGCTTCCGTAGGGCAAGTCGACCGTGGCCATCAGGTCGTTGCGCAGCCGCGTGCGTACGTCCATGGATCCGCCTCCTTGAGCCGGTGGTCAGTCCAGCGGCCCGGGGCGGCGGACGGATGAACGCCGGTGAGCCCGCTGCTCTCGCTTGCGCGAACTCGACTTCACGGTTGGTGGCCGCCCCCGGTGATCCGTCCTGCCAATTTCGGCTTTGCTGCGGTTAGGAGTTGTTTGTCCGGTCCGACCGGGACAACCGTCGGCTGTTATTTACCGTCGCGCCACAGGGCCTTCTCCGGTGCGGTGTCGGCGGCCCGCAGGCTCGGGCCGTCCCCACCACGCCCCGGAGGAGCCACCGTGAAGCGAACCATCGGCCTGCTGGCGGTCAGCGCCGCGGCCCTGCTCGTCGCATCGGCCTGTGGCCAGAGCGGCACCGACGACAGGGCAGGATCCGGCTCCCGAAATCCCGACACCTTTGTCTTCGCGGCCGTGCCGAGCGAGGAGTCGGACAGTCTCCAGGCTGGTTTCGACCCGATCATCGCGATGATCGAGAAGGAGACCGGCAAGACGATCGAGTTTCAGAACGCGACCGACTACGCCGCGGTGATCGAGGGGATGCGGGCGGGCAAGGTCGACATCGCCCAGTTCGGACCCTTCTCCTACGTGCTGGCCCGCAACCAGGGCGCGCAGGTCACTCCAGTGGGTGCCCAGGTGGACGGTCCCGACGAGGAACCCGGCTACCAGTCCTACGGCATCGTGAAGGCGGGCTCGCCGATCACCGACCTGGCCGGCTACCGCGGCAAGAAGGTCTGCTTCGTCGACCCGAGTTCTACCTCCGGCTACCTCTACCCGACCGCGGGGCTCCTCGAGGCCGGTATCGATCCCACCAAGGACATCGAACCGATTTTCGCCGGCGGGCACGATGCGTCGGTGCTGGCGGTCAAGAGCGGGCAGTGCGACGCCGGCTTCGCCTACGACTCGATGGTCGACTCGCAGCTGATCGACAAGGGCTCGCTGCAACCAGGGGAGATCACCACGCTGTGGAAGTCGGAAACGATACCCAGCTCACCGATCGCCATCGCCGATGACCTTGATCCTGAGCTGCGCAGCACGCTCACCAGGCTGATCGCCGAGCAGGCCAACGTCGACTACCTCAAAGCCAACGGGTTCTGCTCGGGTGACTGCAAGCTCGGTGACGAGGATTCGTGGGGTTACAAGGCTGTCGACGATGCCCTCTACAACGGCGTCCGCAAGGTCTGTGACGTCACCAAGAACAAGTCGTGCACGCAGACCTGACAGCGCCCAGCGCATAGGAGACGCCATGACACCCGAGATCTGCTCGCAGGATCGAGCCAACGACACCAAGCCCGTCATCACCTTGGACGGTGTGAGCAAGACGTTCCCCCCGCACGTGCAGGCGCTCGACGACGTGTCCTTAACGGTTCGGGCCGGTGAGGTCGTGGTGCTGCTCGGCCTGTCCGGATCCGGTAAGTCAACGCTGCTGCGCCACGTCGATGGCCTGCAGCGGCCCACCGCCGGCTCGGTACGGGTGCTCGGCGCCGATGTCGGCACCGCGAGCGGCGGCGAGCTGCGCCGGCTGCGGCGGCGAATCGGGTTCATCCATCAGCAGTTCCATCTCGTCGGAAGCCTCACCGTGCTGGAGAACGTCTGCACGGGTGTGCTCGGCTCGCTACACGGACCTCGGCTCGGGCTGGTGGGTTATCCCCGCAGTGTGCGGCAGGCCGCGCTGGAGCAACTGGACCGCGTCGGCCTCGCGCAACGACCGTTCCAGCGGGCCGACACGCTCTCCGGCGGGCAGCAGCAACGGGTTGCGGTCGCCCGAGCGCTGATGCAGGGTCCCGAGATCCTGCTCGCCGACGAGCCGGTGGCCTCGCTGGATCCGGAGTCGTCGGCGCAGATCATGGCGTTGCTCGCGAAGATCAGCCGGGAGGACCGGCTCACCGTGCTGTGCAGCCTGCACCAGGTCGAGGTGGCGCTGTCCATCGGTGATCGGTTGGTGGGGCTGCGTGCCGGACGGGTCGTGATGGACCGTCCCGTGGCCGGGCTGAATCACACCGAAGCGATGGCGGTGTACACACAGGTCGCGCCGCATCCGGCCGGGCTGCTCGCCGTCACTGGCTGACCGTCGTGGCGTTGCGCACGCCAACCCGGCCGGACTCCGACCGGGACACTCGCCGGACCCTGACCACGCCGTCGGCCGGCAGCGTTGTGGCCGGTGCGGCCATGGCGGCGCTGCTCGTCGCGGGGCTCTGGTCGCTCGCCTCGTTGAAGATCAATGTATCGACGATCGTCGACAGCGTGGTCAATGCCACGGACTTCCTGTCCCGGACCTGGCCGCTGGACTTTCCTACCGCCGGTGAGGTGGTGCGGTTGTGCGGCGAGACCCTGGCCATCGTCGTCTGCGCCACGTTGCTCGCGGTGGTGCTGAGCCTGCCGATCGCGGTGCTCGCAGCGCGCAACACCGCGCCACACCCGGCTATCCGTTATGGCGCCCGCGCGCTGGTGGTGGTCGCCAGAGCAGTGCCCGACGTGGTCCTCGCGATCGTGTTCTTCCGGATCTTCGGCCTCGGGGCCCTCACCGGTGTGCTCGCTATGGGCCTGCACTCGGTCGGGATGGTCGGCAAGCTCTACGCGGACTCGGTGGAGCAGATCGACGAGGGTCCCCGGACGGCGATCCGGGCCACCGGAGCGAGCCGGGTGCAGGAACTGGTGACCGGCGTGGTGCCGCAGGTGGCGCCGGCGTTGGTCGCCACCGCGCTGCACCGGTTCGACATCAATCTTCGGATCTCGGTCGTGCTCGGCTTCGTCGGGGTCGGCGGCATCGGGTTCGAGATCGCGCAGTCGCTGCGCCGGTTGGACTACCCGCGCGCGATGGCCCTAGCGCTGATCGTGGTGCTGCTCTGCGTCGCGGTCGAACTGATCTCTGGGGCCATCCGGCGGGCGTTGCTCGGCGGCCCCACCGCGTACCGCCGCAGGCCACACCGGATGCCGCAGCACCGCAACCGGGCTGTCGAGCCCGGTCGGATCTCACCGCCGTGGGAGGCAGCGCGGATCCGCCGCACGGGTTTCCTCGCGCTGGCGGTAGCGATCGTCGTCGCCTCGGTGTGGGCGGCGGAGATCTCGCCGTACCAGATCGCCGGCGGCTTGCGGGACATCGGCACGACCACCGGGCTGTTTTGGCCCCCGGAGACCGGTGGCATCGGCGGGGCGCTGTTTGACGAGCTACTGGTGACGATCAAGATCGCGCTCGCCGGCACCTTGATCGGCGCGGTGCTGGCACTACCCGTCGGGGCCATGGCGGCGCGCAATGTGGCACCGTCACCGCGGGTGGCCAAGGTGTTTCGGATCTTCGTGGTGTTCGTCCGCGGCATCCCGGAGCTGATCCTCGCCATCGTGCTGGTGGTGATCACTGGGCTCGGACCGGTCGCCGGCGCCTGCGCACTGGGTATCGGCGCAATGGGACTGCTGGGCAAGCTCGTCGCGGATTCCCTGGAGGAGACCGACACCCGGGTGCAGCTGGCGCTGCGCGCGACCGGAGCGTCAGGCACCCAGGTGTTCTTCGCCGCGACGCTGCCGCAGGCCGCGCCGGCCTTCGTCGCGCACGTTCTCTATCAGCTCGACGTCAACATCAGGGCGGCGACGCTGCTGGGGATCGTCGGCGCCGGTGGGATTGGCTTCTATCTGCTGAACGCTTCCCGCGTTCTGGAATTCGGGGTGGTCACCACCATCATGCTGATGGTGTTCGCCACCGTGCTCGCCGTGGAGATCCTCGCGCTGTGGCTGCGTCGGGTTGTGTCCTGATTCGGCGGGCAGAGCCCGCCCGACCTCGTCGGGTGCGGGTACGCCTGCGGCCGGATGTCGACGGATTGGCGCACCTACTCATGCGGTGGCGAGGCGGGCATGGACGTCCGGCAAATCGCCGAAGCGTGCCCGGCTGTCCGTGGTGAGCACGATGTGGTCGGCGGTGCGTGCGGTCGCGGCGATGATCAGATCGTGGGGACCACGCGGGGTTCCGGTGCGTTGAACGTGGGCGAGCATTGCGGCGTGTTCGTTGGCGACCTCATGGGTGTAGTCGAGTACCGGAGCGAAATTCAGCGTCTCCTGCAAGAACGTGCGTTGCCGTTCGGCCCGATCCGGGTCGGGGGTCAGGAGTACCCCGTGGAGGGAGGGACGACAGCGGTGAGGGGAAGCGCGGGGCTACTCGCAGGCCGCCTAGCCACTCGGTGAGACGCGCAGCCTGGGACTCCAGCGCCGTCACGGCCTCGGATCCGATGTCTTCGAGCAGTTGCAGATATACCTCGCCGGTCGGGGTCTGGTTCCACCCGCCCACGATCCGGCCGTCCCACCACGCGGTCATGCCACCGTTTCCGGTGCTGTCGAACAGCGCAGCGCGGTGCGCGCCGAGGTACCACTCGCGCTCGAACCAGCCCATCGTCGTCGGGTCGAGGCCAGGCAACAGCGCAGCCCACGGCGCAACGGGCTGCACCGGGTCGAGGTCGTCGGCCAACGCGACGCCAGGCTGACCGTGCAGCTCCACCTCGACGGCGCCGATGTCGGCCAACGCAGTACGGGTCGCGGTCATCGTCGAGCCCAGCCACCACTTGATGTCGGTCACGGTGGCAGGGCCGAAGGCGTACAGCCAACGGCGTACCAGATCCGCTCGCGCCTGCACCTCGGCGGGCACCTCAGGCTCGGTCCTAAGCCAGCGTCGAGTGGACACCCACCTCGGACGGGAGACGTTCCACGAGCCCTGGTTCGTCCCGCGGAGAATCTTCCCGGCGGCGGAGAGCGTGGTCAGCACGCGAGGGGCGATCGGCACGCTGCCGCCGTAAGACTTGCCTGGCGCGTAGACGAGCGAGCCTCCCAGCAGCGGTACCGCCGCGCGCAGCTCGGTCGAGCTCGCCTCGCCCAAGGCGTCCAGCTCATCAAGTGTGGCCGCGGACGCCTCGGCGAGCCAATCCGTGCCGTCCGGGTACAGCCCCGCCTTCTCCACATCCTTGACGAGCCGCCGTCGTTCCTGGTTGGCGACACGTTCGCTGACCGCGGCCTGAATGACGCCGAGCATGCCGGTGTTGAAGACGAACAGGGTACGGCGCATGCAAAGGTGCTTTACCAGCGACCGGTCGTCGTACAACGCCTTGTCGACGTCGGCCGTATCGAGCCCGTCGACGCGCGCCCAGGCCGAGAGGTAGACGGTCGCGGGGTCCGTGGCGTGCAGGCACACCAGGCTGTCACTCGCGGACACCACGTCCGGCGCATGGTGGCCGAGCGCGAGCCGGTGCCTTCGGGCCAGCCTTGCACGTCGCTCCGCGATGTCGAACATGCGCACGGGCACATCGTGGCAGCCGTCACCGACATCTCCCATGGAGCGCTGAACAAGCTGCTCAGGCGTTCACTCACGTTTTCCTGCACGTTGCCTTCCGGGCAGTTGTCCGGCCAACCCGAGCCGTCAGCGTTGGACTGTGACCACGACCCGCTATCTCGAGATCGCCGACGAGCTCGCGATCGAGCTCGTCGACCGCCCCGCCGGGGACCGGGTGCTCAGCGAGCATGCGATCATCCGCCGCTACGGGGTGGGACGCGCCTCGGCCCGGGCCGCGCTGCAGGAACTCCAGCGGCGGTTGCTGGTTCGCCGGGTGCGGGGCGCAGGCACCTTCGTCAACCGGCGAATCGATTATGTGATCTCGCAGCGCCGCAGGCCGTCCTGGCACGGCACCGTCACTGCCGCCGGCGCCCGTCCTCGCTCGGTGGTGCGTGACATCGAGAGCCTTCCGCTGCCGGCTGAAGCCGCCACGTTGCTGAACCACCCCGCGGGTAGCCCGGCGTTTCGCCTGATTCGCCAGTCCTACATCGATGACCTGCTGGCCTCGTGGTCGCACGAGTGGGTACCCGTGGAGTTGGTCGCCGAATTGCAGCTGGCGATGCACGCTTTCGAGTCCCTTGACGAGGTGCTGCGCCAGGTGGGCCGGGTGTCCCCGGTGCGCGCCTGGTGCCGGGTCAGTCTGGATCTGCCGTCGGCCGAGCTGCTCGAACGCCTGCAGATGGACATCCGCCAGCCGGTGTGGTTGGTCGAGAGCCTCAGCCGGGACGCCACGAGTGGTCGCCCGCTGATGTGCAGCAGCGCCTGGATGCGCGCCGACGCCGTCCGAGTGGTGGTCGAGATGGGGTCAACCGGTGACTGGCAACCGGGGGAGCAGTCGTGAACCGGGAGCAGCGGGCCGCGCTGCTGGCAGCAGCTGAGCCCTCGGAGCTGGTCGCGCTGGCCGACGAATTGCTCGCCGACGGCGATCGCACTGAGGTGCTCGTCGCTCCCGACCTCGGCTGCGTCACCGCCCAGGTTCGCGAACCGGTGGCCGCGCAGCGGTTCCTGCTGGGCGATGTGCTGGCCGTCCGGGCCGAGGTCGCCGTCGGCGGGATCCGCGGTTGGGCGATGCGGCTCGGCGACGACCGGGCGGCCGTCCTGGCGGCGGCGGTGTGCGATGCGCGGGCCGAGGCGGGCGGGCGGGGTGCTGCCAAGGTCGCGCGGCTGTGCCGCCGGATCGAGGAACGCATCGCGGCCCGTGACGCGGCGGAGTGGGCCGCGCTCGCGCCGACCGTGGTCGAGTTCGAGGAGCTGACATGACGACGTCGACCGCGCCACTGCGGGCCGATCTCGCTCCAGCCGACGCGCAGCGAGTGTTCCGCGCGGTGCTGGCGGCCTTGTCCAGGCCGGGAACGGTCCACCCGATGCCGCAGCGTCCGCTTCGGACCCTTCCGGCGGCGATGCTGCCCATTCTCGCGCTGGCCGACCTGGAGACCGGGGTGTGCGTGTTGGGTCCCGAGAACGGCTGGTCAACCTTGGTGTGCACGGCCACCTCGGCACCGGCCGTGCCGCTGGCCCAGGCACGGCTCGTCGCCGCACTCGACGGTCTGCGTACCGAACAGCTGCTGTCGGTGCACCGGGGTGGTGCCGAGGCACCCGAAGCGGGCGCGCTGGTCAGCGTCGCCGTGCCCGACGTACGGCCGCCCGGTCCGGCCCTGCGCCTGTCCGGCCCCGGCGTGGATGGCTGCCTCGAGGTGGCCCCGGTGCTCGCACCGGACCTGGTTGCAGCCCGTGCCGAGGCTGTCGCCGACTTCCCCGCAGGGGTGGACCTGTTGCTCGTCGCTCCGGACGGGCAACTGATCGCCATCCCACGCAGTGTGCGAATCGAACAGGCGGCGCGGTAGATGGGCTACTCCGGAGCGCGTGGCGGGCTGCAGGCCATCCTGGCCGCCGAAGACCTGGTACGTCGATCACGCGACCAGGCTCCGGCGCCGTGGGTGTCGACCGGTCAGATCACCGACCGGCTCCGGCTCGCTGTCGACCGGGTGATGGGCGAGGCCGGGCTGTATCACGAGGACACTGCGGCCGACGCGTTGCGCCAAGCCGAGGGCGATGTGCTGGAGGCGGCGCACCTGGTGCGCGCACACCGCTCCACGCTGCCGCGGCTGGCGGTCAGCGAGCCGGTGGATCCGGACGAGATGGTGGTGCTACGCCGGATCGTGCCGGCGCACCGCACCCCGGACGGGCCGCAGCTGCTGGGCCGAACCACCGACTACACCGGCAGGTTGCTGCAGCGCCCGACCGGCCCCCCGCAACCGGTGGGCGACCAGCACGCCACCAACGGGTCGGCCCCGCGGCGCACCCCCACCCAGCGTCATCCCCGACGATTCTCGGCCCTGCTGCGTAAGGCCGGCCTGCTGGTGGACCACCGCGGAGGCGACCCCGATCCGTTCGACATCACCCGCCGGCCCGCGAGGCCGGGCGCGCCACGGTCGGCCGTGCTGGCGACGATGGCCCGGGCGGAGACCGGCGCCCTGGTCGGGCTGTGGTACCGGTCGATCCTCGGACCGGACGGGGACATCCACGAGGTCACGCTCGGCGAGGTCCGCCACGGCCGGCTGCCGTTGCGGGTCCGCCACCCCCACACCGGCGGTACCGTGACCATCGGCGAGTTCCGCGTCACCGAGACCGAGGCGATCGAGGACCTCGACGGCGTCGACGAGGACCGCACCCGTTTCGACATCGGCTACGGGATGTGCTTCGGGCACAACGAGCGCAAGGCCATCGCGATGGCCAACCTCGACATCGCCTGTCGCCGCTTCGGCCGCAGCGGACCGCTGGAGCAGCTGCTGTTGCTGACCACCGACGGCCTCGACGCCGGGGGCTTCCTCGAGCACCTGAAGCTGCCGCACTACGTGACCTTCCGTTCCATGGTCGAGCGCAAACAGGCGATGCGGGACAGCGTCGCATCGCGGGACAGCGCCGCACAGCGGCACCGCCAGACCGAGCCGGTGGGGAGGGATTGCCGGTGACCGCATCCCCCACCACGCAGACCATCGGAACACTGCTGGCCGAACTCGACGACGCGCAGACTCCAGCGGGGCTCCTCGACGAGGGCGCCAAGCGCGAGATCCGCCGGGCCGCGCTCAGCGCGGTGTGCGTTCCCGGCTACCAGGTTCCCTTCGGGTCCCGGGAGATGCCGGTGGCCCGCGGCTGGGGATCCGGAGGTCTGCAGGTCACCCTCGCGCTGGTCGGCTCGCAGGACTCCGTCAAGGTGATCGATCAGGGCGACGACGGCGGTGTCAACGCCACCAACCTGCGGCGGCTGATCGCAGACAGCGCCGGGTGCGACCAGACCACCGACAGCCGCAGCGCCACGATCATCCAGACCCGTCACCGCGTGCCCGAGCAGGTGCTGGGCTGCGATCACATTCTCGTGCTCCAGGTTCCGGTGCCCGAACCGTTGCGCGGGGTGCAGCGCTCGGTCACCGAGTGCGCCCGGATGCACGCCGAGGTGGACTACTCGACGATGTGGGTGAGCCTGTACGAAGACCTGGTCCGCAACGGCGTGATCACCCGCTCCACCGGCTACCCGGTGCTGGTCGGCGGCCGCTACGTGATGGCCACCACCCCGATCCCGCGCTGGGACGTCCCCCGGTTGAACGGCTGCGCGCACCTCAATCTCTTCGGCGCCGGCCGAGAGAAGCGCATCTACGCCGTACCCCCGCACACCGACGTGGTCCCGCTGGCTTTCGACGATGTACCCTTCGAGGTCGAAGGCAGTGGCGGCGCCTGCTGCGTACGGTGCGGATCCGACGACACTTTCCTCGTCGACGCCGGTGCGGGGCGTTTCGCCTGCAGTGACACCGAATGGTGCGAACGGGTGCTGGCCGGCGACACCGACCGCCCGGCGCACCGCGCGGCCTCGCCACTGCACCTGCTGCCGGACTTCGATCGGCGGGTCCGATCCGGACCGCCTGTGCCGAAGCCGATCCCACCTTCCGGCCAACGTGCGTTGCCCGCCGACGGGCCGGAGTGGACGCTTCGGGTGGAACAGATCGGGAAGGTGTACGGGCCCGGTGGTGCCGCGGCTGTTCCCGGCACCGGTCCCGACCACGGCACCTCGATCAGCCCGGCCACCGGTGCGGTGGTCGCCGCGTGGGACGTCGATTTCGACGTGGCGCCGGGCGAGGCGCTCGGGTTGATCGGCGAGTCGGGCAGCGGCAAGTCCACTGTGCTGCGCTGCCTGGTGGGCGAGGAGAGCGCCACCACCGGTCAGGTGCGCCTGGTCGCCGTCGACGGTGGCGGCACCGACGTGCTCGGCTTGACGGCCGCCGCGCGGCGTCGGTTGCGGATCGACGTGGTGGGTTTTGTGCACCAGGACCCCAGCGCTGGGCTGGCTCTGAACGTGTCCGCAGGCGGCAACATCGCCGAGCGGCTCACCGCAGCGGGATGGCGGGAGTACCACGCCATCCGCCGGCGCGCCGCTGCGCTGTTGGATCGGGTGGAGGTGCCGCTGGTCCGGATGGACGACCCGGTGCGCGCCTTCTCCGGTGGGATGCGCCAACGGGTGCAGATCGCTAAGGCACTCGCCACCGATCCGGCCGTACTGCTGCTCGACGAGCCGACCACCGGGCTCGACGCGTCGATCGCAGCCGGAGTGCTGGACCTGCTGCGTGGGTTGCTCGCCGAACGCGACGTCGCGGCCGTGGTGGTCAGCCACGACTTCGGGGTCATCGAGGCGCTGACCGACCGGTCGCTGGTCATGCAACTCGGCCGGGTCGTCGAGCAAGGCCTCACCGACCAACTGTTCCGCGACCCGCACCATCCCTGCACGCAGCGGCTGGTCGCCGCCGCCAGGCGGTGAGCGATGCCAGAACCTGTTCTGCAGATCAGGGGCCTGCACAAGACCTTCACCCTGCACACCGTCGACGGGCGGACCGTCATCTCGCTGCGGGGCGTGGATCTCGACGTCTCGGCCGGCGAGCACGTGGCGCTGGCCGGACCCAGCGGCGCGGGCAAGTCGAGCCTGCTGCGCTGCGTGCACCGTAGCTACCTGCCCGACCGGGGCACGGTAGTGCTGCGGGCCGGCGCAGGCCCGGTCGAGCTCACCACGCTGCCCGACCGGGCGATGGCCCGGTTGCGAGGCCGTGAACTGGGATACGTCTCCCAGTTCCTCTCCACGCCGCCGCGGACTGGGCCGCTGGAGGTGGTCGCATCCGCGGCACGGCGCCGAGGTCTGTCTCGCGCGGACGCAGCCGCGGCGGCGGGCGAGTCGCTGCGCGGGCTCACCCTGGACGAGGCGCTGTGGGACGTCGACTGCGGGGTGCTCTCCGGTGGCGAGCGCCAGCGCGTCAACCTGGCCGCCGGTACCGTCAGCCCACCCCGGCTGCTGCTGCTCGACGAGCCGGTATCCGCGTTGGACCCGGAGAACCGGGAACGCGCACTGGAGCTCGTCGAGTCGCTGGCCGAGCACGGCGTGGCCGTGCTGGCGGTGTTCCACGACGCCGATGCCATGCGCCGGCTCGCGACCAGGGTCGTCCAGCTGACCGACGGCCTGATCACCAGGCAGGGCAGCCCGGCAGAGTTGCTCGGAGCGGTGGCATGACCACACTGGACGCACCGGCGGTTCGCTGGCCGCTGCGGACCCCGCCGGCCGACTACGTGATCGGCAACGTGTCCGCGGTACTCCCGGACCGGATTGCCGACAACGTCCAGATCGTCGTCCGCTGCGGCCGGATCGCCGCCGTCGAATGCCACGGTGGTGGGCCCGCTGACGTCGACGGATCCGGACTGTTGTGCCTGCCGGGGCTCATCGACGTGCACTCCGACGGGCTGGAGCGCGAACGACTCCCGCGGCCCGGCGCCGAGGTTCCTTGGGAGTTCGCGCTGGTGTCGTTCGAGGGCAAGCTGCGTGCCGCCGGTATCACGACCGTCTACCACGGAGCGTCGTTTCAGCAGGCGCGCGCTACCGAGCCCGCCCGGTCCGTCGAGGCGGCCCTGCAGATGTGTGCGCTGGTCGGTGACCGGCACAGCGGCCCGGTTGACCATCGGGTTCTGCACCGCCTCGACGTCCGCAGCGAAGCCGGCCTCGAGGCGTTACAGCAGCAACTTTCCATCGTGGCTGAGACGGCACTGGTGTCCCATGAGGACCACACGCCCGGGCAGGGCCAATACGCCGACCGCCGGTTCTTGGAGCGCTATCTGGCCGGAACCCAAGGGATCAGCGAGCACGAGGCCCGCCGCCAGGTCGATGTCAAGATCGCTGAGCGAGACGCCGACGCGCACCTGCGCGGGCGGGCCCTGCAGTGGTTGGGCGAGCAGGCCCGGGCCGGGAAGGTTCGGCTGGTCGGTCACGACCCCACCTCGGCCGCGGAGATCGAGGAGCTGCACGACCGCGGAGGATCCGTGGCTGAGTTCCCGACGGCCCTTGGCGCGGCTCTGGCGGCGCGCTCCCTGGGGATGCCGGTGGTGATGGGAGCACCGAACGTGCTGCGCGGTAGCTCGCACTCGGGCAACGTCGCGGCCCACGATCTGGCGCAGCGCGGGCTGATCACCGCGCTCGCCTCGGACTACCTACCCTTCGGGCTGTTGGCGGCGGTGTTCCTGCTGGCCCAGCAGGGCATTGCCACGCTGCCCAAAGCGGTCAGCCTGGTGACCTCGGGTCCGGCCGGGGTCGCCGGACTCACCGACCGGGGCGCGCTCGTCGAGGGGCTGCGCGCCGACCTCGTCCTCGTGCAGCACGGCGGCACCTGGCCGGTGGTCCGTGCGGTGCTGCGGGCCGAGTAGCGATGAGCTCGGCCAATTGTCACCGGGCCGGCGGCTGGACGAGCCCGGTTTGGTAAGCGGCGGCCACCGCTTGCGCTTTCTCCCGAACCCCGAGTTTCATCATCACCCGGGCGAGATGTGTTTTGACGGTGGCTTCACTGATGAACAGCTCTACGGCGACATCGGCGTTGGACAGGCCTCGGGCCATCAGGGTGAGAACTTCCCGCTCGCGGGGGGTCAGCTGGGCCATCTCCGCTGGGGTAGGGGTGTGCGGCTCAGGCCGGGCGTTGAACTCGTCGATGAGCCGGCGGGTGACGGCGGGATCCAACCACGCCTCGCCGCTGGCTACCGCGCGGATCGCGGCGACGATCTCGGTGGGCGCGGCATCCTTGAGAAGAAAGCCCGAGGCACCGGCTCGTAGTGCGGCATAGACGGCCTCATCGATGTGGTAGGTCGTGAGGATGATAACTCCGATGAGCTGGCCGTTCTGCGCGGTCAGACCCTCATCGATCACCGCGCGGGTGGCGGCGACGCCGTCGGTGCCCGGCATCCGTACATCCATCAGGACCACATCCGGACGCTGGGCGCGGACCTGGGTAAGGGCTTCCTGACCGTCGGCGGCCTCGGCGACGACAGCGATGTCTTCCTCGGCATTGACGAGCATCGCGATGCCGGCTCGTACCAGCGGCTGGTCGTCGACAACCACAACTCGGATCACGGTGACACCTTCCTTGACCCCCGCTGCCTTGGCTGAATCTATTGGTGGTGGTCGAGGAGTATCCGCTGCGGGGTGTCCGCAAGGGGCAGCGCCGCGGTCAGCCGGTAGCCACCGTTGTGATGGGGTCCTGCGTGCAGGCGCCCACCGGCCGCGTGGGCCCGGGCGCGCAGCCCGATCAGGCCGCGGCCGACGGATAGCGCCTGCCCACGTCGCGCCTGAGCGATGTTGATGTCGTTGTCGATCTGGATGATCAGGCTGCGAGCTTCCCAAACCAGTCGCAGCTGCGGATGGGACTCCATGCCGCCGTGTTTGAGAACGTTGGTCAGGCCTTCTTGCACGATCCGGTACGCGGCCAGATCGATACTCGGGTCCAATTCGCGTGGGGTGCCTTCGACATGGACGGTGACCGGCATTCCGGTGTCACGTAACGAGGCGAGCAGCGCGGTCATATCCGCCAGTCCGGGTTGCGGCCCGAGATCGTCGATGCCTTCATCATGATCGCCAATGGGCTCGCTGGCCTCCAGCACACCAAGTAGGCGTCGTAGCTCAGCCATCGCCTGTTTGCCGGTGGTCTCGATGTTCGCCAACGATTGGATGACCTGGGCGAAGTTGGTGTCGGCCACCCGCGCTGCCCCGGCAGCCTGCAAGACGATCGCAGTCACCGCGTGGGAAACAATGTCGTGTAATTCTCGGGCGATTCTACTTCGCTCCGCCGTCACCGCTTCCCGGACCGTCTCGCGCTCGCCCTCCAGGCGTTGGACATGCTGCTGGCTGGCCCGGGTCACCCGCCCCAGGCCCCAGGCCCCCGCAGTCACGATGACAAGTATTATGACATTGGGAATGAATGAATAGAGTTGTTGAGTAGGGTCAGAGTAGGCCCTAAATGCCACGGAGGAGGTGATCCCGATGGGAATGATAGACGCCAGTAACGCCAGCAGGGAAGTCTTCCTGTTGCGATGGACGGAAACCGCATACAGCGCAACCGGAACACCTACAACAGGAGTGAAGAGGGTCATGAACGGCCAGGAAGCCACGGTGAGCACCCATTGAATGGCGAAGACTGTCACCGGTGCCCTGTCTCGCCAGACTAGAATGACAAGAATTAGCAGCACGTATAGCCAGAGGAGGATCAACCATGGATTGGTCGTCACCTGAAAGAAATGAAGCCATGCAGAAAAGAAGAAAAAGTTGAGGATGAAGAACGCCGGAAGCAGGAGAGCATCCCGTTTTGCTGACGGTGGAATGTGGATGCCTTGCCGCATCCAGCCCGGAGTCTTCATCGGGTTACCTTACTGTAACAGTTAGTCAGCGTTACGGTCAGCCTCCCCGGAAACCGTCTCCTCGGCGTCACCATGGTCCTGAGTTTGATTTACTGCCGCTTGTTCAATTGGCTCTGCAGCGGGGGGGCAGACGCCAGGCTTATCTAACCTACAGGGAGGAGGAGGATCAAAGCTGGAGAGCAGATGATTGTCCGTGAACGCTGGTGCAGCTGTAGCAGTAGGTGCGCCCGTCAGGATGAAGGCAGCGGCCATGAGAAGTGCTGCGGTCACCTTCATGGCGCGTTCGCCTCCTGACCGCACAAGGGCGCTTCTCGCTGCCCCACTTGTGGGAGGTGTCTCAGGGCCGATCATCGTGTTATTTCTCCTTGGCGACAGCGCACGTTAGGCCCGACTAGACAATATGTCACTATTGTCCCACTTGACTCAGCTGAAGGCAACCCATGGTAGTAGGTGGCAGTGCCGTTTCTTAGCGGGTCGGCCACAGTCATCCCACAGATGTAGAAGCCCTCCTGGGATACCTCGTCTGATGTAGCGGAACTGCATGATCTGGGGTACGTCCACGGCCGCCAACACGCCAGCACCATGATCAGTCCAGTGTGACGGGGCGACTTAGCGGGCGGTCGCTGCAGCGGTTTGTTCGTGCCGAACCCCCTCGCCCATCCACTCGGTAAAGTACCGAAGATGTTCGGTGATCTTGCCGGCCGCTGCCGTCGAGTGCCCTCGAGCTCTGCTGCCGTGATCAGAGCGTTCTCTTGACGTCAGTACGGTATGCAACCTATTCAGTGCCCGATGCTGCGCCACCCGGACGGCGCCGGGAGTCGAGCCCACGACCTCGGCGGTCTCCTCCACAGACAGCCCCACTACAACCCGCAGGATGAGAATGTCTCGCTGCCTGCTCGACAACGTGTCCAGCAGGCTGGCCATCCGCTCGGCCACCTCGGCCTGTAGCAGCTGCACCTCCGGACCGTCGACAGGTTCCGAGGTGTCGGGGATCTCCGGGACCGGCTCGGCGCGATTGCGCGCCGCTGACCGGCGGGCGTCGGCCACCTTGTGTGCGGCGATCCCGTACACGAAGGCAAGAAACGGTCGGCCCTGGTCGCGGTAACTGGGCAGGGCCGTGAAGACCGCGAGACACACCTCTTGAGCTATGTCGTCCGCTGACGCGAACGACTTCTCCTGGCTGCCGACACGGGCGCGGCAGTACCGCAACACGAGAGGACGGATCCGGCGGAGCAGGCCCTCGACGGCAGCTCGCTCGCCCTTGAGGGCTGCACCAACAAGGACGTCAAGGTCGTCCCCGGCTGTGCTCTTGAGCTCGCTCTGGCCATGAGCAGGTGTGGTTACATTCTTAGGGGATTCTGTCTCAATCGATTGCGTGAATCGCTTGGTCAGTGGCTGGACATCGGCGACTGAGTGGTCTCCGTCTGGATCCAACGACGTCTGCCGGTGACATAGTGCAAGCGTAGCCACAGGGTGCCCCTTCGCTGATTGACCAGCCACCGTGTCCAGTTTCGGCGGTAATTGCAGATCTGTTGGTGAAGGTCAGTGCGCGAGCAGCGGCCCTTCTGGGCGTTCAATATGCCGGACGCGCAGAGTCCGGCCATCCCTTCCACGGATCATCTTCGACGTACATCAGATGAGGTAGCGCCGCGACGTTTGCTACATCTGTGGGCTGATCCCGGGCCCTCTACCAGCGGAAACGATGCACCGACTGTTCACCGGTTCTTGGCCGACTCGCCACCTGTGTACTCCGGCGCAGGTCACCGGTGAGGGGTTGCCATCGACTCTAGAACCGGCGAGCGAGCAGGAGGTGACGCGTGCCCGGCCTGGACCGCGCATTGATCAGTCGACGAACCCTGCTGCTCGGCGGCGCCGCAGCGTGCGGAACAGCAGCCTTCAGCGGCGCGCTGTCCGGGTGCGCCGGCAGCCGACGCCCGCTGGACCCGTTCACGCTGGGCGTCGCCTCCGGCGAGCCGGATGCTGCCGGTGTGGTGCTTTGGACCCGGCTCGCGCCGCGTCCGCTGGCTGAGGACGGGCTGGGTGGCATGGCGCCGCGTCCGGTCGAGGTGGAGTGGGAACTAGCCTCCGATGAGCAGTTCAGCCGGGTGCAACGGCGCGGCACGCAGACGGCACGTCCGGAGACGGCGCACAGCGTGCACGTTGAGCTCGACGGGTTGGCACCGGGACGGGAGTACTTCTACCGGTTCCGCAGCCAGGGGTTTTTGTCTCCCGCCGGCCGGACCCGCACCGCCCCCGGGCCCACCACCGCCGGCGGGCCGCTGACGATGTGTTTTGCGTCCTGCTCGCAGTACGAGCACGGCTTTTTCACCGCCTACCGCCGCCTCGCCGAGGACCACCCGGACCTGGTGCTGCACCTGGGGGACTACCAGTACGAGTACACCGCCAACGACCAGGTGACCGACGGGGGCAATGTCCGCGACCATGTCGGACCGGAGACCGTCACGCTGGCCAACTACCGGCAACGGCAGGCCCAGTACAAGACCGACCCGGACCTGCAGGCAGCGCACGCGACCGCGCCGTGGCTGGTGGTCTGGGACGACCACGAGCTGGACAACAACTGGGCCGACGAGATCCCGGAGGAGCCGCAGCCGGACTTCCTGGCTCGCCGGGCCGCCGCCTTGCAGGCCTACTACGAGAACATGCCACTGCGGCGAGCCTCGGCGCCCCAAGGCGTCGACCTGCGCCTGTACCGCAGGGTCGACTGGGGCCGGCTGGCCAGCTTCCATATGCTCGACACCCGGCAGTACCGCGGTGACCAACCCTGCAACGACGAGTTCAACTCAGATTGTCCCGAGCGGACCGATCCGACCCGGTCCATCACCGGCGCGCAGCAGGAGTCCTGGCTGCTCGATGGGCTGCGCACCTCGAGCACCCGTTGGAATGTGCTGGGTCAGCAGGTGTTCTTCTCCCAGGTCGACTTCACCCCCGGCGCGGGGCGCGGGTTCAACCCCGACGCCTGGGATGGCTATGTGGGCAACCGGGATCGCATCGTCGCGGCGCTGCGGGAGTTGCCGGGGCGCAACGCCGTGGTCCTGACCGGTGACGTGCATGCGCACTGGGCGGCGGAGGTCAAGGAGCGTTTCGACGACCCGACCTCACCGACCGTCGCCACCGA
>JALZDN010000006.1 GCA_030862525.1 Actinomycetota bacterium | reverse complement strand
AGCATCCCTGCCGGGTGCTGGTGGTGGCCAGGGGCCTCAAACGGGCCGCGACGCGGCTGGATGCGCAGATCCGCGTCGGTGGTGACGCCGGTGCCTCCGAGGTCCTGGTGCTGCGGCTCTACGGTCCACTGGCCGATCATGGAGACAGCGTGGTGATACCGCTGCTGCTGCCGGACTGCCCGGTGGTCGTGTGGTGGCCGGGGGTGGCTCCGGCGGTTCCCTCGCAGGACCCCATCGGAAAGCTGGCGCAGCGCCGTATCACCGACGCCGCCGCAGAGCGCCACCCGGTCAAGGCGCTGCAGATGCGCCGGACCTCCTACACCGCCGGAGACACCGACCTGGCGTGGACCCGGCTCACGCCATGGCGTGCGCTGCTCGCCGCGGCGCTGGAGCTGCCGCCCTACGAAGATATCGAGGCGGTCACCGTCACCGGCGGTGCGGACAATCCATCCACCGATCTGCTCGCCGGCTGGCTGCGGTCGCGCTTGCAGGTCCCGGTCCGGCGTCGCGTCAGCGGCCCCGGCGGCGGGATCAGCTCGGCGGTGCTGCAGCGCCGTGGCGGTCCGGTGGAGTTGAACCGGCCCGACGGGAAGGTAGGCACCTTGCGTCAGCCGGGCCAGCCGGATCGGCGGGTGCCATTGACCCGCCGCCCGGTGCGCGACTGCCTCGCCGAGGAACTGCGCAGGCTGGATCCGGACGAGATCTACCAGGCCGCGCTGGAGGCGTTGACGGAAGTGGACGGCCGGGCCGGCACCACTCACCGTCGCACCGTCCCAGCGAAGAGAAGCCAACCGGACGAGGCCCTGAACGAAAGCCTGGCCCAGATCCGGAGCGATCGGTGAGTCGCCCCGATGTGGTGGTGCATGCCACCGCGGAGGTGCTTGCCGCGGCGGCCGCTGCCCGGCTGATCACTCGGATCGTGGACATTCAGACCGCGTCGGGGTCCGCGTCGCTGGTGCTGACCGGTGGAGGAATCATGAACGCGGCGCTGCGTCAGCTGGCGAGCACCCAGTCAGCAGCGGCAGTGGACTGGCGGCGACTGGATATCTATTGGGGCGACGAGCGGTTCTTGCCCAGCGGTCATCCGGATCGCAACGAGACTCAGGCTCGCGAGGCGCTACTCGACCATGTCGGGGTGGATCCCGCCCGGGTCCACCCGATGGGAGCCTCGGACGGCCCCTGGGGAGATGATCCGGACACTGCCGCGCAGGCCTACGAAGACCTGCTGGTGCACAGCCTGCGGCCGGAGGACCGTGGCCCGGCGCCGTCGTTCGACATCTGCTGTCTCGGCGTCGGCGAGGACGGCCACGTCGCCTCGGTGTTCCCCGGCTCCCCCGCAGTCTATGAAACCGAACGCGCGGTGATCGGAGTGCGGGGCAGTCCCAAGCCGCCACCCACCCGGATCACCCTGACCCTGCCGGCCATTCGGTGTGCCGCAGAGGTGTGGTTGATTGTCTCAGATTCGGACAAGGCCGCAGCGGTGACGATGGCGCTGAGCGGCGCGGGAGAGGTCCAGTTGCCGGCTGCGGGTGCGACTGGCCGCCGCCGCACACTGTGGCTGCTCGACCGTGCTGCCGCCGCGAAACTCCCCCCCGAACTCCTCACCCGCTGACCCTCCCCACCCCCGGCGTGTCGTGCTCCTGTGCCCGGTGTGTCGCGCGCTCTTGCACGGCGTGTCAGTTTTCCGTGCTCGGTGTGTCGTCCCTCCAGACACATGAGCTCACTCAACCCTGCTCGTCGGCCAGCCAGCGTGGAGGTAGTCGTCATGACCGGACAGGTCGAGGAACCGATGGCCGCAGCAGTTGAACAGGACAACCTTCTCCTCGCGGTCTTCTTGGCCGCAAGTGCCTCGTCGATGCCACACGGGTCGCGTGCCGGCCTCCGGGCGGCCACCTTCCCCCTGCGGGTAGGAAACACGCCTCCATCTCGCGGCCCACCGCGTCAGCACCGCGTTGGAGAGCGCAGCGCCCCAACGAACCGAGGCGACCGGGCTCGTCCACCGGCGAGGGCACCACCGACCCACCCCAGGACTCCATGATCACGCGGCGACACGGCTTCTGCCCGCGTCGCTGGGTCGGTCCACAGAATCCAGCGAGTCATCGGCACGCACAGGTCGTCGTCACACGAGAAGGAGCTGTGCACCAGCGCATGCATCCGGACAGCGTGCCCGGATGGGATGTTGGCCGTCGTTAAGGACGCTCAACAACCGGGTTGGCGGTACTTGAAGGGCCACCAACGTCAGCTGCCACGCACTTCCTTCAGTCTGGCCAGCGCCTCGGCGAGGATAGCCTCACCGTCGGCGTCGGAGCGGCGCTCCTTCACGTAGGCCAGGTGAGTCTTGTACGGCTCGTTTCGCGGTGCATCCGGTGGTCGCTGCTCATTGCGCCCAGCCGGAAAACCACACCGCGGGCAGTCCCACACCTCGGGTTCCTCGGCCTCGACCGCGAATGAAGGCCGAGACTCGTGCCCATTCGCGCACCAGTAGGAAACCCGTCGACGGGGGGCAGTCTCTCCCCGTTCGGACTCGCCCATCGGACCTGCTCCGACCCGCGTACCGCGGATCGCGTTACCACTAGCCATCGATCGCCTCACCTCGCGGAACCGCCCGGCAAACCGGGCGGTTCAGCCGATCTTGATCAGAAGTCCGATACCCACGATGGAAATGACCCACACCGCACTGACGAACATCGTCAGCCGATCAAGGTTCTTCTCCACAACGCTCGACCCGGACAGGCTCGATTGAACGCCGCCGCCGAAAAGACTGGACAGTCCTCCGCCGCGGCTCCGGTGCAGCAAGATCAACAGAATCAGCGCCATGCTGGTAACCAGGAGCACTATCTGAAGGAAGAACTTCATCACACCCTCGTAGGACAACGGCTGATTCGCAAGATTACTCCGTCCAGCAGAAGGTGCGAGGCCCGACCTCCTCGGCACCGCTGGGCGTCACGGTAGGGGGCCTCCTGCGGCCAGGGCACAAAGCTTCGCGAACTCGTCAGCGTCCAGGCTGGCGCCCCCCACCAGGGCACCGTCGATGTCGGGCTCGACGACCAGGTCGGCGACGTTACTCGATTTGACCGATCCGCCGTAAAGCACCCGAACATCGTCGGCAACCGCGGCCCCGTACTTGTCCACCAGAGCCTCCCGCAGCGCGCCGCACACCTCCTGCGCGTCGGCCGGGGTGGCGACCCGGCCAGTACCGATCGCCCAGATGGGTTCGTAGGCCACGACGACGGTGCGGACCTGCTCCACCGACAGACCCTTGAGAGCAGCACGCAGTTGCTCGGTGCTGTGCGCCAGGTGCCCACCGGCCTCCCGGACTTCGAGGCCCTCCCCCACACAGAGGATCGGGATCAACCCATTGCGCAGTGCAGCCCGCACCTTGCTGGCCACGACCCCATCGTCCTCACCGTGGTGTTCGCGCCGCTCAGAATGCCCGACGATGACGTAGCTACAGTCCAGCTTGGACAGCATCGGCCCGGACACGTCGCCGGTGTAGGCCCCGGCGTCCTTCGCAGACAGGTCCTGCGCGCCGTAACCCACCAGCAGCTTGTCCCCCTCGACGAGGGCCTGCACACTGCGCAACGCGGTGAACGGCACCAGCACCGCCACCTCGACCTTGGCGAAGTACTTCTCCGGCAGGGCGAAGGCGAGCTTCTGCACCAAGGCGATGGCCTCGAGGTGATTGAGGTTCATCTTCCAATTGCCGGCGATCAGCGGTTGCCTGGGCACTCCTACCCCTCCAGTACCGCGACGCCGGGCAGGACCTTGCCCTCGAGGAACTCCAAAGACGCGCCACCGCCGGTGGAGATGTGCGAGAACCCGTCCTCAGGCAGGCCCAGCAGTCGCACCGCGGCCGCCGAGTCACCGCCACCGACGACGCTGAACGCGCCCGAATCTGCGATGGTCTCCGCAACGCCTCGAGTGCCCGCTGCGAACGGAGCGAGCTCGAATACTCCCATCGGGCCGTTCCAGAACACCGTGGCAGCTCCGGCCAGCGCTGCGGCGAAGTCGCGAACCGTCTCTGGACCGATGTCCAAACCCATCCAGCCATCCGGGATGTCTCCGGCAGCCACCGTGCGGGTCTGCGCGTGCGCAGCAAACTCATCGGCGACGACAATGTCGCGGGGCAACCGGATCGTGTCACCGGAGGCTGCCAGAAGCCGGGCGCAGACGTCCACCATGTCCTGTTCCAGCAGCGACTTGCCGACCAGGTGGCCTTGGGCTGCCAGGAAGGTGAAGCACATCCCGCCACCGACGAGCAGGGCGTCCACCTTCGGCAGCAACGCCTCGATCACGGCGAGCTTGTCGGACACCTTCGACCCGCCCAGCACCACGGCATACGGACGGTCCGGTGCCTCAGTGAGCCGCCGCAAGGTGGTCAACTCGTCGAGCACCAGCGTGCCGGCATAGGCGGGCAACCGCTCGGCGACGTCGACGACCGAGGCCTGCACGCGATGCACCACGCCGAACCCGTCGGAGACGAAGGCACCGTCGCGACCGACCAGCGCGGCGAGCTCGCCGGCCAGTGCACCCCGCTCGGCGGCGTCCTTGGAGGTCTCCCGCGCATCGAACCGGATGTTTTCCAGCAGCGCGGTCTCCCCGTCAGCCAGGTCGGCCACCGACGCATGAGCCGAGTCGCCGACGACGTCGGACGCCGCCACCACCGGCGTGCCCAGCAACTCGCTGAGCCGGACGGCGACAGGGCGCAGCGAGTACGCCGGATCGGGTGCGCCTTTGGGCCGACCGAGATGGGCTGTCACCACCGCGCGGGCACCAGCACCGGTCAGTGCCCGCAAGGTGGGCAGCGAGGCCTGGATCCGCCCGTCATCGGTGATCCGGCCGCCGTCGAGCGGCACATTGAGGTCGGTTCGAACCAGCACGGTACGGCCCGACACACCCTCCCCCAGCAGGTCGTCGAGCGTCCTCACAGCTGCGAACCGACCAGGACAGTCAGATCAGCCAGCCGGTTGGAGTAGCCCCATTCGTTGTCGTACCAGCCAACGATCTTGACCTGATTACCGATGACCTTGGTCAGCGGCGAGTCGAAAATGCATGACGCGGGGTCGGTGATGATGTCCGAGGACACGATCGGCTCATCGCTGTAGCGAAGGATACCTTTGAGCGGGCCGTCGGCGGCGGTCCGGAAGGCCTCGTTGACCTCCTCGACGCTGGTCTCGCGGGAGACCGAAGCGGACAGGTCGGTGATCGATCCAGTGGGAACAGGCACTCGCAGCGCGTAGCCGTCCAGTCTCCCGTTGAGCTCTGGCAACACCAGCCCGATGGCCTTGGCGGCCCCAGTGGAGGTCGGCACGACGTTGATCGCGGCGGCCCGGGCCCTGCGCAGGTCGCTGTGCGGGGCATCCTGCAGGTTCTGGTCCTGGGTGTAGGCGTGGATGGTGGTCATCAAGCCCTTTTCGATACCGAAGGCATCGTTGAGCACCTTGGCCATCGGACCCAGGCAGTTGGTGGTGCAGGAGGCGCAGGAGATGATCGTCTGCGAATCGTCCAGCCTGGAGTCGTTGACCCCAAGCACCACAGTGAGGTCCTCACCCTTGGCCGGTGCCGAGATGATCACTTTCTTGGCGCCGCCCTCGTCGATATGCTTGCGGGCGTCGGTCGCCTTGGTGAAGAAGCCGGTGGACTCCAGCACCACATCGACGCCCAAGTCGCCCCACGGCAGTGCGCCGGGATCGCGCTCCGCCAGCGCCTTGATGGTCTTGCCGCCCACCGCGATGCCATCGTCGGTGACGTGCACGTCCTCTTTGAGCCTGCCCAGCACACTGTCGTACTTGAGCAGGTGTGCCATGGTCTTGATATCACCGAGGTCGTTGAACGCCACCACCTCGATGTCATGGCCGCCGGACTGCACGGCGCGCCAGAAGTTCCGCCCGATGCGGCCGAATCCGTTGATTCCTACCCGAACAGTCACGTTGCCCTCTCCCTCATACAGTCGCCCTCACGCGGGCCAGCCTTCACGGCCGGCACGGCTCGCCGCCACCCTATCGGCCCGATACCACCGTGCAGGCCCCCCGGGAGGGGGAGCTGCGGGGGTGTTCGCGATCGGAGTGATATCCGACAAGGACTCCGCACGGTGCCCGGGAACGTCACGCCTCGAGCATGTCGGGGGTGACCGCGGACTCGGTGTCGGACACTCCGAGGTCCTCGGCTCGGCGGTCGGCCATCGCAAGCAGCCGGCGGATCCGGCCCGCCACCGCGTCCTTGGTCATCGGCGGCTCGGCGAGCTGGCCCAGCTCCTCCAGCGAGGCCTGCCGGTGGTCCAGTCGCAGCCTGCCCGCAGTGAGCAGGTGCTTCGGTGTGTCGTCGCCGAGCAACTCCAGGGCTCGGCGGACCCGCGCCGCTGAGGCCACCGCCGCGCGGGCGGATCGGCGCAGGTTGGCGTCATCGAAGTTGGCCAGCCGGTTGGCGGTGGCGCGGACCTCGCGGCGCACCCGGCGTTCTTCCCAGGCCAACACCGAGTCGTGCGCGCCGAGTCGGGTGAGTAGCGCGCCGATGGCGTCCCCGTCGCGGACCACCACCCGATCGGCGCCCCGGACCTCCCGCGCCTTGGCTTGGATGCCGAGCCGACGGGCCGCCCCGACCAGAGCCAGCGCCGCCTCCGGCCCGGGGCAGGTCACTTCCAGGGCAGCGGACCGACCCGGCTCGGTGAGCGACCCGTGCGCCAAGAACGCACCGCGCCACGACGCCTCGGCATCGCAGAGGCCACCGGAGACGACCTGCGGGGGCAATCCCCGCACTGGACGGCCGCGCAGGTCCAGCAGGCCGGTCTGACGCGCCAGCCCCTCCCCGTCACGCACCACCCGCACCACGTAACAGGTGCCTTTGCGCAGGCCACCGGCCGTGATCAGGTGCACGTCGGAGTTGTGTCCGTAGAGCTCGTGTACCTCCCGGCGCAGCCTGCGGGCGGTGGATCCGGTGTCCAGCTCGGCCTCCACCACGACGCGCCCGGCGATGATGTGCAGTCCACCGGCGAAGCGCAGCAGGGAGGCGACCTCGGCTCGCCGGCAGCACGTCTTGGTCACCCGCAGCCGGCTCAGCTCGTCTTTGACGGCGGAGGTCATGGCCACCGGCGCTTCTCCTCCCGTTGCAGGTGCGACGTTTCAGGTCTCAGTAGTCAATGCTTCGACCCTGTCAAGCAGGTCTCAGTAAGTAGATCTCAGTATCCGACGCAGCGCTGCGGCCAGTGCCACCGGATCGTGTCGATCGGCGGATCCGTCGTCGGCGACCCGGTCAAGGTACGCGTGCCCGCCGAGCCCCTCGGCGCAGCGGTGCAACCGAGCGGGCACCGTGACCGTGTCGATATCGGCGAGGACCGCGTGCACCGTGAACCCTGGCGGGGCATGACCGGACAATACGGTCAAGTGCTGCTCGGGGGAGAACCCGGCGGTCTCCCCCGGCTGCGGCACCAGGTTGAGCACCACTATCCGGCGGGCTACGGTACCCACCAGCGCATCGGCCAGCTCGGGGACCAGCAGGTGTGGTAGCACGCTGGTGAACCAGGAGCCCGGCCCGAGCACCACGACGTCGGCCTCCCCGACCGCGCGGACAGCCTCGGCGCAGGCTTGCGGCCGCTCCGGGCGCAGCCACACCCGCTGCACGCGGCCGGGCGTTGTCGCGACCGCCACCTGGCCGCGGATCCGCCGCAGGGCGTCAGAATCGCCGTCCAGGCCGGCCACGTCGGCCTCGATGTCCAGTGGCTCGGCAGCCATCGGCAGTACCCGGCCGGTCACCCCCAGCAGCTGGCAGGCCTCGTCCAGCACCGTCACGGGATCACCGAGCACCTCCAGCAACCCGGCCAGCACCAGGTTGCCCACGGCATGCCCGGCCAGCGCCCCGCTGCCGCCGAAGCGATGCTGGAACACCTGCCGCCAGCGCGCCCCACCGCCGTCGGCAGCCGCCAGTGCGGTCAGCGCCATCCGAAGATCGCCCGGCGGCAGCAGTCCCAGCTCCCGACGCAGCCGCCCCGACGAGCCACCGTCATCGGCGACCGTGACCACCGCGGTGACGTCCTCGGTGATAGTGCGCAGTGCCAGCAGCGTGGCATAGAGTCCGTGGCCACCGCCCAGCGCGACGGCTTTCAGCGGCCGGGTCACTCGCGTCCCATGTCCCGGTGCACCACCTTGACCGTGATTCCGTCCTCCTGGCCAAGCCTCGCGGCCAGTGCCTCGGACATGACCACACTGCGGTGTTTACCACCGGTGCAGCCCACCGCGATGGTGAGGTAGCGCTTGCCTTCCCGCCGGTACCCACCGCCGACCAGCCGCAGCAGCTCCAGATAGCGGTCCAGGAACTCCACGGCGCCGTCCTGGGACAGCACATAGTTGCGGACGTCGGTGTCCATACCCGTGAACTCGCGTAGTTCTGGAATCCAGAATGGATTGGGCAGGAACCTCACATCGATCACGAGGTCGGAATCCATCGGCAGCCCGTACTTGTAGCCGAAAGACACCACGGTGATTCGGGTGCGGGTGCTGGCTTCCCCACCGAACGCGTGCTCGATCTTGGCCCGGAGCTGGTGCACCGACAGCCCAGTGGTGTCCAGCACCAGGTCAGCCTGATCGCGCAGCGGGGCGAGCAGGCCGCGCTCCGCTTCGATCCCGTCGGCCAGCCGGCCGTGGGCCTGCAGCGGGTGGCTGCGCCGGACCTGCTCGAAGCGACGGATCAGCACCGCGTCGGTGGCTTCCAGGTACAGCACCTTGGGCCGATAGCCGCGGGCGTCCAGATCCTTGATCACCGCAGCGAGGTCGTCAGTGAACGCTCGGCTGCGCACGTCCATGACCACCGCGATGCGGGTCACCACGCCCTGCGAGCGCGCGCCGAGCTCGACCATGGTGGCGATCAGCTCGGGTGGCAGATTGTCCACCACGAACCAGCCCAGATCCTCCAGCACCTTGGCGGCTGCGCTGCGACCGGCCCCGGACAGCCCGGAGACCACGGTGACCTCGATGCCGCCCTGAGTCCCGGTCATGGCGCCGCTCCGTTGCTCTCGTTGGCGCCTATCTTCTCTTCGGGGTCCAGGGCGGAAAGCACCGCCCGGGCGGTGCTTGGACCGACCCCGGGTACTTCGGCGAGCTCCTCCACGCTGGCGTCCCGAATGCGGCGAACCGAGCCGAAGTGCTTGAGCAGCGCGGTGCGCCGAGTCTGGCCGAGCCCGGCGACATCGTCGAGCGCGGAGTTGGTCATCCGCGCCGACCGCTTCTGCCGGTGGTAGCTGATCGCGAACCGGTGTGCCTCATCCCGCACCCGCTGCAGTAGGTAAAGCCCTTCGCTGTTGCGCGGCAGGATCACCGGGTCGGCCTCGCCGGGTAGCCAGACCTCTTCCAGTCGCTTGGCCAATCCGGCGATCGCCACATCCGTCACGCCGAGTTCGAACAGCGCCTGGGCCGCGGCGGCCACCTGCGCCGGGCCGCCGTCCACGACGAGCAGGTTCGGTGGGTAGGCGAACTTGCGGGGACGCCCGGTGTCGGGGTCCAGGCCGGGTCTGTCGGTCGGCTGGTCGTTGTCCTGCAAGTAGCGCGCGAAGCGCCGGCGGACCACCTCAGCGATGCTGGCCACGTCGTCGGAGCGCCCCTCACCGGCGGCGTCCCGGATCGCGAAGCGCCGGTAATCAGACTTGCGCGCCAGCCCGTCCTCGAAGACCACCAGAGAGGCCACCACGTCGTTGCCCTGCACGTGGCTGACGTCGATGCACTCGATGCGCAGCGGCGCCGCGTCGAGTCCCAGGTATTCGTGGATCTCCTGCAACGCCGCCGCGCGGGCGGTCAGGTCACCGGCGCGGCGCAACTTATGCAAGGCGAAGGCCTCGGCGGCGTTGCGCGCCACGGTGTCGGCCAGCGCCCGCTTGTCCCCCCGTTGCGGCACTCGCAGCGCCACCCGCGCACCGCGCAGCCCAGACAGCCATTCGGTCAGCGCGTCGGCGTCCTCGGGTAGCTCAGGCACCAGCACCTCCCGGGGCACCGGCTGCGTCGCGTCATCGGCGGACCCGGCCAGCGCGGCCTGCTCGCCGTAGAACTGGGTCAGGAACTGGCCGACCAGGTCGACCTGCTCGATCCTCTCGATCACCCAGCCACGTTGGCCACGGACCCGCCCCCCGCGGACGTGAAACACCTGCACCGCGGCCTCGAGCTGATCACACGCGAACGCGATCACGTCCGCGTCGGTGCCGTCGCCGAGCACCACGGCCTGCTTCTCCATCGCCCGGCGCAGCGCCCCGAGGTGATCTCGCAGCCGCGCGGCGCGTTCGAACTCCAGCTCGGCAGCCGCGGCCTCCATCTGGCGCTCCAGCCGACGGACCATCTTGTCGGTGCGGCCGGACAGGAAGTCACAGAAGTCCTCGACAATGGCGCGGTGCTGGTCGGCGGAGACGTTACCCACGCACGGTGCCGAACATTTATCGATGTAACCCAGTAGGCAGGGCCGGCCGATCTGGCCGTGCCGCTTGAACACGCCGGCCGAGCACACCCGGGCCGGGAACACTCTGGTGAGTAGGTCCAGGGTCTCCCGGATCGCCCAGGCGTGCGCGTAGGGCCCGAAGTACCGAACCCCGCGACGGCGGGGCCCCCGGTAGACGTGCAACCGCGGGTACTCCTCGTTCAGCGTCACGGCCAGCACCGGATAGGTCTTGTCGTCACGGTACCGGACGTTGAACCGCGGATCGAACTCCTTGATCCAGTTGTACTCCAGCTGCAGCGCCTCGACCTCGGTGGACACCACGGTCCACTCCACCGCGGCCGCGGTGGTGACCAGCTGCCTGGTGCGCGCATGCAGCAGGGTGAGGTCGGCGAAGTAGGAGTTCAGCCGGCTGCGCAGGCTCTTGGCCTTGCCGACGTAGTTGACCCGGCCGCTCGGATCACGGAAGCGGTAGACGCCGGGAGCGTCGGGGATGGTTCCCGGAGGGGGCCGGTAGCTGGAC
>JALZDN010000131.1 GCA_030862525.1 Actinomycetota bacterium | reverse complement strand
CCCCACCTGTGGAGGTGGGGCGACGCTGCTGTGATGGAAGTTGAGCCGTCGTTATGGGAGTGCAGCTGTCATGGGCGCTCAGCGCCTGAGTTCGTGCCCGGCCACGCGCCGGTAACCTCTCGCGGTAAGTCGACTCAAGGCAGCTTTAGTCAGCCCGAACACCACACCCTGCAGAGCGCCCGCGACCAGCACCTCGCGAATGTTGCGGTCCAGCGCGGTCGGTTCGGGCGCTTCGTCTTCGCCAGCCACTGCGCGCCAGATTCGGGTGACTACAGCGCCAGCCAGCGCACCACCGGCGATTCCACTGGCCAGGCTCAAGGCCTCATAGGTCAGCTTGTTGCGAGAACTCACCGGCTCCGCACCCTCCGCAGAATGAGGGTCAGGGCAACCAGCGCAGCTCCGACGCTCGCCAGCTTGACCCACCGGTCCTTCGGGGTTTGGCTGACAGCCTCGCGGGCCCGCTCGGTGGCTTCCACGGCCTGGTCGCGCAGCTCACTACCACGCACAGTGACCTGCTCGCGCAGCTCATTACTACGCTCAAGGACCCGCTCCTTCAACTCGGTGCCGCGCTCAACAGCCTGGTCACGTAGGTCACTGCTACGCTCGACAGCCTGATCGCGCAACTCGGTGCCACGCTCGACAGCCTGGTCACGCAGCTCACTACCACGCTCGATGGCTTCTTCCTTCAGCTCATTACCGCGCTGCTTGGCCCGGGCTGGGACGTCGGCCTTGTGCACCAGTGCCTGCACGGTCTCGCCCAGCTCGCCGCGCAGTTCCTGAATCTCTTCCTGCAGTTCCTGCTCGCTTTTGCCGCTCATCGGTGCATGCTCTCCTTCACTGTCTCGATGTCGCGCTTCGTACTCTGCAGGGCCTGCTCAGGCACTGGTGTCGTGTTGCGTACCTGCCCGATTCCCGCTGCCGCCAACGCCCCGGCGACCACCAGAAGCACTATCCCGACAAGCAGTGCAGCCAGCCACGCGGCCAACACAGTCGCCAGTCCAAGCACCGCCGCCGCGACCAGCGCACCGAGCCCTAGCAAAGCCACCACCGCGCCCACGCTGCCGATCCCGATTCCGACACCAGCTTGGGCGCCCTTACGTTTCATCTCGGCAGTCGCCAGCGCCAACTCGTCCCGCACCAACGTCGACAGCTGGGTCGACAGCCGCTCCACCAATTGTCCTACCGAGCTGTCAGCCCCGCTGGGCTGCCCCTGGTCCTGAGTCACCACTTCTCCTCCTTCGCCCCATGTTTGCCGCACGCTGCATTTGCCGAGCTACACATACCCGGTACCCAGAGCGTTTACACTCGGTGATCTTCCCCGCTGTGCAGGAGCAACGCTGCATCCACCTGCACTCGGCGACGGTAGCGGAGATTTCAGCCCCGAAAGATTAGCCCCGCCGGTCACCGGGTAGCCCAGGCACCGGTACGGAGGTAGGAGGAGCGCGTGCACACCACTAGCGCAACGCAGTCGTTGTGGCTTGCGGGAATCCCGACGGACGGCTATCCACGGTTGGACGGCGACCGAACGGTGGATGTAGCAGTACTCGGTGGTGGCATCACCGGGTTAACCGCGGCATTACTGCTCGCTCTTCGAGGCGCCCGTGTCGCCGTCATCGAGGCAGATCGGGTAGGCGGTGGTGTCACGGGCAACAACACCGCGAAGATTACGGCGCTGCAGTCCACGGTGTACTCCTCCCTGCACCGCACACACGGCGAAGAAGCGGCCGCCGACTACGCCGCCGGCAGCATGGCGGCGGTGCGCCGCGTCGCAACGCTGGTCGACCAGCAGGGAATCGAGTGTGATCTGCAGCGCCGGCCGGCCCTCACCGTCGCCGCGGACGAGAGCGAGCTTTCCACCGTCCAACGCGAAGCCGAGGTGGCCGCAAACGCGGGGCTACCGGTGCGTTGGACTCACGACGTCGATCTCCCCTTCCCGGTGGCTGGGGCGGTCCGGCTGGACGACCAGATCACGCTGCACCCGGTGCGGTACGCACGCGGACTCGCCGAGGCGATTCGCCGCGCCGGATCCGACGTTTACGAGGGCACCCGCGCTACCCGACTACACGAGGGTGCGCCTTGCCAGGTGACAACCTCCACCGGCGCAACGGTGAGCGCCGGCCACGTCATCGTCGCCACGCACTACCCCGCCTTCGATCGGGGTGGCTACTTCGCGCGGCTTGAACCGACCCGCTCCTATTGCATTGCCGCCGCGGTGCGGGACCCGTTGCCGATTGGGATGTCGATCAACGCGGGGAGCCCTACCCGATCGCTGAATACCTACGGTGACCTTCTTATCGTCGGTGGAGAAAGCCACCCAACGGGAGCGCGGGGTGTCGACGAGCAGTGCTTCCGGAGGCTGGAGAACTTCGTGCGGAGGCACTGGGAAGTCAGCGAAATCAGCCACCGCTGGTCCGCGCAGGATCCGACGTCCTACGACCAGCTACCGGTCATCGGCCGGTACACGCCGATGTCCCCCGCGGTGTACGTGGCCTCGGGGTTCATGAAGTGGGGGCTCACCGGTGGAACCATGGCTGCGGCGATCCTGGCCGATCTCATCAGTGGCAGGCAACCCCAGCCGTGGGCGGACCGGTTCAACCCGCACCGGCTCACGCTGCGGTCCGCGTCGCGGTTAGTAAAGATCAATGCGAAGGCCGCAACGGATCTGGTCGTTGACCGGATCACCCCGGCCGAGGTGTCCAGCTCCGCTGACGTGCCAGCCGGCGAAGCTCGGGTCGTCCGCGATGGCCTGGCGAAAGTCGGCGCGTACCGGAAACCGGACGGCACCCTGCACGCCGTATCGCTGCGTTGCACTCACCTGGGGTGCTTGCTGCGCTTCAACGGCGCCGAGCGCAGCTGGGACTGTCCCTGCCACGGTTCGCGCTTCGATATCGACGGCTCGGTGCTCGAAGGACCCGCCGTCCGACCGCTATCACGTCGACACCTGGCCGACCCCACCCGCGTAAATGCCGAGCCCGTTGTCTCGGGTGCAGAGGAGCAGCAATGAAGGCAGTGACATGGCACGGCAAGCGCGACGTCCGCGTCGACACGGTTCCCGACCCGAAGATCGAGCACGCGACGGATGCCATCGTGCGCATCACAACAACCGGACTCTGCGGATCTGACCTGCACCTTTACGAGGTGCTCGGCCCTTTTCTGAGTGAGGGCGACATTCTCGGGCACGAACCGATGGGGATCGTCGAGGAGGTCGGCACCGAGGTCACCGAGATTCGCCCTGGTCAGCGCGTGGTGATTCCGTTCAACGTCTCCTGCGGAATGTGCTTCATGTGCGGGCAGGGACTGCATTCGCAGTGCGAGACGACCCAGGTGCGGGAGCACGGCATGGGAGCTGCGCTGTTCGGCTACACCAAGCTTTATGGTCAGGTGCCCGGCGGCCAGGCTGAATACCTGCGGGTCCCGTTCGGCAACACGTTGCCGATTGCGGTACCCGAGGGGCCGCCCGACGAGCGATTCGTCTATCTCTCCGATGTGCTGCCCACCTCATGGCAGGCAGTCGAGTACGCCGCGATCCCGGCTGGTGGCAGCGTCGTGGTGCTCGGCCTAGGGCCGATCGGCGACATGTGCGCACGCATCGCACGGCATCGGGGCGCGGGACAGGTGATCGGTGTCGACCTGGTGCCCGAGCGGCTTGCCCGCGCTCGGCTGCACGGTGCCGAGACGCTGGATCTGCGCGACCATCAGGATGATCTCGCTGAGGTGATCCGCGGGATGACCAACGGTCGTGGGCCGGATGCGGTGATCGATGCCGTCGGGATGGAGGCCCACGGATCGCCCAGCGCGAAGATCGGCCAACTGATGGCCAGTGCGTTACCCAAACCGGTGGCTGCGCCGCTCATGCAGCAAGTGGGTGTCGACCGACTCAATGCGCTGTACTTGGCGATCGACATCGTGCGCCGGGGCGGCACTATCTCGGTAAGCGGCGTGTACGGCGGCATGACCGACCCGATTCCGCTGCTGACGATCTTTGACAAGCAGATCCAGGTGCGGATGGGGCAGGCCAACGTCAAGCGGTGGGTGGGCGACATCCTGCCGTTGCTCACCGATGACGATCCGCTCGGCGTAGAACGCTTCGCCACCCACACCGTGCCGTTGGAGCAGGCGCCGCAGGCCTACGAGATGTTCCAGAAGAAACAGGACGGCGCCGTCAAAGTCCTGCTGAGACCGTGACGAAGCGGGCTACGGTCCCTCGTTCTTGTCGCTGAGCGGTTCGACTGTCCCCGCGGGCTCCAGGTCGTAACCCCCGAGCTTGGAGATCGAGGCCTGCACGTCGGGGTCACGTAGCGCAGTGATGAGCGGTCTGGCGGCTCCCAGAGCGTCCCCGCTGAGCGCGATGTCGTAGAACTCCCAGGTCAGTGGTACGAAACCTAGGTTCAGGCCGTTAGCGGCGGCACGCACGCCCAAACCGACGTCTGCAATGCCGGAGGCCACGGCGAGCGCGATCTCCAGGTGGGAGTGCAGTGCAGGGCCTTCCACGTTGTGGGGGGCGATTCCGGTAGCGATGAGGAGCTGGTCCAGTAGTACCCGCGTGCCAGCGCCGACCTCCCGTTTGGCGACCCGCAGCGTGGCGAGGGCGGCCACACTAGTGGCGCCTCGCGGGTTACCGGGTGCGACGAGCAGCCCCTGTTCCCGCCGCCACAGATGGAGAAGGTGTGGCCGGCGGTGACGGAGCAGGGCCTGGGCGAACGGCGCGTTGTAGGTGCCGCTGTGGTGACGCAGATGAATTGCTGCACCGTCGGCGGTGCCTCGTGCGAGGGCACGAAGTCCTTCAAAGCTTCCTCGGTTCCCGACGGGGACTACGGCCGGTCCAGCATGGTCGAGCATGATCTGCAACGCCGGGTCGTCGCTGCCGGCTAGCCGAAACACCCTGTCCGCTTCGAGCAAGCGGGCTGCCGCAATCTCTCCGTCGGTGGCCACTCTGGCGCGGCGTCGATCGGCCAGAGTGACCACTCCGCCGTCGGCCAGATACCGGTAGGCGCGGCCAATGGTGGAGGAGGTGGTGGCGTGCTCGCGGGCGGTCTGGCGGATCGCGGGCAATTCCGTGCCGGCAGGCAGCTCTCCGGACCGGACACGCTGGGCGATCTCAGTGCCGATCTCGAGGTACCGCGCCACGTCCCCGACCTTAGTGTCCTTCACGCTGTGATCTGCCTGCACCGAACAGGAGGACCACAGACCGGCGCAATGATCATCATACGCGGTAATTGCCGGTATCTGCAGTCTGTGATTGCGGGACATCGTCGTGTTCGCTGCCGAACATGCGGGAGCAGTCGACGGAACCGGACGCAGTTCGTCGGCCGTGGCTGACGCCCGGTGTTGGTGGTATCGGCTCGGCGAGCTTCCTGGCCGACGTCGGGCATGAAGTACCGACATCACTGATGGCCAGCTTCGTGACTTCCACTCTGGGGGCACCGGCTGCTGCGCTCGGGTTGATCGAGGGAATCTCCGAGGGACTGGCGGGTCCGGGCCGATTCGTCGGTGGGGCGCTGGCCGATGACCCGCAGCGGCGGCGCACGGTCGCGGTCGGGGGGCTACTCGGCCACGGCCGTCCTGTCGGCTCTGATCGGGGTGACAACGTCGGTCGTGCAGGCCGGCGTCCTACGCGGTGCAGCCTGGGCCGCTCGGGGAGTTCGAGTCCCCGCCCGCAACGCCTTGCTGGCTGATGTGGTGCCGGCGGAGGTGTACGGGCGCGCCTACGGATTCGAGCGCACGATGGACAACCTGGGCGCCATCGTCGGACCGTTGCTCGCGCTCGGGCTGGTGTCGCTGTTCAGCGTCCGGACCGCGATCGTGGTCTCGGTCATCCCCGGACTGCTCGCCGCGGTCGTCATCGTCTACGCGATCCGACAGGCCAAGCTCCCGAAGGTCACCGGACGCAAGAAGCTCCGCTTCCAGGTCCGGCCGGTCCTGAAGGGTCAGCTGGGCCGCGTGATGGCCGGCTTCACCGCCTTCGAGGCGGGCAACGTCGCCGCCACGCTGCTCATCCTCCGCGCCACCGACGTGCTCACCTCTGGACACGGTGTGGACGCCGCGACGCAGATCGCTATTGCCGTGTACGTCGTCTACAACGTGGCCGCGACGATCACCTCATTCCCGGCCGGCGGCTTCTCCGACAAGCTGGGCCGTCGCGGACCGCTCCTGGTGACCGCGACCGGTGTCATAGCATTTCTGCTGGCCTATGGCCTCTTCGCGGTCTCCGGACCGGTGATCGTCCTGCTCGGCGTGGCATTCGCCCTGGCCGGCGTCGGCATCGGCTGCGCAGAGACCGCCGAGCACGCCGCGGTGGCCGCGTTCGCGCCGCCGGAGATCCGCGGTTCGGCGTTCGGGCTGCTCGCGACGGTGCAGGCAATCGGGAACGTGGCGGCCAGCGCGGTGACCGGACTGCTGTACACGGTGGCATCACCGACGGTGGCGTTCGCGTACCTGGCGGTGTGGATGCTGATCGCGCTGGCGACGCTGGCATGGGCGGCTCGACCGTCGTCCGGAAATTTAGTAATCACGGAGATACACGCATAGAGAGCGGCGGACCTACTGTGACCTCTCCGCTGTGATGTGGTGGTCGGACTGACTGATCACCACGTCAAGATCATCCCAAGGCGGGACCTCTCTGACTTGGTCGGCAACCAGCAGCCAGCCGTGCCCGTCGATACACGAGATGCGCAGGCGCCCGATGGGCCCGCAGGGCCCTAGAAGCGGAATCTGCCCTCGACCGTTGCTGCCAGGCCGCACGTCGGGCAGCAGACAACGCCGTTCATGGCTGAGAGGAAAGGGGTCACACCGGCGAAAGACATCCCACGTTCCCAAACATGACACGGGTTGTGCGGCCGCACCCCCCGGCC
>JALZDN010000122.1 GCA_030862525.1 Actinomycetota bacterium | reverse complement strand
GCACATGCAGCGCATCCACCGGCCTGCCGTCCTCGTCGCGGACGAGCTTGAGATGCATGGCCCGCCGATCGGACTCCCGGAAGACCCCGGTGAGGTCAGGATGGCGGATCGTCGAGCGCAGGGTCAGATCGGCCGACAGCGGGGTCTCCGGTGGGTCATGTCGCACGTCGAACGGGCCGAACCGCACCACGATGTCGGCAGCGGAGCGTTGTGGCCGGATGAATTCCTGGGACTCGGGCTCCCGCTTGTCAAGTTCGGCCAATACCTGCTCGGGTGTGTACCCCCGCTTGGTGGTGTCCCGCTTGACCTTCCAGTCCCGACGGATGTGCTCCGGCGGGTCGAGGTACACGGTGATGTCGAAGCAAGCCCGGGATAGTGGGGTGAGCAGCGGCAACAGACCTTCCACGATCACGAACTCGGTGGGCTCGATGAGTTCGGGCCGGGTGAGTTGGCCGGTGTCGTGGTTGTAGACCGGCTTGAGCACCGGCTGGCCAGTGGCCAACAGTTGCAAATGCTGCTCCATGATCTGCACGTAGTTGCAATCCGGGTGCAGCGCCGTGAAGGGCAGTGCCTTGCGCTCCTGCCGGTCATAGCGGTGGTAATCGTCGACACACAGCGAGGTGATGCGGTCGGCGCCCAGCGCGTCCACCAGTCCCTTGGTCAGTGTGGTCTTGCCGGCCGCACTGTCCCCGGCAATCGCAAGCATCACGGGGCGCGCGGTGCTGGACCCGGCGCGCTCCATCCGCATCAACTTGTCGGGCACGACCCACCTCTTTCTTGGGACACCGATGGCGACCCACGATGTGGCGGGTCGATCCGGAAGCGCCCCTGCGTTGCGCTGGTGCCTGACAGTAAGCAAGCCCGTCTCGCCCGGCGTCCCCTTCTAGAGGGAATGACGAGGGGATCCGCCGATTACACTCAGCGAATGGACAGCCAGCCGCTGCGTGTGGTGCTGGTAGACGATCACGAGATGGTGCGCACCGGCCTCAAGGCAATGCTCGCTCGGTTCGCCGGGCAGGTCCGAGTGGTCGGAGAGGCCTCGGATGCCACCACCGCGCGGCGGGTGGTGGCCGGGCTGGACCCTGACATCGTGCTCGCCGACGTCCGGCTGGGTGGGGAGAGCGGGCTGGACCTGTGCCGGACCCTGCTGCAGGACTTTCCGGCTCGCAAGGTCGTACTGCTCACGGTCTATGACGACGAGCAGTACCTGTTCCAGGCAATGCACGCCGGCGCGGCGGGCTACCTGCTCAAGCGGATCGACGGCCCCGAGCTGATTGAACAGCTGCAGCGGGTGCACGCCGGTGGGGTAGTCCTTGACGCTGCGCTCAGCACCCGGGCCGGGGCGTCGGCCGCCCGGCTCAAGGCCGGCGAGTTCTGGCCGGGCGCACACCTCGGCCTGACCCAGCGGGAGAGCGAGGTGCTCTCGCTGATGGTCGCCGGCTCATCCAACCGCGCGATCGCCACCGCACTGGTGGTCGGCGAGGAGACGGTCAAGAGCCACGTGCGCGGTATCTACCGCAAGCTGGAAGTTACCGACCGGGCGGCGGCGGTAGCAACTGCGCTGCGCGAAGGCCTGTTCCGCTGACGCGGAACAGCCTGGTGAGTTCGCAACAGTGTTATAGCACCGTCACGCACTCACCAGGGCCACCGCAGCTGAGTTGGGGTTGACTCGATCAGCGAGCGCCTGCTGGCCCTCGGCGACCAGTGCGGGATCACCGTGCCAGGCCTTCAGTGCCGGATCGACCAGGGCGCGCCCGAAGGAGAAGGTCAGCGGCCACGGAGTGTCGTGCTGCTGCATCGCGGCCAGGTTGGCAGTGGCCACCTCCGGAGACTGACCGCCGGACAGGAACGCCACGCCGGCCAACGTCTCGGGCAGCACTCCCATCAGCGTGGTCACGGTCTGCTCGGCGACTTCCTCGGGACTGGCCTGCTGGCCCGACGTCGAGCCCGGCACCACCATGTTCGGCTTGAGCACGATGCCTGAGACATCGATCCCGGCGTCTTCCAGCTCGAACATCACCAGCTTCAGGGTGGCGGAGGTGACCTCGGCGCAGCGGTCGATGGTGTGGTCGCCGTCCATCAGCACCTCGGGCTCGACGATGGGCACGATGACCGTTTCCTGGCACAGTGCGGCATAGCGGGCCAACGCGTGAGCGTTGGCCCGCAAGGCGCGAATGGTCGGCGTCCCATCGCCGATGGTGATCACAGCGCGCCACTTGGCAAAGCGGGCACCCCGTGCTGCGTAGTCGACCAACCGCTCCCGAAGGCCGTCCAGCCCCTCGGTTATCTTCTCTCCGGGAGCGTTGGCCAGTGGCTTGGCCCCGGTATCGACCTTGATTCCAGGCAGGATGCCGAGCGCGTGGATGGCTAGCGGGAAGGTGTTCCCGTCAGAGAGTTTCTGGTTGAAGGTTTCGTCGGACAGGATTACTCCGCTGATACCGCGGTGCAGCTCCGGGGTGGTGAGGAGCATCTCGCGGTAGGCCCGCCGGTTCTCCGCGGTAGGGGCAACCCCTGCCTTCTCCAGCCGGGAGGACATGGTGCCGATGCTCTCGTCGGCCGCAAGGATGCCGCGCGGTCGGCTCACCATCGCCTGGGCAGTCGCGTGCAGCGCCTCGATCATGACTCTCCCTCCACCGGGGCGGGTTGGTCCACGCCACCGTAGTCGAGCCTAGACCGCGATCGGCGTGGCCTACCTCCCCCAGTGGGTGGATCGGGTGGGGGGAGCGAGATCCCCAAGGATGTTCCAGTAGACGTCCCGACGGACGTTCTGGTGGACGTTTCAGCGGACCTTCCAGCGGGCCCGGGGTCCGCCGGCCCGTGTGCACGCCATCCGGACGCCCGCAGGTGACGGATGAACAGCCAGGTGGCGGCGCCGGAATAGGCGCCGACGGCCGCGTGCCACGGCCGTCGCAGGGGCGTGTCGGGAGCGGGCACCTCCACCAGCCTTCCGTCGGCGAACAGATCCGCGACGGCGTCCCGGGAGACCAGCGCGTAACCCAGTTCGGCCACCGCGCCGGCTACCACCGCACCGTTGGATCCCAGTACCAGCCGCGGCGGTGCGACATGTTGAGACTTCAGGTAGGCCTCCACCCTTGTACGGGTCGCTGAACCCTCCTCGCGCAGCAGCCAGGGGGTCGTCCTCCAGTCGGACATCTCGGCCACCGAGGGCGCCGCCGCGACCACCAGCTCATTGGGTTTGGTGGCCACCACCCGCGCCTCAACCTCCGAGGGTGGCCGTCCGGCAATCACCAGGTCGACCTCGTGGGCACCGACCAGGTCCCACACCTGCGCGCTGGGTGCCACTTCCAGCGCCAGCGCAACCCGCGGGTGCCGGCGGCGGAACGCGGCCAGCAGCGCGGGCAGCAGGTGTTCCCCGGCGGTGGTGACCGCGGCCAGCCGCAGCCGGCCCCGCTCGGGGTCGAGCTCCTGGACGGCAGCCGCCGCGCCCTCGTCGAGCAGACCTAGCACCCGGCGGGCATAGCGGGCGTACACCGTGCCGGACGGGGTCAGCCGCAGCCCCCGGCCGACCGGCTCTACCAGGGGTACGCCGAGCTCGCGCGCCAGCGCACCGATCGAGGCCGACACCGCGGACTCGGTGACCGTCAGCCGGCTGGCGGCACCGCGCACCGAGCCGGTCGCGGCCAACGCGACCAGGGTGCGCAAACGTGACTCTGTCATAAGCACCTCGCAAGCCTGAGTGACCGCTACATAGTCGTTGGTGAAGACTTGATGGACAGAGTGATTATTTACCGCCAGGCTCAGTGGGGGACAGACAGTCGTCTCAAGACTCGCCAAGGAGGCGAAGCGTGACTGACACCGAAACCCCCAAATCTGAGAAGAAGACCGACCGCTGGTCGGCCGGGGTGATCCCCTACGCCGAGATGGGGTACTGGTTGCCCGACTACCAGCCCAAGGACACCGACGTCCTGTGCGCGTTCCGGATCACCCCGCAGCCCGGGGTCCCGCCAGAGGAAGCGGGCGCCGCAGTCGCCGGCGAGTCCTCGACCGCGACGTGGACCGTGGTGTGGACCGACCGGCTCACTAGCTACGACACCTACCAGGCGAAGTGCTATCGGGTAGACGCTGTCCAGGGTGTTGAGAACCAGTACATCGCCTACATCGCCTACCACATCGACCTGTTCGAGGAGGGGTCGATCGCCAACCTCACCTCGTCGATCATCGGCAATGTGTTCGGGTTCAAGGCGCTCAAGGCGCTGCGGCTGGAGGACATGCACATCCCGCTGCATTACATCAAGACCTTCCAAGGCCCCGCCCACGGGATCATCATGGAGCGGGAATACCTGGACAAATTCGGTAGGCCGCTGCTCGGTGCCACCACCAAGCCCAAGCTCGGCCTGTCGGCCCGCAACTACGGCCGCGTCGTGTACGAGGCGCTGCGCGGCGGCCTGGACTTCACCAAGGACGACGAGAACATCAACTCCCAGCCCTTCATGCGCTGGCGCGACCGGTACCTGTACTCCATGGAAGGCGTCAACCGCGCCGCAGCGGCCACCGGCGAGGTCAAGGGCCACTACCTCAACGTCACCGCGGCAACGATGGAGGACATGTACGAGCGGGCGACCTTCGCCAAGGAGCTCGGCACTGTCATCATCATGATCGACCTCACCATCGGCTTCACCGCGATCCAGTCCATGGCGAAGTGGGCCCGGGCCAACGGGTGCATCCTGCACCTGCACCGCGCCGGGTATGCCACTTACGCCCGGCAGAAGAACCACGGGGTCAACTTCCGTGTGCTCGCCAAGTGGATGCGGCTGGCCGGTGTTGACCACATCCATTCCGGCACGGTGGTCGGCAAGCTGGAAGGTGATCCGAACGCCATCGCCGGCTACTACGACACCCTCCGGCTGGGCAACCTCAAGGCTA